>CAJTEM010000002.1 GCA_910575255.1 Lachnospiraceae bacterium | reverse complement strand
TTTAGAAACACCCCCAATCAAAAGGTCTGTACCGGCTGTGCCGGAACGAAAGATACCTTGTTAATCAAGGGCGCGAAGCGCCGCACATTTTGTACGGTTTGTCAACCCCTTTTTTAAAAAGCTGGGGGAATTTATAAAAAAGGAATTCCAAAAGCCGCATAAAATAAGGCTTAGAGATTCCGAGAGTCTATTATAAAATGTGGAGGGGAAAGCTATGTTAGAAAGAGAAATTACAGCGTTGGCCAAGGAACATCTGGAAGAGGTAATCCAGCTCAGGCGCCGTATCCATATGCATCCGGAGCTTGCTTTGGAGGAGTATGAGACATCAAAGCTGGTTCAGGAGACCTTAGACCGTATCGGGATCCGCTACAAGGTTGTGGCAAAGACCGGGGTGCTGGCTACAATCCAGGGCGGAAAGCCGGGAAAAACGGTTTTGCTGAGAGCAGATATGGATGCCCTGCCCCTTCAGGAGGAGGCGGATGTCCCTTATAAATCTACCATTCCCGGGAAAATGCATGGCTGCGGACATGACGGACATACGGCAGGGCTTTTGGGCGTGGCCATGATCCTGAATCAGTTAAAGGATGAGCTGTGCGGCACGGTCAAGCTGATGTTCCAGCCGGCAGAGGAGGATATCGGAGGCGGACGCCTGATGATTGAGGAAGGAATTCTGGACAATCCCAAGGTAGACGGAGCATTTGCCATCCATGTGGAGGGAGATCTGGAAGAGGGAACCGCGAGAGTGAAGCGGGGGCAATAGAGATGGAAGTTGAGTTCAGTGATAGGAAAAAGGAAGCTGGATATGCTGCATGGTCCTATCTGGGACAAGATTCTGCAGTTTGCCCTGCCGGTGGCGGCCATCGCTATTCTGGGCCAGCTGTTCAATGCGGCGGACATCGCGGTGATCCTGTTCTTCGGCAGGCCGCTGATTTTCATTTTTAACTGCGATCCTCAGGTGGTGGAGGTGGGGTGCGTTTGAGCTGGATTTACTGGATATTTCCCAAAAGTCCGAATTTTCAGACCATTATGGCGGCGTTCCCCATCAGCCTTGCGGTGACGGCCCTGCTGATGCTGACGGCAGTGCTCTGCTGCCGCCCGTCCCGGAGATTTACGTCAGGCGCCGCATTGCGGAAATAACGGGTGCCAGATACAAGAATTTTTGCGATACTTATTAAGCCTTCCCTTGGGAAGGCTGTTTTTCTGTAAATCTTAAAAATTTTATCAATAAAAATCTGTTTCGAAATCCCTTTTTTCAGATTTGGAATACCGTCCGGCAGGCTCCCCAAGGCCTGTCTGTTATGAAACAAATGAAACAATTATGAAAATTTTATGAAATAAATTGTAGAATGTGCATGATTTATAATAAATTCATCTGTGGGAAACATAGAAACTGTCATTATCCATAAAAAACCACTTGATTTCTGAAAAAATATAGTGCAATATAGAGCACAAGAAAAGAAACAAATGAAAAAGTAAATGAAAAATACAAAACAAATAAAACAAACAGGAAAGGAAAAAAATGAAAGCAGCAATAATCGGATGCGGAAAGATCGCTCAGGTGAGGCATATCCCGGAGTACAGGGACAACCCGGAGGCGGAGCTATGGGGCCTTTATGATGTGAATCAGGAGCGGGCCAGGAAGCTGGCGGATCCATACCAATGCAGGGCATACTCCAGTGTGGAGGAATTGCTGGAGGATCCGGAGATTGACGGGGTAAGCGTATGTGCGGCCAACTATGCACATGCCTCCCTTACGATCCAGGCTCTGAAGGCAGGCAAGCATGTCCTGTGTGAAAAGCCAATGGCAGTTACCCTGAAGGAATGCGAGGATATGGTGCACGCGGCAAAGGAAAGCAGGAAGCTTCTGATGATCGGGCAGAACCAGAGATTTGCCAAAGCCCACCAGGAGGCAAAGAAGCTTCTGTGTCGGGGGGATATCGGAAGGGTGCTTACCTTCCGCAGTTGTTTTGGCCATGGAGGCCCGGAGGCCTGGAGTGTGGATGCTGGTCCGGGAAACTGGTTCTTTGACAAAAAGAGGGCAGCCATGGGGGCCATGGCAGATCTGGGCGTACATAAAACAGACCTGATCCAGTATCTTTTGGATGATGTGGTGGCAGAGACGACGGCTAAGGCGATGACCCTTGACAAAAAAGACAGTCAGGGAAATCCTATCGAGGTGGATGACAACGCCATCTGCATTTATCAGATGAAAAGCGGCATTGTGGGAACCATGACGGCAAGCTGGACCTGTTACGGTGAAGAGGACAATTCCACGATCCTGTACGGGACAGAGGGAATCATGAAAATCTATGCGGATCCCCGGTATTCCCTGGAGGTGATCCGAAGAGACGGGGGAATTGTCCGGTATGAAATCGATCGGATTCAGACCAATGACAATCAGACGAAATCCGGGATTATCGACGAGTTTGTGTCTGCCGTAAAAGAGGGAAGGGAAAGCGCGGTGCCGGGAAGGGACGTTTTAAGCGCCATGCGGGCTGTGTTTGGAAGCATGGAGTCAGCGAGAACCGGGAGAACGGTTCTGGTAAACGAATAACCGGTCTGGCCGGAAGCAGAACTTCCGGCCGGATGGATGAAACTATAAAGGTAAGAAATCAAAACCCGAAGAAGGAGGTTAGAAGAAGGTTAAAATGAAACTGGGATTTGTGAGTGCGATTCTGGAGCAGAGCAGCTACGAGGAAATGATGGACATTGCTTCCGGTCTGGGATTTGCCTGTGTGGAGGTAGCCTGCTGGCCCCAGGGGCCGGCGGAGAGAAGGTACGGGGGAGTTTCCCATATCGATGTGGGGCGTGTTCTTGAGGAGGAGGATTACGGCAGGCATATTCAGGAATACGCAAAGAAAAGGGGGTGGAGATTTCTTCTCTGGCTTATTATCCCAATACCATGGACGGTAACCTGGAAAAGAGAGAGATGGCTGTCTGTCATCTGAAAAAGGTAATCCGTGCCAGCGCAAAGCTTGGAGTCAACATGGTGACTACGTTTATCGGCCGTGACCAGAGAAAAACCGTGGAGGAGAACCTGGAGCTGATAAAGGAGGTCTGGCCGTCGATTTTAAAACTGGCGGAGGAAAATCAGGTCAGGATTGCCATTGAAAACTGCCCCATGCTGTTTGGTGCCGGCCAGTGGCCGGGTGGCCAAAACCTGATGACCACGCCGGAGAACTGGAAAAGGATATTTGAGATTCTGGACAGCAGTTATCTGGGGATCAATTACGACCCGTCCCATTTTGTGTGGCAGATGATGGACTATATCAAGCCCATTTACCAGTTCCGGGACAAAATATTCCATGTCCATTACAAGGATATCAAGCTTTATCCGGATAAGCTGGCAGGCTGCGGAATCATGGCTTATCCCCTTGAGTTCATGAGCCCGAAGCTTCCGGGACTGGGGGATGTGGACTGGGGGAAATATGTGTCAGCCCTGACGGATATCGGGTATGACGGCTATACCTGTATTGAGGTGGAGGACAAGGCTTTTGAGGGAAGCCAGGAGAAGGTTTTAGACAGCCTGCGGCTGTCGAAAAGATATCTGGAGCAATTTGTGATTTAAAATTCATGCCAAATTCCACATGGGATGCCGGAACTATGGCAAAATAAAAAACAGAGGGGAAGAACCCGAGGAGATTATACGGTGATCAAAGATCTGGAGCTTTCGATTAAGGAAAACGAGTTTGTAGTGATCTTAGGTCCCGGACAATGCGGAAAAACAACGCTGCTGAATCTGATCGCAGGCCTGGAGCCGGCAACCGAAGGGAAGGTCATTGTGGATGGGAAAACCATAACCGGCCCGAATCCTTCCAGCGGTATGGTGTATCAGACAACGGCGCTGTTCCCGTGGCTTACGGTGATGGGAAATGTGGAATTTGGTCCGAAAATGGCTGGCGTAAATAAAAAAGAGCGCAGAGCCAAAGCGCAGAAATATATCGATATGGTGGGGCTTCAGGGATTTGAAAATTCCTTCCCGGTAAAGCTTTCCGGAGGTATGCAGCAGAGGGGGGATTGCCAGGGCTTACTGCAACAGTCCCAGGGGGATGCTTATGGACGAGCCTTTCGGGCATCTGGATGCGCAGACCCGGTACATGATGGAGGAGGAGATTGAGCGGATCTGTGCAAGTGAAAAACGTACCGTCGTTTTTGTGACGAATCATGTGGAAGAAGCTGTCTATCTGGCGGATCGGATTATTCTGATGAGCAATTGCCCCAGCAGAGTGCAGAAAGAGTATCTGATAAACCTTCCCAGACCCAGGGATTATGTTTCCAGAGATTTTCTGGATCTGTGGGAGCAGATTGTCAATGATATGGATGACACGGTTTGATGCGAGGAACGGAGAATGGAAAAAGAACAGGCAAAAAAATATAAAATTGAAGTGAGGAACCTGACCAAGAGCTTTGGCGATTTACTGGTATTGGATGATATTTCCTTTCAGGTAGAGGACGGAGAGTTCCTGTGTATTGTGGGTCCTACCGGCTGCGGCAAGACGACCTTTTTAAACAGCCTGACCAAATTGTATGAGATCAATAAAGGGGAAATGCTCATTGACGGGGAGCCGATTGACCTGAAAAAGCATAATGTGGCATATATTTTCCAGGAATACTCCACCATGTCATGGTTGACGATCGAGGAGAATATTGCTTTTGGGCTTCGCATCAAACGGATTCCGGAAAATGTGGTGAAGGAGCGGGTAGAAGAGGTTATGGAGATGGTAAACCTGACAAAGTTCCGCAAATACTATCCCAGGCAATTGTCCGCCAGTATGCTGCAGCGGGTGGTGATTGCCCGTGCCTTTGCGACAAAACCAGATTTGCTTCTGATGGACGAACCCTATGGACAGTTGGATCTGAACCTGAAATATCATTTGGAGGACGAACTGATCAAGCTTTGGGAGCAGCTCAAAACAACCGTTATCTTTATCACCCACAACATTGAGGAGGCAGTTTATCTCAGCGATAAGATTATGGTTCTGACCAATAAGCCGACAAAGATAAAGACCAGTATGATAAATGAATTGCCCAGGCCGAGGAAAGTGACAGATACGGAATTTGTGAAACTGCGCAATGAAGTGACAGATTTAATTAAATGGTGGTAAATCATGCATACAGGATTATTGACAAACGGATTTTACCGTGTGGGACAGACAGATTTTCGCTGGGTGGCGGAATGGGCGGCGAGTCACGGATTTAAGGAGATTGAGATCGGGGATAGTGTGGAACTGGACGAAGCGCTGTTTGAAAGAATACAGGGGGAGGGGAAAATCCGGCTGGGATCCTTTTGCTATTGTAAAAACATGCTTCATCCGTTAAAGGGAAAATACTATACAAAAGAGCTGTTAAAACGTATCGACCTGGCGCACCGGCTGGACATGGATAAGGTAATCGCATTTACCGGTTTCGACCTGACTCCGGATGATGAGGAAAAGAATTTCGGAGGGCATCTTCCGGTGGAAAAACAGGTGGACGTGGTGGCAAAGGCCTATCATCCGATTGTGGATTATGCAGAAAAAAGAGGGGTAAAGATTGCCTTTGAAAATTGCCCGATGATGGGAAATATCGCCTATTCCCCCTTGATTTATGACCAGATATTTGAAAAGCTAGACAGTAAAAATGTGGGATTTGCCTTTGACCCGGCACATTTTGTGTGGCTGATGAATGATCCCTACAGGGAGATTATCCGGTATGGGGACAAGATATTTCATGTTCACGGCAAGGACTGCGAGATTGACCGGCAAAGACTGGCCTATACAGGAATCTTGGCGACCAGGGACTGGTGGCATTACCGGGATCCTGGCCTGGGACAGCTGAACTGGGGAAAACTGGTTGCCTGCCTGAACGAAATTCACTATGATGGCGTGATCAGTGTGGAGCATGACGACACGGTATGGAATTCTACATTAGAGAAGGTGAAAACCGGTTATCGGATCGCAAAGGAAACTTTGGAGAGCGCGATCCGGACAGGGGAAATGGAGAAAGGGTATGGTTCAGAAAAAGGAAGTTCTTCATCTGGCGCTTCTGGGAGCGTGGCATGTACATGCGGAGAAATTTATCCGCCGGCTGAAGGCTGAGAAATATCAGGGAAGACTTGTGTGGGATGCCGTGTGGGACACGGACGGGCAGCGGGGAAGGAAATTCGCGGAAGAATTGGGCTGTGCCTTTGTGGAAAATTATCATGAAATTCTGGGAAATCCGGAGATTGACGTAGTTATAATTGAGTCCGAAACCTGTCTGCACGCAAGGCTGATCGTGGAGGCATTAAGCAATAAAAAGCATGTATTTTCGGATAAGGTCGTATGCAGGAACCGGGAGGAGGGGGAGCAGATACAGGAATGTCTGGAAAGGAATCCGGAGCTGCTTTATGTGGTGTCCCATGAGTCTCTGGGAAATCCCGTCTTTGTGAAAGCAAAATCCATAACAGAGGCAGGAATGATCGGGAAGCCGGTAGCCTTTTACTTCCGAAGGGCTCATGGGAGAGCGAAGGACGGGAGCCTGGGAAGTGACTGGCTGACGCCAGAGATCGCCGGAGGAGGGGCGTTGATTGATCTGGGAATTCATGGGATATCCCTTGCCATATACCTCACAGGAAAGCCGTTGAAGGTAAATGCCCGGATGAAATCCTGGATGAGAGGAGAAAGTGAGGACAGCGTATCTCTGATGATGGAGATGGAAAACCAGTGTCTTGTCTTTTTGCATGCAGATCTGGTCACGAATTATCAGGAGCAGTATATGGAGTTGATTGGAACAGAAGGAATTCTGGTGGTTTCCGGCAGAGAAGGAAAGGAAAAATTATTCCTCAATTCCAGTCTTCGGCCGGAGACAGAAGGCCGCATGGAATTGGTTGAGGAGCGAAATTCTGTGGAGAACTTTTATTATCCAATCGAGAGGTTTGTGGATGTTCTGACAGGGGAAACGGATGAAAAGGCTATAAAAGATTTGGATATTGGAAATGGACTGGAGGTTGTGGCAGTTGTGGAGGCGGCCTATGATTCAGCGGCTGAGGACGGGAAATCCAGAATCGTAGATGACGGGTGGATTCATGGGAATTGAAATGTTGGTAAAGAAGGAATGTAACAAGAATGAAACGGAATCAGCGATTGCAGAGCAGGCACATGGAAATTAAGTATGGAAACCAAGGCAGGGAATGATCGAGATGAGAAAAATAACGGTTGCATCCATAGCGAAGCAGGCGGGTGTCTCTCCGGCTACGGTCTCCCGGGTTCTCAACCACCGGGAGCTGGTGAAAGAGGATACCATTCAATGTGTGGAAGAGGCGATGAGGGAACTGGGCTACCGGCTGGGAAGGAAGGAGCAGGAGGAGAAAGGGACGGAAAAACCGATTATCCTTCTCAACATTCCCGGGGTGGACAATGTGTTTTATCTGGATGTGATTAAAGGAGCCAGAATATCGGCAAAGGCTCATGGATACCATCTTTTGCTTCATGAGTCCCCCCTTTCCCGGGGAACCATCCAGGATTTCTGCGAACTGGTGGTACAGGTGGAGGCAGCAGGAGTGATCCTCCTTAATAAGGTTTCGGAGGAATCCCTGCAAAAGCTTAATGCCTTAACCCCCCTGGTCCAGTGCTGCGAGTATAATGAGAACGCCCATATGCCCTATGTTAGTATTGACGATTTTAAAGCGGCGGAGACCGCCGCCCAATATCTTTTATCCAGTGGCAGAAACAAGATCGCCATGATTAACGGGCCAGGAACGTTTAACTACTCGGTACATCGCCAGGAGGGTTTTCTGTATGCCCTGAAAAACGCGGATATCACGATTCCCAGGCAATGGGTTCTCCAGCTTCCGGAGATCAGCTATGAGATGGCCTATGCGGCAGTCAGCAGGCTTTTAAAGTCCGAATCCCGCCCGAATGCCTTCTTTGCCGTCTCGGATGTCTTTGCCGCGGCTGCAGTGAAGGCAGTGAAGAAGTATGGGTTCCGCGTGCCGGAAGACATCATGGTAGTGGGCTTTGACAATATTGACCTGTCGATTATGACCAGCCCGGCCATCACTACGGTCAGCCAGCCCAGGCAACAGATGGGATATGCAGCCTGCGAGATGCTTCTGGAGATCATTGATAATCCGATGACCGAGGTCAAGTCCATTATCCTGGATACGGAGCTGATCGTGAGGGAGACGGCCTGACGCAGATTCCTGCGGGTGATGAGATGCCGTGCCTGCGGCACATGTCCGGTTTCAGCTGCTGCAGAGCATGGATTCCTATATCCTGCTGCTCTGCAGCGCAGCAAGCCGGATGTCTATTGCCTGCCTGTGTCAGAACGGTTGCTATTTCCTGCTCATCACGTCCTCTGCCCATGCTTTTAAGGCTTCCCTGCCGGTATTTGCTGGAAATACCTTGCCTGTCTTTAAGACAGCGCCCGGACAGGAGGGGGCAAGCTCACGGTTGGTATTGCCCATGCCGCTGCCGCCGGAAGTTGCCACGGGAATGATGGTCTTCCCGCCCATGTCATACTGTTCCAGAAATGTGTTGATGATGGTCGGCGCGACATACCACCAGATGGGAAAGGCGATAAAGACAGTATCGTACCGTTCCATGTTTTCCGCCTTGTTGGCAATGGCAGGGCGGAAGGCTTTGTCGCTCATTTCCGCACTGCTTCTGCTCTTTTTATCCGTCCAGTCCAGATCTTTGCCGGAGTATGGAATTTCCGGCAGAATCTCGTGGATGTCGGCATGGATGGCGGAGGCCAGATTTTCCGCCAATCTGGCGGTGGTCCCGGTGGCGCTGAAATAGGTTACTAACACTTTGTTCATGATTGGATTCCTCCTTGAAGTATTCAGTCCAGGCTGCTGATCCAGGACTTTACATCTGCCGCTGAAGCGCCGTTTAGGCGTTTGCCGCTGACGATATTTACATCCGGATACAGGTTCTGCAGATCCTTTACACTCTGCTCGATACCGCTTCCTCCGGAGGTGCAGAAGGTGTATACGGTTGCCTGGGAGAGGTCGCAGCTCTCGAAAAATGTCTGAATAATGCGCGGGGCAGTTCCCCACCAGATGGGGTGGCCCACATAGATTACGCTATATTCCGATAGGTGGCTGAAATCGCTGCTGATGGCAGGTCTGGCGGTATCGTCATTCATTTCTCTGTTTGCCCGGCAGTTGTCATCGTGGTAATTCAAATCCTCTGAGGTATAGGCGGTTTCGGGGACAATTTCCAGAAGATCCGCCCCGGTTTCTTCTGCAATCAGCCGGGCAATCTCAGCGGTGGTTCCGGTTGCCGAAAAATAGACAACGGCGGTTCGGCCGGCGCTTTTCTGCTCATTGGACCGGCTGCTTTCTTCTGGTCCGGATGATGTGGGCAAGGCCTCTGTGGGCTCAGCCTCCTGTGTCGAAGATGGGGCCGCCTCCTGCAAGGCAGCTGTCTGAGCCGCTGTTTTTTCCGGGGCGACGCCTGCGGAAGCCTTGCTGCATGCCGTGAAGGCAAAGGATGTCAGCAAAAACAGCAGCATAAGTTTTTTCCTCGTTGTCATTTTCTGTTTCCTCCTGTTAATCTTTATCTGGTATCAGTCTTATGAGACATCGGCAGACCATGTCAAAGATACCTGCCTCTCTTACGGCAACGCCGGCAAGCTTCATGGCGTCTTTCTGCTTCTGGGTGTGAAAAGCAAACGGATAGACTCCGAACAAAAAAGCGCAGAACGTCTCGCAGAATTCTTCACACCGGGAATCGGTGATCTCTGCCTTGTAAGAATGCAGCAGCCGATTCATGGCGATGAGCAACCGATGATAGAGCCTTTTAAAATCCGCCAGCCGCTCTATGCGGCTGTTCTGTTCGATCTCAAACAGATTCATGTTAAGAATCCGCAGAAGCGTCTCCTTGTCTGCCAGGGTATGTGCCATGTGTCTGGCAAGTTCCTGGCGAACACACCCTCCGGCGACTGTTATGAGGCTTTCCAGTTCTTCGCACCAGCGGCGGTATTCTCGGGCAAGAAGCCCCAGAAGGATCTCTTCTTTGGTCTCAAAGTAGTTGTAAATCGCTGGCCGTGTGAGGCTGATTTCCGTGCTGATTTCCTTGATAGTCACACCATAAAAGCCCTTTGCCCGGTATATCTTTTCACAGGCGTCCAGGATTTCATTCTTTCGTTTTTCAGTAAGTTCCGGCGACCCTTTTGGCATGGCATTTCCCTCCTTTCCCACATATTCTGAATTTTTTTCTACCTTTTATCCATACCTTTAATAATTGCAACAGTTCAAGTGTCAATGTCGTGATGTTGGGGTCAAAAGGTCTTTTGACCCCTCGGATACCGGATTGCTCCGCACTTTGTGCTTCCGCTTCTTCACTCCGTTGCGGTCGGCGCTGAACAAACGTCCACCGGACGTTTAGCGCCCTCAGAGACATTCAAAATCCGCCCTAATTTGGCTACCTTTTTCATGTTTTTGAACTTGGGACCCTGGTATCATGTCATTTAATTTAGGCCAAGAGAAACTCAGCCTTGGAAAAAGCAGCAGACCATCTCCGGCTTCTTGCCGCTCCTTTTTCCAAGGCGTACCTTTTGATAAAACGCAACGAAATAATATTGGCCGCCCCTCCTGTATCTTGACTTTTTTTCTGACCGGAGATAAGATTGTCAGCATGGCAGAAATTTCCAGGAGAATAGAAAAGCAGGAGGGTATTTATGGAGCAACAGCAGAGAGATGATTTTACCAGGGGAAGTATCGTGGCAAAGCTGTCCGGTTTCATGCTTCCGATTCTGGGAGCTTTGATTTTACAGGCTATGTATGGCGCGGTAGATATTCTGGTGGTAGGGCGGTTCGGGAGTACGGCCGGGCTTTCCGGAGTATCTACCGGAAGCAATATCGTGAATCTGGTAACGTTCACCGTGACCGGCCTTTCTATGGGAATCACGGTTCTGATCGGACGATATATCGGAGAGAAGCGTCAGGAACAGGTAGGAAGGGTGATTGGCGGCGCAATTTGCTTTTTTGCAGTTTTGTCCGCAGCGGTTTCCGGAGTTCTTCTGATTTTCGCCAGACAGCTGGCATTGTTGATGCAGGCGCCGGCAGAGGCAGTGGAACTGACGGTGGTATATGTGCAGATCTGCGGCGGCGGACTCTTGTTTATCGTGGCCTATAATGTGATCAGCAGTATTTTCCGGGGAATGGGAAATTCCAGGCTTCCGCTGATTTTTGTGGCAATTGCGTGCGGAACCAACATTGTGGGGGATCTGCTGTTCGTGGCAGTTTTTCATATGAACGTGGCGGGGGCGGCTCTGGCCACAGTGCTGGCTCAGGCGGTCAGCGTGGCGCTTTCCCTGATCATTATCCGCAGACAAAAGCTTCCCTTTGAGATGAAAAAAAGGGATATTTGCTTTAATCCGGAGATCGGAAAGTTTATTAAGGTGGGAATCCCGATTGCTTTTCAGGAAATTCTGACTCAGTTTTCCTTTCTGGCGCTGTGCGCCTTTATCAACCGGTTGGGGTTGGAGGCATCCTCCGGGTACGGGGTGGCCAATAAGATTGTCAGTTTTGTCATGCTGGTTCCCGGAGCCCTGATGCAATCCATGTCAGCTTTTGTCGCTCAGAATGTAGGGGCGGGAAAAGAGCAGCGCGCCCGGCGCGCTATGGCTGCGGGGATGGCCATGGGAGCGGGGATAGGAGTTTTTATCTCGGCATTGGCGTTCTTCCGCGGCGATCTGCTGGCAATGATGTTTACCAGGGATGCGGCTGTGGTCGCCAAAGCGGCAGAATATCTGCGGGGTTTCAGTATAGAGGCGGTGGTAACCAGCATTCTCTTCAGTTTCATTGGTTATTATAACGGACACAGCCAGACGTTGTTTGTGATGATACAGGGGATTGCCCAGACCTTTTTGGTGAGGCTTCCCATGTCTTATTTTATGAGCATCCGCCCAGGAGCCGGCCTGATGGAGATCGGTCTGGCAGCGCCCAGTGCCACGGTGTTTGGGATTGTGCTGAATGCAGCGTTCTATATTGTGTACACAAAGTATAAAACAAGCAAGAAGCTGTGACACACATTTGTCAGAAAGCAATTTTCAAACACACTCCAGAGTCTGCTTTCCCGGGAACGCAAAGAATCAACGAAGACCGAAAGGGATTTTAATCAGGACAACAGTTCCGGCGGACAAGGGAACAGCAGGCTGTTTCTGCATCCCCCGGAAGTGTTTTTCAGGAAATTATCACAGAAGGAGAGGCAGGGCGGAGTCTGTGGAATTGCCAGGAATATCCGAAGGAGGAAGAGAATCCGATGAATGAGCAGCAGCTGCGCTATATCCATGCCATAGAGAGGGAAGAAAGCATCCAGAAGGCTTCCTCGTCTCTGGGGAAAAGCCCGTCTACCGTTGCCCGGGTGGTGAAAAACTGTGAAAATGAATTAGGAGCGGTTCTTTTCAGACGGGTCGGGAGGAAGATGATTCTCACGCCGGAGGAATGGGCGGATGGCTGCGGCTGCCGGCAGGGAGGGAATCCGGGAAAAGGCCATCTGTGGACAGAACATGAGATCCGCTACCTGCTGTGCATCCGGGAATATCAAAATATTTCCAGGGCGGCCCAGGAACTGTATGTGGCACAGCCGTCTCTAAGTCAGATGCTCAAAGAACTGGAGACAGATCTGGGGGCCGAGGTGTTTTTGCGGGGAAAGGGCGGTGTGGAAGAGTCCTTTTTTGGGCGGGAACTTTTAAACCGGCTGGAAGAGGCTGACGAGGGAGGATCTGGCCGGGCTGAGAGAGGAGCCTTTTGTTATGGTGTCTGCCCGGCAGAAGCTTCGGCTGGTGGCAGCAGGGACGGGCGTTACCTTTCTTCCCGGCTCCTATCTGAATCTTTATTCTGGGGTGGAGGGGCTTGTGTGCTATCTGCTGGACCGGAGCCTGGAGGGGGTCTGGAAGCTTGCCGTGGCCTGCCCAAAGGAGGGGAAAATACCGAAAAGTTCCAGGGGATTTTTGCGGCTTCTGACAGAGACGCTTGGGCAGATGAGCGTTTCCGGTTCTTTGTATTTTACAGAACAGGCCTTTCATTATATGATAAGTAACAGTTCAGAAGGCAATGTCAGTAAGTTAAGGGATCGCGAAACACAGCCAGGGAAGCGGGGAGAGAAGCCATCGGAAAGGGTCTGCGGATTTTGACTTTGCAGAGATATAGAAGTCCTTAAATTTCTGAATTTTACGTTGAAACGAAAATTCACACTGTCTGAGCGGAGCGAGTTTGTGGATTTTCGTTTCGTTTTTAGCAAAACTCAGAAATTTTAGGAATTCTTGATCTCGAAACCGGAAAAAGCAGCAGACCCTTTCCGATGGCTTCTCTCCCCGTTTCCCTGGCGTACCTTTTGGAACGGCTTAACTAACTGACATTGGTTCAGAAGGCAATGTCATTGATGCAAGGAGGAAGCAGGCATGGATACCATTTTACAGGCGAAGGAGATGGAGAATTGATTCGGTCCGAATTTGAGCGGATTGAGCGGATGACCATTGAAAACCGTGCCGCTAAATTGCAGAGCCTTCCGGACGAAGTGTTTGAGGAAGTAAAGCAATGCGGCGTGCTTTTAAAGGGGCCTATGGTAACGCCCGGGGCAGGGGATCCGTGGCCCAATCTGGTATCGGCCAACAGTCTGCTGCGCCGGGGGCTGGAATTGTTTGCGGCAGTCCGTCCCATTCGAATCCCGGATAAAGGCATTGACTGGACATTTTTCCGGGAGAATATCGAGGGAGAATACATCTGGGGGAATAAAGGAATCCAGGTAGATTGTGGAAAGACCTGGCTGTGACGCCGGAGGAAGAAAAGCTGGTTCAGGAGATCCGCGACGGGAAAAAGATACCCTTATTTATCAATATGCATGGCGGCGGATTCGTGAAGGGCAGGAGAGATCAGGATATTGTATTTTGCCGCAATATCTGCAGCCGTTCAGACTGTGCCATAGTGGATATTGATTATGTGCCGGCACCGGCCATGCGCTATCCGGGTCAGGCATATGCCTGCTATGATGTGATGCTGTCCTGTGCCGATTGTGCAGACAAGCTGGAAATTGACCGAAGCCGGATTCCGGCATGGAAATCGGATCTCTATCAGAAAATGTATGTAAATCCAGAGGATGCCGGGGAGATCTGCTGCAGTCCGGCCTTTGCTTCGGATGAACAGCTTTCCCGGATGCCTCCGGCACTGATGCTGTACTGTGAGAATGATATGTTTTGTGACGAGGCGGCTGAATTTCACAGAAGGCTGCTGGCTCTGGGAGTTCCGGTGTATGGAAAGCGGTTCCTTCACAGCAGCCATGGATTTGTAGTGCAGAGGAGAGATGAGTTCCAGGCAGCAGAGCAAATGATTCTGACAGCTTTACAGAGGATGATGTAAAGCGAAAAAGCCGATAACGGGAGAGAAGCCAAGGGGATCAGTACCAGTTTTCCAGCTCATCAAAGTCCACCGCCGGCTTGTCTCCCCATTGGCTGACATTTCCCTGAAAGCGGACGGAAAATCCGCTTCCGTCCTCATTGACCGTCACATCTGCGCCCTGAGCGGTGAGGTAATACCAGGCGCTTCCGATGGTCATATTCCGGGCATAGCCAGGCAGGGAGTAATTTCCGAACTGGGTATAGGAATCTACATAGCTGTATACCGGGAGATAGACGTGACAGAGCGTCTCCCCGGTTTTTCCGTAATGTGTGTTATCGTCTGAGGAAGCTGGCGCAGGTTCAAGCAGGTTATCGGCCTCCGTTGCATCTGGGTGGGTGGCATTATTGTCTGGGGAGGTTGGCGCAGGTTCAAGCAGGCCATCAGTCTCCACGGTATCTGGGCGGGTGGTATGATAATACAGGTAGGTTCGTGATGTCTCGTGCAGATTATCGGCCTCCACTTCGTTTCGGCCGGTGACATTATACCAGGTACCCTTGTAATCGGTCCAGTTTTCACACAGCTTTTCGTAAGTATTTCCCCATTGCTCATATTGCGCCGGGGTCAGGTTCCATGCTTCATAGAGGAACATATAGCTGATGAAAGCCTCCCGGATCTGTGCTTCGAGATCAGCGGCGTTCATCGTCCAGGGCTCGTAAAACTGAGACTCCGGGAAGGAGAAGCCGTACACTCCGCCCTGGAGGAGGACATCCGGAAACAGAAGCTTCTCCCCGCAGAAGCCCACAGGAGTAAGCTGAGCCAGTTCTTCGTGCTCCTGAAACATGCTGGTTACAGTTTCGCAGAAGTCATGGATCTGATCTATATCCGGATAATATAAGACTCCGGATTGCATCTCTGCCCAGGAATAGCCGGATACTGTCTGACCGCAGGTCAGGCCATACTGGCTGGCATAATATTTCAGAAGAAGCGGGCTGTAATCCTCGCTTACCTGGTAGGAGCGGTCATTTTCCCGGTAGGTTACATCAGCCGTAATCAGAAGGTCAGGGTGAGAGAGGGAGTGGAGGTGATAGCGGATTTTCCCGTAGGGCAGCTTCCTGGCCCGTTTTGGTTGGGAGAATTCGGTTCCCGGATATTGCCGGGCCATGTATTGGCTTAAGTATCTGCGTCCCCCTTCCTGCTTATATAAAATATCCAGCGGAATCAGAAGGAGGACGAACAGAATGCCAGCCACCAGAAGTCTTTTGTAAAGGCGTTGTTTTTTCTCATAGTCAAGCTGTCTCTGGGCGTGCAGAAGCTCTCTTTTCTGATTCTCCAATGCCTGGAAGAGGCATTTTCGAAGCTTCAGCAGATCGCCCTGGTATTTTCTCTCGTCCTCTTCCTCCTCCCGGAAGCCGTAGGCATCCCAAAAAAGCAGCTTTATCTCGTCGCCGCCATAATAGAATTTGCGTTCGATATTTTCTGTGAGGAATTGAACCAGGTTTGGGTTCCAGCGGATGCTCTGAAAATCCTCAGAGGCCAGATAATCCTGCCACCAGGCAAGCACCGGGGGGTTCTTGTACGGGCTTTGGCTCTCTTCCCAATATTGATAAAAGGCGGTGAGACGCTCCTCTTGCCTGGTCTGGCTGGCGGCAAAGTAGGAGAGGAGCGCCTGATCCTGGGAGGCCTGCGGGTGCCGGGAGTTATCCGGATTCGGAGAGGTCTGCTGCTGCCGGAGACTTTCCTGTTCTGGAGAAGTCTGCCGCTGTCTGGGGTTTTCCTGCCCCGGAGAAGTCTGCCGCTGTCTGGGGTTTTCCTGCCCCGGAGAAGTCTGCCGCTGTCTGGGGTTTTCCTGCTCAGGAGAAGTCTGCCGCTGTCTGGGGTTTTCCTGCTCAGGAGAAGTCTGCCGCTGTCTGGGGTTTTCCTGCTCAGGAGAGGTCTGCTGCTGTCTGGGGCATTCCTGCCCGGGAAATGTCTCTTGCTGATGGAAGCTATTCTGCCGATGAGGGTTTTCGGCTTCTGCGGCGTCATGCCCGGCGGCGGCGAGTTTGGCATAGGTAAGCGCCGCCTGATAAGCTTCGTAAAGCTGCCTGAATTCCTCCGGCTTTTCTTCCGGATGGAACACCTTGCTTCGGGCGGCATATGCCCTTCTGATTGCCTTTTTGTCAGTAGTCGGAGCAATGTCCAGCAGCTCCCATATATTCATAGTGACAGAGACTCCTTTCGCTTCCTTCCAGTACAGCATTGCTTAAATTCCGGTGAATCAATTGCTTGATATAGGTGTCATCTGTGCGTCTGCGAGGCGACGGCGTAGCGGCGCCTACGTCTAGCTTCGCAGGCGTGCAGAGGGCGCTGATAGCAGGTGATTGATTTACCGGAATTTAGGCAAGGCTGTACTGGTACGGATAGTCTTTTTTTGAGGGGTGCCTTTTCTGAGGAGCGCCATTTCGAAGCTTTGATCGAAACGTTCCGGCAGGCACACATTTCCCAACGATATCCTACAGACCTTCCAGCTGGTCGAAGATCTCCTGGGTGGTATTCAGGCAGTTGATAATCTGCTGGTCGTTCTGGGTGAGGAGGGTTTCCTGAAGCTTTTGAATGGCATCGGCAGCCAGCTGCCGCCTCGGGCCAAGCAGCTGGGCAAACAGCCGTTCTCCCCTGGCTAGCACCAGCCTGGTTCGGATTCCGCCGGGGGGCATCAGCTTGTAGGTCTGTAACGCCTCCAGCCGCGTGTTGAACTCGCTTTCTGACATTCGGAAGCAGTCACTGGTCAGCACCTTTTTCCGGATCTGTTTTTTATCATGGTCGGTCACCTCAACCTCTAAGATTCCGTTGATGTCATAGGAAAAGCATACCTCAATGTGGGCCTGCCCGGCGGGAAGCGGCAGGATGTCCATCTCTATGGCGCCCAGCTTGATGTTGTCACGGCAATAATAGGCTTCCCCCTGAAAGATACCAATGCTGATGTGGGACTGGCCATTGTAGCTGTTGGTATAATACTGGGTTTTGGAACAGGGGAGGATACTGTTGCGCTCGATGATTGGCGACAGAATGGGGTTGTCTGTGTCCGAACGGTTCACCACATCGGTTCCCAGGGTAAAGGGGCAGATATCGGTCAGCACCAGATCCTGGATATCCTCCTGGCGTTCTTTGATTCCGGCATAGATTCCCGCACCCATGGCAACCACCTCATCCGGAGAAGCGATGATGCAGGGCTTCCGTTTGAAAAAGGTCTGCAGGTAGAAGGAAATGACCGGCATTTTCGAGGAGCCTCCTGCCAGGACCACCTGACAGGGATCTCCGGCAGTCCGGCCGCTGTCTCTTAAGGCAGCAGATATCACCTGGCTGATGCGGTCAAAAATCCCCTGGCACAGCTCTGCCAGTTCCACATTGGTCAGGGTGATTCTCTTGTCTTCGGACTCCCACAGTAGCTCGGCCTCGTTCTGGCCGGTCAGCTTCCGCTTGCAGTCTTCGGCCAGACGCAGGAGAGAATACCGTTGGAATGAGTCCAGGTCGTCATAATTCATCTGTTGCAGGGAGCAGAATCTGCGGGCAATGATTTCATCAAAGTCATCGCCGCCTAACCGGTTGTCACCGCTGACGGCAATGATCTCGATCACATTGTCAAAGTAATCCACAACAGACACATCCAATGTCCCGCCTCCAAAGTCGAATATCAGATAGCTGCCCTCCTCTTCCCCGCTTATCCGGCTGGCGGCCAGAGCGGCAGCAGATGGTTCATTGACCAGCCGCTCTACGTGAAGGCCAGCCAGTCTGCCGGCTTCCTTGGTGGCGTAACGCTGGTGATCGTTAAAATACGCCGGAACACTGATGACGGCTTCCGTCACCTCCTCTTTCAGAAAACGCTCCGCGTCCTCCTTTAACTGCCGCAGGACAAAGGAGGAGAGTTCCTGGGGAGTGAATTCCTGTCCGGCCAGCATAAATACCCGATTGGTTCCCATATAACGTTTGAAGGAGGCAGCAGAGGCCTCCGGATGGGAGATAAGCCGTTCTTTTGCCACAGAGCCTACCAGGATCCTGCCATCCTCATCCATGCTGACAACGCTGGGAGTCAGAACCTGTCCTAAGGGATTAGGGATGAGGACCGGTTTGCCGTTCTGGCAGACACATGCCAGACTGTTAGTAGTTCCAAGATCAATTCCGATGACTGCCATTTTGATGCCTCCATGAATCCAATATTCTTTGTGCTGCCGGTCTTTAAAGAGATTTTACTTCAGAGAGCATGAAAAGACAAGAAAAACTGGTAAAAAATGTTGGAAAATTGCAACAGTTATGGAGCCAGGGTTTATCTGAACGGTTACGGAAAATTAACCACAGCCTTGGCAGGCTTTGCAGCCTGAGGGAGTTGTGGCGCACCCGCCCATGGCAGTCTCCTTAAATTCCGGCGCCAGCCGCCGCCCCACGTGGTACATGGCGGCCAGCATCTCGTCAAAGGGAATCAGCTGCTTCACCCCGCTTAAGGCCAGTTCCGCCGCTGTCAGGGCATTGGCGACACCGATGGCATTGCGGTACTGGCAGGGGTACTCCACCAGCCCTCCCACCGGGTCACAGACCAGCCCCAACAGGTTCATCAGCGCGGTGGAGGCCGCATCCAGGCACTGAGCCGGGGTGCCGCCCATCAACTCCACGGCTCCCGAGGCGGCCATGGCGGAAGCCACTCCCACTTCGGCCTGGCATCCGCCGACCGCACCGGCCACCGAGGCATTGCGCATGGCCAGAAAGCCGACGGCGCTGGAATTGTACAGGGCGGCCAACAACTCTTCATCAGAACTGCCATGCTCCTTTTGAAGAGCCAGGAAAACTCCGGGAACCACCCCGGAGGAGCCGGCAGTGGGGGCCGCCACGATCAGTCCCATGGAACTGTTCACCTCCAGCACCCCCATCGCATAGGCCACAGCCCGGGAGAGCACGTTCCCGCAGACAGATTTTCCCTCCTGCCGGTGCCTCTCTACCAGCTGCGCCTCCCCGCCTAAGAGCCCGCCCATGGAGCGGCGGGGGCTGGTGAGAGGCTCTGAGGAGGATTTTCTCATAATGGAAAGGGCCTTGCGCATCCGCGCCTCCACCTTCTCCATGGTGGTCTCTGCCAGATCACATTCCCGGCGTTTCATAATCTCGGAAATCGGACATTTTTCCTTCTCGCAAAGAGTGAGCAGTTCTGCTGCATTCTTGAAATCCATTTTATTTTTCTCCTTGTATGATAAATTCTTGGTACTACGTATTTGAAGTACCTGCGTATGAAGTACCTGTATAAATTTTCGAGGATATTTTTTCGAGTGTGCAAGTTCAGAAACGGAGATGCAGCGGGCTACGCTGAGTATTCTGGACTTGTGCAATCGGGAAAATGAATCGAAATATTTGCACAAGGGACTTTCAGTACCGTAGTACTGGTTTACAGAAGCGGAGGACGTTGCTGTAGGTTCTCTGCCGATGAGTGCTTCCTCACAAAGCCGAAACGTCATGTACCGCTGTGCTTCACCGGCCAGGAAATCAATGTTTCCCAAGCCTTCAGTTTTCTAAATGCGGATGACCATTACCTGATCTACGTCTTGCTTTTCTTTGATTTTCTGCTGCACGTCCTCAGACAGGGCACCGTCAAATTCTACGATGCTGTAGGCTTTGTCGCCCTTGGCTTCCCGGAAGAGACGCATGAAGGCAATATTTACCATGCCCTCGCTTAAGCACCGGGTAATGTGGGCAGCCATGCCGATGCGGTCTTTGTGCACCACGATCAGAGTATTATAATCGCCGGAGAAATCCACGGCTATTCCGTTGATGCGGGAGATGCGGATCTTCCCGCCGCCGATGGATTCCCCCCGCAGGGAAAAGGCATGTCCCTGCGTTCCCGTCAGCTGGATATCTACCGTGTTGGGATGAACCTCTGTCTCCGTGTGGTTGTAGGAAAAATGGCAGGTGATTCCCTGGGCATCGGCCAGGGTGTATGCTTCCGGGATCCGCTCGTCATCGGTGGAAAAGCCCATGATGCCGCCTAAGAGCGCCCGGTCTGTGCCATGGCCCCGATAGGTTTTGGCAAAGGAGCCGTAGAGGGTGAACTCTACCTGGCGGACAGGCTCGCCCAGCATTTTCCGGGCAATCAGGGCAATGGAGCAGGCTCCTGCTGTGTGAGAACTGGAGGGACCCACCATGTTGGGGCCCAGGACATCGAACATACTGATAAATGACATAAGATTTTCCTCGCTTTTAGCCGTTTGATAGGAGGATACCAGGGTCAAAAGGTCAAAAAGTCCGATGCAAACTTGCTTGTAAGAGGATTTTTGAACTTGGGACCTGCAAAAACACCGGAACGTAGCCATTTTTCACAGAAAAATGAGCGAATTTGAGGTGTTTTAGGATTGCAGCAGCATGAAATGCGGAGCAATCCGTGGTATCACAGGATTAGTGTACCACAAAAAGTAAATATATCAAATTCATATATTTTATGATATGATTGAATTAAATTCATGAGCAGCGGCCGGATCCGCAGAAGTTTAAGGGTGCTCCGGAGGACGGAGGGACAGGCGAAAGGGGGAGGTCAGAGATGGAATTCCGGCAATTGAATACCTTTATCACCATAGCCAAGGTGGAGAGTTTTTCTAAGGCAGCGGAACTTCTGGGATATTCCCAGTCAGCGGTTACGGTGCAGATTCGCCTTCTGGAGGAGGAACTGGGCACCCGGCTTTTTGACCGGCTGGGGAAAAGTATTTCCCTGACAGCCAGAGGACAGCGGTTTTTGGAGCAGGCGCAGCATATTGTAAAGGAGGTGAGCCAGGCAAAGGAGATTGCCGGGGAGGAAGAGGAATTGTGCCATCCCCTCCACATCGGCACCCTGGAATCTTTGTGTTTTGCCAAGCTGCCCGCCGTGCTCCGCCATTTCCGCACCTGCCATCCTCAGGTGCCGGTGAAAATCACCACCGCATCCCCGGGAAAGCTTTATGAGATGCTGGAGCAGAACCAGCTGGATTTCATCTATCTGCTGGACCGTCCCCGGCACAGCAAAAACTGGCTGAAGGTCATGGAACAAAAGGAGCCCATCGTCTTTGTCACCTCCCCGGGCTACTGGGGCAGCCGGAGCAGAAGAGTTTGGGTGGCTGACCTGCAAAAAGACCCTTTTTTTCTTACTGAGAAGAATGAAAATTACCGGCGGGAACTGGACATTTTCCTGGAGGCACAGAGCCTGGAACTGACATTGGCTCTGGAAATCGGCAACACGGAATTTATCATCCGGCTGCTGAAGGAAAACGGGGGGATCTCCTATCTGCCCTTTTTTGCAGTCAGGGAGAGTTTGCAAAAGGGGGAACTGATGGCGCTTAACGCGCCGGAACTTCGGACGGTGATGTGCCAGCAGATTTTTGTTCACAAGAATAAGTGGATGAGCCGGGAGATGGAGGAGGGGATTGAGAGGATTCGGGAGGGGTGCTGACGGAAACTTAGGTTTTGTCTGGATATAATGAACGGAAAGACAATAGGGATAAGCAATGAAAACCAGGACGGTTTGGTCTGTGCTTACAGGATAGCAGGAGGATGGAAATGGCAATAAAAGAGGAGACCTTAAGTTATTATAGAAAAAATGCAGGGAACTTTGTAAAGGGAACCATAAACGCAGACATGGAATTCAACCGGAAAAAATTTTTACAAAGGCTTCCGGAGCAAGGGAGTATCCTGGATTTTGGCTGTGGTTCCGGGCGTGATGCGAAGGTTTTTCTGGATCTGGGGTATGAGGTGGAGGCAGCGGACGGCTGTGGAGAATTGTGTGAGATGGCAGCAGAGTATACGGGAATTGTGGTCAGGCAGATGGATTTTATGGAATTGGATGTGCGGGAGAAATATGATGGGATATGGGCCTGTGCGTCTGTTTTGCATTTGCCTTATGAGGAGATTAAGGCAGTGATGGAAAAAATGGCGGAGGCGCTCAAGGAAAATGGGGTATTTTATGTTTCGTTTAAGTATGGGGAGTTTGAGGGGTGGAGGAACGGGCGGTACTTTACGGATATGACGGAGGATGGGGTGAGACGGCTGGTGGAGGAAACCCAGGGGATGTCGGCGGAGGAGATTTGGGTTACGGCGGATGTGAGAGAAGGGAGAGGGGATGAGAGGTGGGTGAATGGGGTGGGGAGGAAGAATGGAAATGAAAAAATTAATGATTAAACTTTAAAAAGCAGGGAATTAGATATGGATAGGTTCCCGGATTGTAAATATAAGGCGTTTATGGTAATATAAAAATATGAATGTGAAAGGAAAACAGGTAGAAATATTGACAATGACAGATAAGCAGCATCAGGAGAATTTACAGCGTTTGCGTGGTTTGCGGCCAATCGATGATGATTTCATGCCTTTTTAATATTCCTCTGGCTGAATTGGTACTACGCATTATCACGAAAAAGCCAGATTTAATCATCACTGATTGTGAAACACAAAAAGGCATGAAACGGTTAGCGGGAGCCCGATCCGTCTGCTTGGATGCATATGGCACAGATTCAACGGGGAAAAGATATGATCTGGAAGTCCAAAGACAGGATAGGGGAGCAGACCCACACAGGGCCAGATATCATGCCAGTGTGATGGATATTGAGAATCTCCATTCCGGCCAGGAATTTAAAGAATTACCAGACACCTATATAATCTTTATCCTTGAAAAAGATTTTTATGGTCAGGGTGACGCCGTTTATCCAATTGAAAGAATCAATCTTGCAACAGGGAAAGCTTTTGAAGATGGGGAGCATATTCTTTACGTGAACGGTGAATATCGCGGTGATTCTGATATTGGAAAACTCATGCACGATTTCAATTGTATGAGAGCCGATGACATGAATTTTGAATTGATGGCAGAACGAACCAGGTATCTGAAGGAAAACCCGAAAGGAGTCCAGGAAATGTGTAAAATTATGGAAGATATGAGAAATGAATCCTTAAAGGAAGGCATAAAAAGAGGCATAAAAGAAGGAATGAAGGAAACAGCCCTTCGTATGTTAGATGCTGGCAAATATGCTTTGGAGGAAATTGTGAATATTTCAGGTTTGTCTCTGGAAGAAATCAATCAACTGAAAGCAGAGAGAAATGCATAAATAAGAGGAAAAGAAGAAGGGATTTTTAATACTTGCAAAGGTCTTTTGTGTTGCAACACTTGCTTGTATTTTGTAGAAAAATCCCCTATAATACAAAAAGAGTTATGGATAAATTTTTGGAAAATTATAGGAAAACAAATGAAAGGCAGGAAAACAAGGATATTGTTTACCTGACAAGACGATGGGGATAAGAATATCTTGGAGTATTTATGAACAGGTGTTTTTGCTTGATATGCTTCAGAAAATTTTAATTGGTCAACTAGATAGAAAGCAAGCAATCAAGGACATTTCTGGAGAATTGAGAGAATTAGCAATCCAGGCAGGATTAGAGATTGATGATAAATATCGAAATGAAAACGGAATAGCCATGCAGCTATCGAAATTAGAGTACATATACACAGATAAAAAATCAGGATTTCCAACAGAGTCAGGATGGTTTTTTGATGTGGTTGATTTATATCGAAATCATTCTGATAACTATAAGAAAGTTTTACAGGAAGTGCTGCAAAAGGTTGCTGCAAATAAAATAAAAAAAAATGAAATTTTGTCCAATGTGGATAATGAAGATAAAGCATCCGGAACAATGGCTGTAAATGAAGAATTTACTGATGATATGGGAAAAAAATACAGTGCTGTTTTGGATGAATATTTTCCAGACGGTTTACAGTTACGAACCATTCATCTTGACAAGTTTAGGTGGTGTTTTTTTCAAAAGTATGGTGAAGAGATAAGGGCAGATGGGGACAGACTTCGGAAAGAATTAAGAATAATAGGTACACTTCGGGAAAATCGTATTTATGCTAAAAAGCCACAGGTTCAGAATGATATAATTAACAGAATGACAGAGGACATAGAGGCTGCGTTTGATTCTGGCGCACACTGTGTTTATGTCGAAAGATTATGGGAACGCTATCAGCAGGAATTGGCATTAAAATTAAGGATTTACAATGAGGAAGCCCTGGCAGATTTACTGAAAGTCAATGAAGAAAAAAGATATAGCTATAGTCATGGTTATTTAAAAAAAGCCAATAGCGATGGAGATTATAAGAAAGATGTTTTATCAGTATTAAAAAATAGTTTTCTGCCAATAACATACGATAGAATACAACAAGAATTGTGGTATATCCCATTAGATAAGATTAAAGATGCACTTTTGGCAGATCCTGCATTGGTAAATGTTGGAAAAGAAGCCTATTTTTATGCACCAAATTTCCCAATAAATGAGGAAGAACTGCATACACTTCAAAACGCTATGCAAAAGGAGATTGAAGATGTAGATTTTTTATCAGGGGAGGATTTGAGAAAACTTATTGAAAAGAACTGTCCTGCAGTGGCAATTGATATAGATGGATTTACTGATTGGGGCTTAAGGAATATCATAGGTTACCTTTTGTGTGATCAATTTGATGTTAATGGGGTTCTTCTTTGTAAAAAGGGGACGAAAAGCAGTGTACAACAGATTTATCTTGATTTCTGTAAAAAGAGGAAAAGTATTAGTTTAAGAGAATTGAAGGAAATATCTGAGAAAACAGGAACTGCTATAGTCTGGAAGGTTGTTATGCATGAAATGATTCGTGTTTCAAAATCTGATTTTATGAGAAAAGATCAGATTGTATTCAATATTGAAACTACAGATATGATTTTAGACTCTATATGTGGAACTCGTTCATACATACCGATTCATGAAATTGGTATTTTTTTGCAATTTCCTGGAATAGGGATACCATGGAATGGATTTGTTTTAGAATCTTACCTGATGAATTTCAGCAAACGATTTCAGTTGTTGCAAGCGGGTATTGCAGAGGGTGGATGTTATGGAGTCATGGTTCGTAAAGGGTCTGAATATCAATCTTATCAAGATGTGGTAATTGATGCACTTGCACATTCAAACGAGTGGGAGGATGAAAAAACAGCATTGGCATGGATTGTCCAAAACGGATATCAGGCAAGGAAACGTTGGAGTGGTTTTGATAAGATTTTAAAGAAAGTTGCTCTCCGGCGCATGCAGAAAAAAGACGAAAAGGAATGAGGACAGCATATGTACCAATATATTTGGGATGTGGAAACAGGTGGATTACTTTTAACGACAGAACAATCCAAATTTAGTAAAGAACCACGTCCTGTTTACTATAAGGAGTTGGATGCGCTGGGATTTGACCGGCACTGGAATTATTTGAAGGATGACAAAGCGCCATTTATGTGGGCAGAAGCAAATAATTACATATATAAAGGAAGGACGGTTGCGAAAACGAAAGGAGGCTCTTTATTTACAAAACCTGAACTGATTTTAATGGAGGAGCCAGAAGCAGACGGGGGGCAGCTTCAGTTTGTTGATATTGATGCAATGTGCCAGAAAAATCGGGATTTGATGGAAACACTGGCACAGGAAAGCGTAAAAGATGTTTATAATACATATCGGCAATACCAAAAGAAAGTAGATGTTTTTTATGTGGCTTTTAGTGGAGGAAAAGATAGCATTGTTGCGTTGGATATTGTGCAGAGAGCGCTTCCCCATGACAGCTTTAAAGTGTTGTTTGGGGATACAGGGATGGAATTCAGCGATACTTATGATACCGTAGAAAAGGTGCGGAAAATATGTGAAGAACAAAATATTGAGTTTTACGAATCCAGTTCTAAATTTAAACCTTTAGTCTCATGGTCAAAATTTGGCCCACCCTGTACGGTAACCAGGTGGTGTTGCAGCGTTCATAAGACAGTGCCACAGATTTTATTCTTGCGTGATTTGTTGGATAAGCCAGACTTTACCGGAATGGCATTTGTTGGGGTCAGGGCAGATGAAAGTCTGGCACGTGGCAAATATGATTATATTACATATGGTGGGAAGCACAAAGGACAGTATAGTTGTAATGTGATTTTAGAATGGAATTCGGCAGAGATTTTTTTGTATTTATATTCCCAAAATCTTGTGTTTAATGAGACATACAAAAAAGGAAACCGAAGAGCAGGCTGTCTGATATGTCCACGTGCAGCAGACAGGAATGATTTTATGAATTATTTTTGTTATGCAGATGAGGCAGAACCGTTTGTGGATTCCATCCGCAATGCCTATAAAAGAGCATTTTTATCGGAAGATCGTTTAGAGGAATTTATTGGAAGTGGTGGATGGAAGGCAAGAAAAAATGGCAGAGATATTGATATTCCAATCGGATATAAAGAAATGGATACCAAATCAAATGGCACGAATATTTACTTGGAAAATCCAAGGACGGATTGGCGCGAATGGATAAAAACGGTAGGCATGGTTGCCAATGACTATTCGCCGTATGTGATAGATTTTCAAGGAAAGCTTCTGCATTTTTCTGTGGAAGAAGATGAAAAAGGGCTCCATGTTTTTATTGATTACGAAACAGGAAGGAAGGAGCCTGAATTTGTAAAGCTTTTGAAAAATGTGTTTCGGAGAGCAGCATGTTGTATTGGATGCCAGGAATGCCAGGCAGATTGTCCTTATGGAAATATGGATTTTGAGGATGGGCAGGTAAAGATTAGTGATAATTGTTATCATTGTGCAAAATGTCATAAAGTTGAGAAAGGATGCTTGGTATACAAATCACTGGAACAGCCAAAAGGAGGAATTATGGTGACTGGAAAAAAACGGAGTCTGAATACTTATTCCCATCATGCACCAAAATGGGATTGGATAAAACAATATTTTAAATATAAAAATGAATTTAATGAGAATCACACTCTTGGTTCTCAGATGTATAATTTTTTCAGAAGTTTTTTACGAGATGCCGGTCTGCTGGATAAAGAGGGATTCTCAGAGACGGCAAGGTTAATTGAACAACTGGGGTACGAAAAAGACCAAAGCTGGGGAATTATATTTACCAATTTATGTTACTCCCCTCAGGTGAATTGGTATGTGAAAAATGTTGATTTTGATGTGGAATATTCAAAGCCATTGCTGGCTTCCATGATGGTGAATGAGGGGGCAAAAGAATCTTGGACAAATGACATATTTGCTTCTCTTAACCGTCTTTCCGAACTTCCAATGGGACGGATTGGATTTGGGAAAATAATAAAAGAAAAGGAGAAAGCGGTTGGCATTATCCGTAAATCCTGGAGTGATCCGATACCAGAAATAATCCTTTATGCTCTATATAAATTTGCAGAGGAATGTGATGGCTATTACCAATTTTCCTTAAAAACATTGTTAGATGATTCCATAGCAAGGCTTGGAGTTAGCCCAACCAGGATTTTTGGACTTGATAAAGAGATGATGGTACGCATTTTAAATGGATTGAGCATAAATTATCCTGATTTTATTTCTGTGTCTTTTACGTTGGATTTAGATAACATTACATTGCGGGAAGAAAAAGCAGCGAAAGAAGTATTGACATTGCTTTGATGAGGAGGCCAAAGATGGAAAAAAGATTATACCGGGATTATTTTAATATCGATCCGAAATATTATGCAGCAGTCACAGCTGATCTGATTGAGCAGGGAAAAGTTAGCTGGAAAAGTTTTTTTCCACATGAAACATTTATAAAATTGTTGGAAACTACATACCGGGTGTTATCAGGAGCTGCGACACGTTCAATCTGGGTAGAAGGTGCTTACGGAACAGGAAAATCTCATGCTGCCTTGACAATAAAATCCCTGATTGATGCTACTGACGAGGAGGTAGAAAGTTACTTTAAGGAATATAAGCTTAGCAGAGATTTGTGCAATAAATACATTTCGGTAAAAAACACTGGTAAAATAATCACGATCCATCGTATTGGCTCTGCGGGAATTAACACGGATTTCGATTTGATTTTTGCTGTGCAACAGAGCATTATGGCAGCCTTGAAGGAATATGGGATAGAAAATCAGGGGGATGCCTCTATGCGGGATGCCTTTTTAGAATGGGTGGAAAAAAAGGCAAATTATAATTATTTCAGTGATTTGATTTCAGAAGAAAAATATGCCTGGAATTTTCATGGTATGCAGGCAGATGAAGTTATGGAACGTTTGAAATCTGGTACAAATGAACAGATTGAACGGATGATGCGGGAAGTCATGACGGTATTGAAAGAATCCGGACAATATGGTTTGTTTAAAGATACCAATGACATGGCGAATTGGATAAAAAGTATTATTGAAGAAAATCATATTACTGCTATTTTGTTTGTATGGGATGAATTTTCAGAGTATTTCCTGACACATCCGATTGGATTGACAGGGTTTCAGAATCTGATTCAGATTAGTGAGTCCCATCCATTTTATTTTATGATTGTGGCACATGAGAGCAAGAATTTATTTGCAGATGCAGATACAGCAAAAAAGATAACAGATCGTTTTGAACATCCTGTAAAAATTGAACTTCCTGAAAATATGGCATTTCATCTGATGAAACAGGCAATGAAGGAAACTTCAGATGAACTTTTAAGAAAGAAGTGGGCAGAGTATTATAATGATTTAAATGAACAGCTTGTCAGCGTCAGGGATGTAATTAGGACAACAGCTAAAAAGCAATCCCGTTTGGGAGAAAAAACACAGATTTCCGATAAGGAACTACAGGACATTGTCCCGATTCATCCTTATGCTGCTCTGATATTAAAACATATTGCGACTCTTTTTAATTCCAATCAGAGAAGCATGTTTGATTTTATAATCAGTAATGATATGACAGAAGCCAAAGGATTTAAATGGTTTATAAATGAATATGGGCCAATGGATGAAATCAATTTATTGACCATAGATCTTTTATGGGATTTTTTCTATGGCAAAGAGCAAAAAGGATTAAATGATGATGTGCGGGGAGTCTTGGACAGCTATCGCATGCTGCAGGCAGACAAGCTTCTCCCTGATGAGCAGCGGGTTATGAAAACTGTTCTGCTTCTTCAGGCGATTGCTCTTCGCGCTACAGGAAATGAATTACTGATTCCAAATGATCAGAATATTGATCTGGCATTTGCCGGAACAGACTGGAATAAAGGAAAAGCTGTTGCGATTGCCAATGGCTTGATGGAAAAAAAGATCTTATTAAAAAAGCTGGTTGGTGGTGGGAAATATGAATATTGTGCAGCAAATCTGGGGAGCAGTGAAGATATTCAGGAATACCGGGAGGAGGCGATAAAGGAGACAAAAACACAAAATTTGATTGATAATGGAAAACTGATAGATGCAGTATTACTGCCGCCAGTAATCCGAAATCGTTTTGTAATAAAGAGTACTTCTTATGATCATTTGCTTTCCATAATTGGAGAACAGAAAAAAGGACAGCATCCAGAACGTTTTTATGTTGTTGTGACATTTTCGGTGAATGAAAGAGAGACCGAACAGATACATCAGGCGATAATGAAAAATATCAATATGCCTGATAATGATTTATATTTTATTGAAACGCTGACACCAATGGGGAAAGATTTGTATGATCAATATATTGACAATATTGCTTTTAGTAAATATAACCGGAATAAGGATAGAAACCAGGCAACATATTATAATGAACAGGCGGAAACAATATTAAAGGAATGGCAGGATCGTATTTCAAACGGTGCATTTAAGCTTTATGATAAGGAAAATAAAAGTGGTCGGCGCATAGCTAATTTGGCTGAACTACAGGACATATTACAGAGTATTAATCATAAGAAGTATTATTATGGATTAGAACAATATGAATTAAATGATACCATGTACACGATATACAATTTACGTGAAGGTGCAGAGTGCGGGATAAAAGAAGAACTTTCCCGGGCTTTTGACAATAAGAAAAATAAAAATAAAAGCTTTGAGAAAGCATTGGAAGGAGCATGGAAAACAGAACACTATTGGGAAAAACAGGAAAAACAGAGTTTAACAATTGTTCAGATAAAGAAGAAAGTCATGGAGATTGTAGAACAGGGATTTCATAGCGAGGCAGGTCGGGTGAGTGTAGTTTCCATATTAGAAGAATTAGAAAAAGAGCCATTTGGTTTTATGCCTTCTGCTTTGACATCTTTGGTAATGGGATTTGTATTAAAGGAATATGCGAAACCAGATTTTTTCTGGAGCAATGGTTCGGCCAGTGAAGTAATGTCTTTTAGTAAGATGGCAATTATGATAGCAAATGCTATCAATTTTCGTAATAGTCCAGACAAGAAATATCGGGAAGAATATATTGTAACTATGAGTCAGGAAATGCGGAATTTTCTGAATCAAACTGCCGCGATTTTCAAAATCCCCTCAGATCAATGCACGTCACTTGAGAATACTAGAGACCAGATGCGTATCAAGATGAGGGAGTTGGTGTTTCCTATCTGGTCAGTAAAAAATATTCTGAAAAATGAAAAACTGGAAAGTCCGATTGGCATTATAGAAGAAATTATTGATGATTATTTAGGGATTGCGAATACAGCAAATGGAAATAAAGCTACAGAAAGCAGTCTTGCAGAAGAAATCGGCCGAATTTTTATGGAGAATCCAAAAGCGGTTTCCGATATGGAAAAGTTAATGACAAATGCCTATTGCCGAAGCGGTATGCTTGCCTATATTGAAGCATACCAGGAAGGAATTTTACCTGGGCTTGCAGCTGAAATTGGTGATGGAGGTAATTATCTGGAAGAAATCAAGAAAAAGTTCAATGCCAATGATGCTAACTGGGTGTGGAATCCTTCTACGGCAGACAATAAAATTTCAGATGTTATTCTGGAATACCAGATCATATTGGAAAGTAATAAAAGCTTGCAAAAAAGTACATCTATACGGGAAACTGTGTCTGCATGGAACGCAAAGACAAATCATATAAAGCTGCCTTGTGAAGTAGCGGCGAAATTGACAGGAGATCTGGGATTGTTTTTAAAGCAGTTATGCATTATGAAGCAAAGTGATGAATTGCTGGAACAGAATAAAAAGAAGTTTCATGAGCTGTTATTAAATCAGAGGGAAAGCTTTGATACTTTTTATAAAGACCAGGTTTTTTATTTTAAGCAAGATGCAAATGCCTTTTTAAATGATTTGGATGAAGAAGAAATTGACAGGTTATATCAGGGATTCCCTTCCGGACAATTTACAAAATCAAAATCGGACTATTACAGATTTGTCCAGAATGAGGTGAACCGGTTTGTACAAAGCCAGTGGAAGAAAAAGCTGAAAGATTTATGGCATGAAAAAACAAAGACAAAAGATCCCTATCGTTGGTCAGAAAAGTATAGGACTCCGATTCTGTGCATGTTTGATGATTCGGAAAGAAGTGTGGCAAGAGAGATGTTTCGTATTATTGCAAGTTCTAATCCTTCTGAGTCTGATGCAAAAAAGGCGATGGATTATCTAAAACGTGCAGATTTTTATGAAAGGCTGGAGAAGGAAGAGGAACGTGATGACTGTTTTTTGCGATGCATTGTGGGAAGTTACTCTGTTTTGCTACAGGATTTGACCAATATCCGGGAAGAACTTACAAATAAGATTTATGATCAACCCTACGATTGGATGGACAACCGTGCTGTACAAAATTGTTTAAAAGGACTGGCTGATAAGCAATATAAGTTAAATGGCTGTGACCGGGCAATGGAAATAATCAATACCATGGATACAAAAGTATTACGTGAGTATTTATGCGCAAGAATTATGGATGATGTTGATTTTGGAATGCAGATTTTGAAAGGTGGACAAGGAGATAACGAGTATGGATTGTAAAGATGTCCTATCTTGTTTTGGGGAAATCAATGCTTATTGCAGAGGAGAATCTACAGGATATCCTTTGCTTGTGAATACGGAAAACTATGATATTTATCAAGATATTTTAGGCCGGATTCAGGCAGATAGCAGTAAAAAATGTGTTTACATTTCTGAATATTGCCGAAAAGATGAGTTGCCCGATTTATATGAGATTTGTCGCAAAGAAACAAAAAAGGAAAACCATGTGTTAGTTGGAGTTTCACAGGTGGCAATGTTAAGGAGTGCAGATTACGTAAATGAACTGCTCAGAGATCTTTTAGAATTGCCAATAAGCGGTCATGCAATTATTCTGTTAGACCATTCGCGGCAATATCTCAAAAGCTATATAAACCGAGATCAGCGGGTAGGACGAAAGGTTGTGATCGTTGAGGGGGAGTATTCTCCGCTTCCCAAAATCAAGATGGCAAAATGTCTTGAGGATTGTGTAATTATTGATGATAGCAGATTACAAAAAAACATGAAGCATCTTTTTCAGTATTTTGAAGGCATGAATAATAAAACACTGAGAGATAACCCAGAAGTAACAGTGATAACAGACCATCCTATCTCATTATTTTGTAAGTCTGTATATTCGATTGCTGCTATAGATAATATTTATGATGCCTTAATCAAAAAATACAGAGATTTAGCAGCTGCGACAGAAAAGAATTTTGGAAGTGAAGAACAGTGGAGGATATTGGCAAACAGCATGAAAAAGCAACATACTTTTTCTGCAGTTGTCCATAAAGTTTTTGGCTCCACAGTAAATTTGGTATCCCATTTAAGTGAAGCAGCAGAAGAACCAGATGAAAATAAGATGTGGTATTTATGGCTGGCTTTGAAGGTATATGGAAACAAAGGGAATTTATACTTGACAAAAGTACTGGAAAACAGTCAATCGGTTTTGGATTTTGAACGACATATTTATATGGATATTCTCGAAATGGATTGGCGGGAGGAGGAATTTAAACAGAAGTATTATGAAAGGAAACGCTTAATTGATGCATTTCCGGAAAATATAATATTGGTAGATCAATATTGCAAGGCAGTAGGAATTCGTGAAAAAAATGCAGTTTATTATCTGACAGATGCAAGTGAAAAAGAACAATATGAATTGATGAGATGTTTCAGTATCTATGAATATACAAATCAGGAGTTAGAAGATATTTTTTCTTTGGCATTTGCGGAATTAAAATTGTACCTGCATAAATATGAATTTACGGAAAGCAATATGAAACTCAGGGAAAAGGATAAGGAACTTTGGGGCATATTAACCGAATATTTTTCTCAGTATAAATTACAGAAGCTGACAAATCGTATCTGGCCAGAATTTCTGTCACAAGTAGAATCGTTTGCTTTGGAAAGGCTTTATAATAAATTACAGCCACGCAGCACAATTGTAAACCGATTGCCAAAAGAAAACGTACAGGTGTATTTTTTCGATGCTCTTGGTGTGGAGTATCTGGCTTATATAGAAGCAAAATGTCAAGAATATGGATTGGTATCAGAGACGCAAATTGGTAGTTGTATGTTGCCTTCTATTACAGAAAATAATAAAGAATTTGTTCCATATTTTTCACAGGAATGTCTGAAAATAGGAGAGTTAGATGAACTGAAACATCATAGCCAGGAGATTGACTATCAGAAATGTAAACTCCCGATTCATATATTTAAAGAACTGGATATTATTGATGATCAGTTGAGAAGAATCCAGGCACAGCTTACAAGAGAACCAGAACAAAGGGCAATTCTTATCGCTGACCATGGGGCAAGCAGGCTTGCTGTAATTAAAGAACAGGAGGCAGATACAAAGCTTTCTCTAGATGAAAAGGCGGGACACAGCGGACGTTGTTGCCTGGCAAATAAGGATCCGGATATTCCATTTGCAGCATTTGAAAATGGATATTCTATTTTAGCAAACTATGACAGGTTTCGAGGTGGACGCAAAGCCAATGTTGAAGTACATGGGGGTGCAACCTTAGAAGAGGTTGTGGTGCCTGTTATCGTGATCTCAAAACGGCCAGACGATATCATGCTTTGTTTTACAAATCCTCTTGTTGAATTGCATGCAAAAGAAACTGCCGCAATCACTTTGTTTTCTAATATCCCCATTCAGAAACCAAGGCTGTTGGTAAATGGAAAATTTTATGAAGGTGAGCATAGTGGGGACTTGTATCATGCAAAATTCGTTATGCCTGAGTTAAAGCGTAGCAAAACCTGGAATGCAGATATATATGAAGGGGACAAGAGGATAGGCTCAAATCTATCATTCCGCGTACAAAAAGTAACTGGACAGGAAGTGGATTTGATCTGATGCAATGGGAGGGATATGAATGGAAGAAGTAGTGACAGCGCAAATGGAAGACTTTGTTGAGCGGTTAAAGGACGCTTATGATGAGATGGTTGTTTATAAAGATTTAAAAAAGAGTAATTTCATTTCTTCTTTCAAATTGCCGTCTTTTATGCGGGACTGGGTATTAAAACGGTTCCAGGATGAAAACGGTGAGATCGATGTAGAGGGCGCTACTGATTTTATAAAAGATTTTATTCCTAAAAAGGAAAATTGGAAAGGAATTATCAATCGCATTGTTAATTATCAGGAAAGGGTGAAATTTCTTGCAAAAATAGCTGTAAATATTGATATAAAAACACAGGTAACTTCATTTGAACTTCCTGATTTTGGGCTTAGTTATAAGGAAACCATTATTCCGCCAGATGTTTGGGAAACATGCAGCACTGCTCTTTTAAAATCAGAAGAAAACTGGGGAATTGTAGAATTGGGATATCAGTATCCTGAATCAAAAAAGGAACCTGGCAAAGTTAAATTGGTGAGTTTTCGTGATTTTTGCCCATATATCGTGGATATTGATGAGTTTAAGTACGCAAGAGAGGAATTTTCACTTACTGAGTGGATAGACATTCTTCTCGGAGCAGTGGATTATAACGCAGCAGGCTATGAGGGAATAGGGAAAAAATTGGCAGTCATTCAGAGGCTTCTTCCATTTGTGGAAAAAAGGCTTAATCTTTTGGAACTAGCACCTGCGGGAACGGGGAAATCTTATCTTTTTGGTCAGGTAAGCAGACATGGATGGTTGGTCTCAGGCAAGGTCACCAGAGCAAAACTGATATATGATATTGGAAAAAAGAAGGATGGTGTTGTGGCTTTCCGTGATTATGTTGCACTTGATGAAATTCGGGAGGCGGAATATATGAAGGATACCGAGATACAATCCGCATTGCAGGCAATCATGGAAAATGGAAAATATCGTGCGCCAGACAATCATGAAGTGAACGTTGATGCGGGGATTGTTTTTTTGGGAAACATTTCTTCAGAAATGATGAGTGAATATCAGAATATGTTTGTAGAGCTTCCCAGGCCATTTCATCAACCGCAATTCCTTGACCGTATTCATGGCTTTATTAAAGGGTGGGAGTTGCCCAGAATGACTGATGATTTGAAGGTATGTGGCTGGGCCCTCAATTCGGAATATTTTGCAACTGTCATGCATGAGTTGAGGGAAGACCCTACATATCGTGCAATTGTGGATGAGTTGATTGTTTTACCAAAAGGCGCAGATACCAGAGATACAGAGGCGATCAAAAGAATCAGCACGGCATATTTGAAGCTGTTGTTTCCTAATGTCAGAAAGTCTGAGGACATTTCAGTAAATGATTTTAAGAATTATTGCCTGCGTCCAGCCAAGGATATGCGTGCTATTATTCGGCTTCAAATGGGGTATGCAGATGATAAATATGCAGGGGTGCCAGTTCCGGATTTTACAGTAAAGGAGCCTGAAAATCAGTGAAAAAAAGGCAAAAAGCTGAGTCATGCATAGCATGTGGAAAGAAATATCTTTTAAAAAATGAAATAGGTATCAATATTAAACTTCTGGGGGAAGATGTGGAAAATTTTTATTGTTTGAATTGTCTTGCTACTTTCTTAGAAGTTTCGCCAGAGGATATTCTTGATAAAATAGAAGAATTTAAAGAGGAAGGATGCAAACTTTTTGAGTAACGAGTGGAGGAATTACCATTGATTTATGCAGACAATGCTGCCACAACAATGCTTGATTTTGAGGCATTTGAAGCAATGAAACCTTATCTTTTGAATAATTATGGGAATGCATCCCAGGCATATTCTTTTTCCAGGCCGGCAAAGAAGGCATTGAGACAGTCCAGAGAGATCATTGCTGCCTGTATTGGCGCATTTCCGGAAGAAATTTATTTTACTTCTGGTGGGACGGAAAGCAATAATTGGGTAATAAAAGGGGTGCCATTCTTTGATAGCAGACAAGTTATAATTACGTCTTCTGTTGAGCACCATGCTGTTTTGCATGCCTGTAATAGCATGGAACGATTAGAAGTCCCTGTTATTTATATGCCAGTTGATAAAAAAGGGGTGGTATTGCCCCAAACATTGGAAGAAGTTATTACCTCTCAGACAAAATTGGTGTCTGTGATGATGGTGAATAACGAGATAGGAACGATTGAACCAATTGAGGCTTTATGCAGGATTACACATGAACATGGAGCTTTGTTCCATACAGATGCAGTACAGGCAGTGGGACATCTTTCAATCAATGTTCATGAATTGGATATAGATATGCTCTCAGCTTCCGCTCATAAATTTAACGGGCCGAAAGGAATTGGCTTTTTGTATGTAAAAAAGGGAGTAAAAATAAACGCATTTCTGGATGGTGGGAATCAGGAGTCTGGCATGCGGTCAGGAACAGAAAATATTGCTTCTATCGTGGCTATGGCGGTAGCGTTGAAAAATAATTGTGATGGAATGAAAAAGAACAGGGAGATCCTGGAAAAGTTAGAAAAAATGTTTTTCTGTCAATTACAAAAAGCAGAGATTGATTATATTCCAAATGGAAGCAGGAACCATATTCCAGGGAATATCAGTATTTCCATCAAAGATGCAGAAGGAGAGATGTTATTACATCGTTTGGATTTAAAAGGAATATGCATTTCAACAGGATCGGCATGTAATTCAAAAAACACCCAAGTATCTCATGTAATCAAAGCGATTGGAGTGCCTGAAGAATATGAAAAAGGCACGATCAGGATCAGCCTAAGTAAAGATAACACAGAGCAGGAAGTGATAACGATTGTCAATACATTGATAGAAATATTGGGCTCGCGATAGGGATATGATAAAGAATACGATAAGTATTATATGCGATTGTTTTGAGGGGTATGCAAAAAGATGAATATAGTTGATATGTGCAAAAGGGAGAAAGAACTAACACTTGATTTTCAACTAAGTATATGGGATTACCATGAAAGTGATATTATGGAAAAGCTTGATGATATAATAGGAGGGGGTGTTTATTAGAGATGAATTTTACAGGGATTCATTAAATGAAGGATGTTTTGAATTGTAGAGAGATCATATTTGATAGTGTAACTTTACCTGGGGAATTTTAAGAAATGAAAAAACAAGACGACATCTTTTATAGTATAATGTAATCACCACAAAAACATTAACGAAAGAAGGTGTCGTCTTATGTATAACAGTATACGACATTTTGTGAAATATGGAATCCCCCAATTAGAAGAAAATCAAAAAACTTATATGAAAAACCCCTCCCTTCTGGGAGAGTACGCGGTTCGGGTGAAACAGATCATGTTGGAATTAGGCTGCCGGATCCTCTTTGAGATGGTGGAGGAATGCAATACCATGCTGGAGGACAGCGTCAAATGCAAGATCCATTGGCAGATCAAAGACCGGAGTGAGAAACATCTGTTGACTTTTCTTGGAACCATTTCGTTTCCCCACACCTGTTTTGAACATAAAACCACAGGAGAAACCGCGTACCTTCTGGACCGGATCCTGGGATTGTCCCCTCATGCCCGGCTCAGCGAGGATGCAAAGGCAAGCCTGTTGGAAGAGGCGGCCCAAAGCAGCTATGAAAAAGCCAGTCGGCTCTCAGGAGGAGAAGGACGGGTGAGCAGAGAAACGGTGATGCGTCATGTCCGTAGAATCCATGCGCCTTCCTATAAGAAAGAAGCGGGTGGGGAAAAACGCCGGGTAAAATATCTGTATGTAGAAGCGGATGAAGACCATATCGCGTTACAGTTTCATAAGAAGAAGGGGGATATTAAAAGATGGAAGGGCCATGGGGACAATGGTCAAATCATAAAACTGGTGTATGTACATGAAGGATATGAGGAAGCGGAGGGAAAAAGGAAGCAGCTGAAGGAGTGGCAGAGGAAAAGGGGAAAGGACTGGAAGAAAAGGAAGCGACTGGAGGAAAGAGTTGGCTACCTGGAAAAGAATTGGAAGGGGATCCGAATGCGGATAAAGAGAGAAGAAGGAGTGATGGGGAGCAGTACGGAGAGTCATATCAGTCATGTGCTGTCAGCAAGGATGAGTTCGCGTCCGATGGGCTGGAGCAAAGAGGGAGCGGGAAAGCTGTCAGAGCTGAGAATCTATTGGAAGAATGGAAGAAAGGCAGAAGAACTGCTGGGGGAGAAAAGGAGGAAGAGAGGAAAGAAGAAGAGAGAGTATACAGTGTCCAGGATGTGATAAAATGGGAAAAGAGGAGCCGAAAGAGAAATGGGAAATATGTAGAAGCACTACCGGCGACAATAAGCCGTCAGACAGGGATGAGGATGTATTTTCAAGCAGCGATAACCGGGAACTGTGGGTAGAATAAGGAATGGGGAAAGGGGGAAATCTGCCCATATGGACCTCCAGGTAGAGTTACACTATCAGATTTTCCAAGCAACCTTGACAAGCCATTCCGCATATGCTAAGATAGAAACACCAACAGTAAGTCCTATGTCAGTGCCATTATCCAGGTAAGCGTCATGTGTTGGCGTCACTATTAGGCGATTGGTGGTTTTGAAGAGCAGGGAGCTGTTGCGCTGAGAGATTGGTGCAGGCTCTCTTTTTTAATAAACAGGGGGTTGTCCCAATAATGGCTCCTGATAAAACAGAAATCCCAGATACCGAGGTACAAGACAGTGGATATGGATGCTTATAAGGTAAAAGAAATTATAGGGGACAATCCAAGATTTCGCTCCCCCTTTTGTGAACCATGCAGTTATTACATATGGAAAAAGGGCGATGAAAATGCAAGCAATGAGGAAATTGAGACTTATTTTAGAAAGCTGAAATATATGTCAGACAATATTGAGCGATTCGTGCGGCAAGCATTTCATCCTGTTTTTTATGAATTTTATGGTGTAAAACAGAATCGGATCCGGTCACCTGATCAAATGTGCCAGGAATTGATGGTTGATAGCTTTGTTTTAGATGCGGATACGGAAACCATAGGATGTTGTTTATCAAATTCTCAGTTTCTGTTTGGACATTACATAGATTGTTTATGGAATGATAATTGGGAGTTGGTTTATTCATATATCTGCTGAAGTGTTTGAGAGTTTTGGTGCGGCCCATACAATCCCATAAACTCTGAGTAGGAAATCGCCACAAGCCCTTTAAACGTTCAATAAAAAGTGCGAGGAATCCCACATGAACAAATCCAGAAAAGAAAGCCAATCAAATAGGAATTCGTTAAAAAGGAATCCGTTAAAAAGGAATCCGTCAAGAAGCCTGTCAAAAAGGAACCAGCCAAAGGCCTCACATTCCCAGGTATTTCACTGCCTCCCTCATCCCATCCCCGCAATCCTCCTAACCGGCCTGCTTCTCATTGGCTGTGGATACAATACGCAGAAAAGCGCCGCTCCGGCAGCTGTCACCCCTGCGCACCCCCAACCATCTTCCCCAGCCTCTGCCGAATCACAAACAGGGAATCCCAAAAAAACACAGGAAGAGACTACAGAAAAGAACGCAGAGGATCTTGGAAGGGAGAAGGCAGGAGATCTTGGAGAGGAGACCGCAGGAGAGCCCGGAAAGGAGACTACAGCAAAAGCTACAGAAAGAACCATAGAAAGAACTACAGAAAGAACCGCAGAAAGAACTACAGAAAAAACTACAGCAGAAACCATCCGACAGGCAAGAACCATGGATTTTACAATCCAGGAATCCCCGGTAGACATGGCTCGTTACGATAAACAGACAGATCAGCGATACAAGGAAGCATTTCTAAAAGCTGTCACAAATCAGATCCCTATTCATTTTCCAAATCAGGGAGGGACTTCTTTTTACAAGGATTTGGTCTTTGGGGCAGAGGAAATGGAGGAGGGTGAATTCCAAGATGCGGTCCGGCAATCGGATTATTTTTATCAGGACTTTGATGGTGACGGACTTCCGGAACTGACAGTAAATACCAGAGGGACTTGTGTATTAAAATATTATCCCAGGGAGGATAAAGTGGAGTTGTATCACCAAAAGGGAGAGGGCTGGAATCTGCTGGGAAAAGGGCAGATGGTTGCCGAATTTACCGAATATACGGAGGGCGGCACAACGGAACTGATTTATTGCTATGAAGACTCAGGCCGGGAATTTTGCCTGCGGGATGTTCTTACCCGTTTGTGGGACGGGTGGGAGAGTACTTACCGGATATCCCTGGACGGATGTCCGGAGATGGAGGTGGAAGAGGAGATTGCTTTGGAAATATTGGAGGGTTATTTTCAGGCAGCGAAAAATGCACCTCATCCCATGACTTTTACCCAGCTATTTGGGGATGGGGAACATCCGGGATATCAGCCGGGGGAGGAATTGCTTCTCTGGTACTGGATGGAAGACAGAGAACACCTTCCTGTCAATGAGGAGAAAGGGGAAGAGTGGGAGGCCTACAAGGCGATGCTGGAGGGGGATTTTTCTCTTGTGGAGGATGAGCGCTGGGGTAGCCTGCAAAGTAACTATGAGGATAGCCTGGAAGAGGGGGACGGGAGATGCGGATGGAGTTATTTTCTGATGGATTTTAACCAGGATGGGGTGAAGGAACTGGTGGTTCGCCTTTACCGGGAAGGGGTGAATAATACAGCCTCCTTTTATTATGATAAGGGGAAGATTAAAATGTGGGGGACGTACCATTCGGCGGATTCCCATGGGTATGCGCTTCCCCTGGCGAATGGGAGGATGCTCAGCGTATACTGGTATCAGGATACGAAAGTCTGGTGGATCAAGAGGCTGGATTCCCAGTGCCGTGAGATTAAGGAGGGCAGTTACAGTACGGGAGAAATCCGGGAAACCTCAGACAGCATGGATGAATCCGGGGAATCCCCGGATAGCAATGAGACAGGGGCTGGTGAAGCGAAAAAGAATTATTATTATCAGTTCCTGGATTATTACCATGACGGGACGCGCTGCGGCGATTTGATCAACCTGTCAGAAGAGGAGTGGGGGCAGGTTGAGGAATGGATAGAAAGCCTGCAAATTCCGGAAGAGGTGTGGAAACCCTGCTCTGTATTTACGCCCAAAAGGGACAGGCCGGATGTGCCGGGGGTGGGGTGATGGCAGCGGGGGGTAAAAAAGGCTCTGACGGCAGAAGGATGCCAACAGAGCTTTTGGCAGCAGGATGTCAGCAGCAGAGCAAGGCCAGGGGAAAGGAATGGATAATAGCATGAAAACAATCAAAGTATCCGCTGCCATCATCAAGCGTGAACATTCCGTCTTCGCAACCCAGCGGGGATATGGGGCGCAGAAGGGCAAGTGGGAGTTTCCCGGCGGGAAGATCGAGCCAGGGGAATCTCCGGAGCAGGCGGTGGTTCGGGAAATCCGCGAGGAATTGGCCATAGAGATTATCGTCCAGAAGCTTCTCACGGTTGTGGAGTATGATTATCCGGATTTTCACCTGCAAATGTATTGCTTTTTGTGTGAGATATGCGAGAGGAAGGCGGGAAGGCCGGTACTGAGGGAGCATGAAGCGGCCAGATGGCTGACCAGGGAAACCATCGATGAGGTGGATTGGCTGCCGGCAGATCAGGTGGTGCTGCATCGGGTAAAGGAATTCATGGTCTGAGCAGCCGGGCTCTGGTGAGATCGAGACCGGAGGAAGAAATAAGGAATAAGGAAAGAGGAGAGCCATCTATGAATGCATATCAATTAAAGGCAGCAATCAAGAACCAGAAGCCGCTTGTTTGGCGCAGGTGCATTGTTCCCGGGGGAATCACTTATTCCCAGTTAAGCTTGATTTTGACGGATGTGATGGACAGGCAGGAAGAGGCAGATTTTGAGTTTGAATTTTATCAAAAGAAAATCCGTTTTGGGGAGAGCAGGGAAGATAAACCGATGAGACCGGATTTTTCTTATAGTGTGGCGGAGGCCTCGGAGTTCTATATTGATGAATTGCTGGACACAGAAGACTGGTTCAGTTTTTATTATGGGGATCAGCTTAAGCTGCGGGTTACGATTGAAAAACGGCTGGGAAAGGATGGGAATGAGGATGCTTATCCTTTTATCGTAAATGCGAAAATGGCTGTGACAGAGGAGGATGTTTCTGAGACGGATTTGAAGGAAAATCTTCTGAAGATTAATTGTGAAATGAAGAAAAAATATACGGTTCGATATGAAGGGCCGGAGTACAAGACCAGAGAGCAGATACAAAAGGATCACCAAAACGGAAAGCCTGGCCTTGTTGGATGGCAGAAGGCAGAAAATGATCCGGAAAAGATCAGATATTCAAGCAATCATTATATGGAACTTATGGCGGGGATATTGCAGAAAGCGTTGCAGGGGGGAGTTGCGGAGGAATTCTTATCCCCGGAGGAACAGAGGCTCCTGGAAAAATCGAGAAGAACAGGACAGCAGAAGCTGGAAGCAGGAGAAGAGGATCCCCAGGCGTTTGGAAGAGAAGCACAGGAAGAAAAGGGGCAAAGGGGAAAGGAAGGACAAAGAGCAGAGGAGAGGGAAAGGGAAAAAGAAGGGCAAAGGACAAAAGAGGGGGAAAGGGCAAAAGAAGAACAAAGAACAAAAGAAAGGGAGCAGCAGACTTTAAAGAGAACCGATAAAGGCCGCATTTCCATGACAGAGCGTCTGCTATGGGAAAATAAGGAGGAATTATTCCAGTTGGGAAAGGAATTCGGGCTGTCAGGGATTTCCTCTCTGAGCAAATTCCGGTTGGCGGAGAAGATAGCGAATCATATGTTGACGGCAGATGTGATGGAGGATTATTTTATCGGGCAGGATGAAGAGAAGATTTTGGCATGGGAGGCGGCTGCTGCAATCGGGGCACGCCATCAGCCTTTGGCAGAGCATGTGGGATTGCTGGAGCAGTTTTATGAGGATAATTATCTGGCAATGTATGAGGATGATTCTGTGGAGATACCGCTGGCAGTGACTGAGAGGTACAAAAAGATCAATACACCGGAATTTCAGGTTAGGAGGAAGCGGGTTGCATGGATGCAGGCTTGTCTTCATATGCATGCCATGATTTATGGAAGTGCGCCGGCCTCGGTTGTTATGCGGCTGTACCGGAAAAAAACAGGTTACCGCCTTAAGCAGTCGGAGTTTTATTCGGTTTTCCAGGATGTTCCGGAGAGGGAGAATCCTTGTGTAATTCAAGGGGATAAGGTGATTAGGAAGTATCTTTTGAAGGATGAATATTATGTGGAAATAGAAAAAATGCAGAGACCGTGGGAATTTGTCATACCGGAGGCGGATGAAATCGAAGATTGTTATCAGAACGGATATCCATCGAAGGAGCGGCATTACCGGGAACTGAAGGATTTTCTGATGAAGGAAACGGAATGGAGGGAGAATAGAATAAAAAACTGTCTGGCACGAATCTGGGCATGGACGACTCAGGGATATGATTCCCGGGACATTGAGAGTGATTTAAGGCAAGGGGGACTTGTTCTGGAAAATAAAGGCAAACAGAAGGAATTTATCCGTGTTCTTGAGAAAGCGCAGGAATATACACGCTGTCTGAAATACAGGGGACATATGCCGGCGCAGATTCAGAGAGTGGGAAATCTGTTCTTTTGAGGAATTTAGGAAATGCTGTACGAGTACACCCTTTCCTGTCCGGGGAAGGAGAAACGATTTGCCGAAATGCAGTTTGTATTGGCAAAGAGGAAAGAAGGAAATGCGGTCGGTAAACAGAGAAATCCTGTCGGTAAACCGAGAAATGCCGCAAGAATGATGAAAACATTCTCCGTATTATTTGCTATACTGGTTCTGCTGATACATTCATATTTTGCAAAGGAACTTGTCTGAATGGTAAAGGAGAGGATGGGTATGAATTCTTGTGACATTGAAAGCGTAGCAAATACGATTGCCTACATCGAAGCCCATTTGCAGGAAAGGCTGGATTTGGACAGGGTGGCAACGGATATTCACTATTCCAAATTCCACCTGCACCGCATGTTTACCCAGGCAACAGGTATCACGATTCACGATTATATCCGAAGGCGGCAGCTGACCGAGGCGGCAAGGCATCTGGTTTTCTCGGAAAAGCCGGTTCTGGAGATTGCCCTGAGCGCCGGGTATGGGAGCCAGCAGGCATTTGCGGGGATTTTTAAGTCCATGTATAAACAAACGCCCATGGAATATAAACGGAACCGGGATTTTTACCCGTTGCAGCTGGCTTTTGGTCTGAACAAAAGCCCCGGGGTTTGTTTGGGCAGGCCAGGGGAGATTTCTCATGGGGCTTTGGAGGATATCCCGGAGTGGATGGCATTTGTCCGGCAGGTGCTTGACGGCTTTCCCGGGTTTCATGAAGAGGAGCATCGGGAGAGTATTCGGTCTTCTGTGAGGGACGGGCGGGCCCTCCTTATGCGGGATGGGGAAGTGATCATAGGAGCGGCTGCCTTTTCCTGCCAGGCGGGAGCCGGGAGCATCGATTTTTTGGGGGTGCATCCCCAGTACCGCCATCGGGGGGTGGCCGGGGCGCTGCTTGATTTTATGATGGAGAAGGAGTTTCCCGGTGATGTGGGAGAGGTCAGCATCACCACCTTCCGTCAGGGAGACCCGGCGGACACGGGGCAGCGAAGGGAATATCGGGAACTGGGCTTTGAGGAGGCGGAGCTATTGACAGAGTTTGGGTATCCTACTCAGAGAATGATTTTACAGAAAAACTTGGGGCCAAAGAGGACGACAGTCACGGGGCCAATGGGAAGAAATACGCAGGGCTTGGAGGGCAAGGACGCTCCGAACCCAACCGGAAAGATGGTCCCCGATTCCATGCAAAAGGCGGTGGGCATATGAAGGAGAATATCTTAGACCAGGAATGGGATGTCCCGGCCTTGTTAAAATTTGCCTTTCCCACCATTGTGATGATGATATTTATGGGGCTTTACACGATAACGGACACTATTTTTGTGGCGCGGCTGGTGAATGCGGACGCCCTTTCTGCCATCAACATTGTCTGCCCGGTGATCAATCTCACCGTTGGTTTGGGAACCATGCTGGCAGCGGGGGGAAATGCCATTGTCTCCCGGAAAATGGGGGCAGGGGCCAATGAGGAGGCCAGGGAGGATTTTACCCTGCTGGTGATTGTGGCTCTTGCCATGGGGCTGATTCTTCTGACAGCAGGGCTTTTCTGGATGGAGGAAATCATTGCTTTTCTGGGGGCCAGTGACCGGCTCTTTCCCTATTGCCGGGAGTATCTGACAGCGCTGGCTTTTTTTATCCCGGCCAATATTTTGCAGACCTTGTTTGCCAACCTTTTGGTGACAGCAGGCCGGCCGGGACTGGGACTGGGGCTGTCGGTTCTGGCGGGTGTGGCAAATATTGTTTTTGACTATATTTTCCTTGTGCCTTTGGGCATGGGAATCCGGGGGGCGGCTCTGGGGACGGGAATCGGGTATCTGATTCCGGCAGCAGCAGGGATGGCTTTTTTTATGGGGAGAAAAGGGTCTCTTTTCTTTGTGAGCCTGAGGAGAAGGGAAAACGCGCCTGTACGGGTTTTGTCGGGCAGGCTTAAGGTGGTGGCGGAAAGCTGCGCAAACGGCTCCTCGGAAATGGTGAGCCAGCTGGCAACAGCCCTGACCACCTATCTGTTTAATATTACCATGATGGACTTGGCGGGGGAGGAGGGGGTTGCGGCCATTACCATTCTCATCTATTCCCAGTTTCTGCTGAATACGCTGTTTTTAGGCTATTCCATGGGGATTGCCCCGGTGATCGGCTTTCATTACGGGAGCGGAAACCATGCCCGGCAGAGGAGGGTGCTTCGCGTCAGCATGGGATTTATTGCCGTGACATCCCTGGCGGTGTTTGGCTTTTCCTTTACCGGCGGCGGGATTATTGCGGGGATGTTTGCGGGAAAAGAATCCGAGGTCTATCAGCTTGCGGTAGGGGGCTTTGAGATTTTTTCCTTTGGGTTTCTGTTCTGCGGGTGGAACATTTTCGTCTCCGGCATGTTTACCGCATTGTCCAACGGAAGGGTGTCGGCAGCGCTTTCTTTTTTGCGCACCTTTGGCTTGCTGGCCGGTAGTATCCTGGTTCTGCCCCGGGTGTGGGGAATCCCAGGGGTGTGGCTGGCGGTTCCGGTGGCAGAGGGAGTGATGTTTGTGGTGTCTCTGGGATGTCTTGGATTTTTTCTTTCCTGACAGAGAACCCCGGGCCTGTCAAAGCAGCGCCCGGGGTTTCCGCGCAAGGTACAAAGACGGCGCAGATTTATTCTCCCAGCCCTTCACCTCTATGGGAATGATCTCTGTGTCATGTTGCACTACAAAATCAATCTCTCCCCGTTTCCCTGGCGTACCTTTTGGAATGGCTTAACTAACTGACATTGTATGTGAACAGTAAATTAAACCCCTCAAAATTTCATCCTTCCTCTTGTATAGTGTCCCCGGTTATGCTAAACTGAAAGAAAATCACAAATCCCCAATCGGAGGTATAGGATGAAAAAATTTGATATAAAAAGCTTTGCTGCCGGACTGATCATCGGAACCCTGGGAATAAGCACTGCATTTGCAGCAACAGGGATTTTGTCTGCCAGTCTGTGTGATATCAAGGTAACCTTGAAGGGTGCTCCCCTTTCCTTAGACCATCCCTTTATTTCTGTCACAATGGAGGACGGGCAGGACCCAGATCTGTACATGCCGGCCAATGACCTGCTGACGAGTTTAGGATATACCCTTCATTATGATAATGAAAAAAATACGGTAGATCTGCTTCCCGGGAATGCCAGCCTTTCGGATGCTGCCAGCCATGGGAACGGAGAACCGGTCATTGCTTTGGCCAATCGTCCCAAGCAGCGAAACATTGCCGAGTCCGGCTCCTTTGAGGCAGAGGATAATCAAATCTTAGTCCTGGAAATCACTTCGGACATAAAAGGAGGAACCGCAGATTTCTTCCTGTTTGACCCAAATGGAAAAGAACAGCGCATTGTCATCGAGTCCTCTGACATTGTAAAAGAGATTCCTCTGAAAAAAGGGCTTTGGAAGTATAATTGCTCCGGCATATTTGCGGAGGGCGGGAATGTGAAGCTTACCGGCACAATCCGGTAAACAGGGCAGCTAAAGGAATTGCAATCCCATGAGAATGTGGAATTTCAAACCAGAAATATTTTCTGAAACCTGGCTTTTGCTTTTAGAGGACATTCGGATCAATGATAAGACAAGCCAATCATCAAGGCTTGAATCATCGGACAGAAACCGAAATATGCTTTCCTGTATCCATAGCCATTATAAGGATAAAATCACAGCAACGCAAATTGCGGATGCCATAGGGATAAGTGAACGGGAGGTTATGCGCAGCTTTCGCAAAAGCCTGAATCAGAGCCTCATAGAATACCTGATCTCCTGCCGGCTCAACGAAAATTAAGTTTTGGATAGTTTGACGCAGAATATTTTCCTGAGAGTGCTGCTTCACAAACGCAGGCGTAGCGGTGGCTACGTCGAGGCTTGGGGAGTAGTGCTATCAGGGAAATAAACAAGTCAAACTGCCAATTACTTAATATTCGTTGTACTAGGGGATGGAGGCGGACTTGCCTGCCGGAATCATTCAGTTTTTTCACCATCTCGGCTTGCAGACCAATGCAGCCGTATAATTCTTTTAATTCCATATTTTTTCCTTTACAAAATGAATGGCTTTGCCGGAGCGGATTACCGCCCTCCTTTTGCCCCCAACATCACGGATTGCACATAAACAGTAGCCATCATAGCATAGCTTTCTTTTTTTGGCAATACTGACATTCCTGGGCTTATTATTGACATATGTCCAAAACCGGCTTATAATAAATGCCAGTCCCATTCATCCCCACTTGCGGGGATGTGGTTTCACAAACCCAGGCATGGCAACAGCCATGTCAGAATTTGAGAAATCGACCATTTTTATCCCAGGGGAAAGGAGCCTTTATGCCAAGACCTACAAAATGCAGAAAAGTATGTCATTTCCCTCAAGTCCTGGAATTTCTCCCTTCCCAGGCCGGAGAACAGAAAGCACCGGTCATTCTGACCGTGGACGAATATGAGGCTATCCGGCTGATCGACAAGGAGGGGTTGTCTCAGGAACAGTGCTGTGAATTTATGCAGATTGCCCGGACTACGGTGCAGAGAATCTATGAAAGCGCCAGAAAAAAGCTGGCAGCTGTGCTTGTTGACGGGCTTGCGCTGCGCATTGAGGGAGGGGACTTCTGGCTGTGTGACGGCCGGGCCACCCATTGCGGACAAGACGGATGTTTTAAGCACCAATACCATCAAAAATGCAAAAAATCAAAAGGAGAGTTTGCTATGAGAGTTGCAGTAACTTATGAAGGCGGCCAGATTTTCCAGCATTTCGGCCACACAGAACAGTTTAAGGTTTACGATATTACGGATGGGGTGATTACCTCCTCTGAGGTGGTGGACACCAATGGCAGCGGCCACGGGGCATTGGCCGGTGTTCTCAGTGCCCTGCAGGTGGATGCCCTGATCTGCGGCGGCATCGGAGGCGGAGCCCAGGCGGCCCTGGCAGCAGCCGGAATCAAGCTGTACGGCGGCGTATCCGGGGAGGCTGACAAGGCTGCAGAGGCCCTGGCCGCCGGCAGCCTGGAATTCAACCCAGACATCCGGTGCAGTCATCACGACCATCACCACGGCCAGGAGCACACCTGCGGGGAGCATGGCTGCGGAGACCATAACCATTGCCGCGATCATCACTGATTCCTTTGCCTGCCGGAAGCCGCCGTAAAAGGGAGCAGACAGCGGCATTTGAAAAACATAAAAAAAGGAGGCGGGAAAAGATGAATTGTGAGCAGGTAAGAGAACTTCTGGGGAAAAAGGAGAGAGCCGACTTAGGGTTTTATCCCACCCAGTCCAACCATGCCCTGCAGACCGTGGAGGCATGCAGGCGGGAGAGAGTGAGGCAGAGGCAGACGAGAGAATGTACCGCCTGGGAAAGGAGCATATTGCCAGACTGGAGGCAGAGGGGCACAAATGCTGCGACATCCCGGAATTATTTTGTTATTCATGTCACGCACTCTTTAAGCGAATCATCTTTGATTTGTTTTTGGAAAATCGGAACGGTTCCTAAACCCCGGCAGCATCCCTTTCAGACAGGGGGCAAAGGAGCCGCTGCCGGTTCAGTTCCCTCCTCACAAGGAAAACCGACAAGGCAAAGGCGGCGAAATCGGCAACCGGCCCGGCAAGCAGCACCCCCGGCAGACCAAAGCGCAAAGGAAGGAGGAGAATCAGGGGGATCAGGAAGAATACCTGCCTGGTCAAAGCGAGCAGCAGCCCCTTCATGGCCTTTCCGATGGCAGTAAAGAAGTTGGAGGAGATCAGCTGTACTCCGTTGATCACCACCATAAACAAAAAGGTCCGCATGAAAAGAATGGCAAATTCAAAGTAAAGCCCTTCCCCTTTTCCGAACAGGGATATGATGGATCCCGGGAAGAACTGGAAGGCGCAAAAGCCGATGGCTGAGACAATCAGGTTCCACCGGATTGCCAAAAGGTAGGCTTCCCGGACCCGTTTATATTTTTCGGCCCCGTAATTAAAGCCGATGATGGGCTGAACCCCCTGGGCGATTCCTATGATGACGGCCAGCAGGATGGTATTGACGATTGCTCCGGCCACCATACAGAGCATGGAATATTTGGGGTTTCCGTCTGCCCGGATGAGATTGCTCATGCCGTTGGTGAGAATGAGAAAGGGCATCCCGATCAGGGTGATGCCGGCATACTGTCTGGCATAGGGCAGTAGCTTTGCGGTTGCCCCGAACAGCTTTAAGAGCGGAAGGAGCAGGATTTCGGCTATGAGGAAGTAGAGGGGGCCGGCAATCGCCATGAAGCTTACCCCGTTTCCCGCAATCTTTGCGGCCTGTTCCGGCTCTTTCCTTCCTAGTATAACCCGTTTTAAATACCTTTCTGTTTCGGCAAGGATACTTTTCCGAGAGTGCAGAGGGAAAAGCGGAGGCGTAGTGGGGCTACGTTGAGCATTTTCCCTCTGTGCTATCGGGAAAGCAGACTGACGAAACGGAAGGTTATTTAAAACGGGTTATACTAGGTGAAGGGAGAAGCGGGAGGAACAGCCAATGCCGATTAAAAGGGAGATGGCCAGACAGATGGTGGACAGGGGGTAGGATACATTGGTGGCGGCATTTCCCAGATACCCTACACCCTGGCCGATAAAGATCTGATCTACAATATTGTAGAGGGAACTGACCAGCATTGCCGTTATGCTGGGAACCGCGAATTTTTTCAGTAAGGTGGATATTTTTTCATAACCTAATGAATTTTCATGCGTCAGATTCATCTTCTTTCCTCCGGATGCTGCATTCTTTTGTGATCTGTTTTCCCGCCATGATCAGGTTTTCCTCAAACCGGGCGGCCTCTTCCTCGGTAAATCCCTGCAAGAGCACGGCCTCTGTCTGTTCACAGGCGGCTTTGATCTGACGGATGATGGCTTCTGCCTTGTCCGTTGGGTACAACTGCCAGGTGCGTTTGTCCTTATCATAGGGAGTTCTTGTGATAAAACCATTTCGCTCCAGGACAATCACCGTCCGCACAATGTTGCTGGGATGAAGATAGAAGGTATCGATCAGGGAATCCTGTAAAATCCCCGGCTGCTGGCAAATCTTTATCAAAAACATGTGCTGGCTGCTGTTGAGCCCCAGGGGGGCAAGCTGCCTGTCCAGATAAACCTTGGCAAACCGGTCTGCGATGGACAGCCATTTTAGTATTTTCATAGGAACCTCCTTTTGTCCGGGAGATAGTATAACACAAAAAGCGTGCGCACAATAAGTTTTCACACTCAATGTCGGTTCGGTAAGCGGTTCCCCAAAATATTTCAAATTTTTGAATGGATTGGCCGGGGCCAGTCGTATTATTGTTGAAGCCGGAAAAGGCTATCAATGAGGATAGGAGATTCAGTACATGAAAAAACGATTAGCAGGGATATTGACAGCGGCAGCGATATTCAGCCTGGGAACCACAAGCGCATTTGCCGCAGGCCGGGGCTGCCATTACCAGGATGCAAACCATGACGTGGTCTGTGATTTTGCCGGAACAGTTTGTGCCTATGCGGATGAGGACGGAGACGGCATCTGTGATTATTGCGGTATGAGCGACAGTGACGATGACTGGCATGGAAGGCATTATGCAGATGCGAATAATGATGGCATTTGTGATTATTATGCAGATGGCACCTGCCCCCATGACGGCACTGGCTATGGCCATGGATGCTATGGCGGCCGCGGAAGGCATGGGAGGCATTGCCGGTAGGAGGCAGGATATCGGGTCGGCAGGCCAGGACGAAAAAGGCGTCAGGGCAGCAGGCTCTGAGATAAGCAAGGGATAAGCCAGCAGGTCAACCAGCCGGGAGCCGGGACAGGATGAATGCCAGGTCAGCCAGGCAAGACGTCAGGACAGGATAGCCGCCTGGCTGTCAGAATGACAAATTGGCGGATGAATGGAGTTTCAGGATGCGGAACGAGCAGGAGGTAAACCGGGTCGTTGAACAATATTCGGACATGGTTCGGCGGCTTTGCATGGTACATCTGAAGAATCATGCGGATACCGAGGACATATTTCAAACGGTTTTTTTGAAGTATGTCCTTAGTTCTGTTTCCTTTGAAAATGAGGAGCACGAGAAGGCCTGGTTCATCCGGGTCACGGTCAATGCCTGCAAGGATTTGCTGAAAAGCTTTTTCCGCAGCCATACCGTATCCCTTGAGGAGGTGATGGAGCAGCCAGCCCTCCTTTTGCCGGACAACCGGGAGGTTCTGGAGGCAGTGCTTTCCCTTCCTGTCAAATACCGGGAAGTGGTATACCTGCATTATTATGAGGATTATACGGCCCCACAGATCAGCCGGATTCTGGGGAAAAATGTCAATACCATCTATACGCTCCTGACACGGGCGAAACAGATGCTCCGGGAAAGGTTAGGAGGTGAGGGATATGAATGACAGAATAAAGAACGCCTTTGCTCAGGTGCAGGCCGGGGAGGAGTTAAAGGACAAGACCAGGGAATTCCTTGCGGATAAGACCAGGGGATATACAGAACAAAGAAGGTTTTGCCCTCAAAGGATGGCATTCTGTCGGCCCATTGTCTCTGCCGCCTTATGCCTGCTGATTCTGGTATTTGGGGGACACTGGTTTTACTTTACCCCCACAGCGAAGATCAGTATTGATGTCAATCCTTCCCTGGAACTGGGGATTAACCGGTTTGACCGGGTGGTGGCAGTGGAGGCTTACAATGAGGATGGGCAGGCATTGGCTGCTTCTCTGGATATCCGGTTTATGGGATACCAGGAGGCGGTCAGCCGGATACTGGAAAGTGAAAAAGTGGCCGCTCTTTTATCCCAGGACGAGATCCTGACAATTACGGTTATGGAGTCCAAGGGAGTCCAGTCAACGAGAATTCTTTCGGACATGGAAAGCTGTGCGGCAGGGCATCAAAATACCTACTGCTATTCTGCTGATTCCAGGGAGGTTGCCCCGGCCCATGATCATGGGATGTCCTGTGGAAAGTACCGGGCTTTCCTGGAACTGCAAAAGCTGTTCCCTGATATTACCCCAGAGGAAATCCAGGACATGACCATGAGGGAGATTCGGGATTTGGCGGAGGAACTGCCGGAGGAGGCAGAGGAGCATCCGCATCATCACGGGAGAGCCTGGACAGGCGGGAGCGGGCCGGGCAGCCCGAGTCAGGCAGGGAACGGAAAGGGGCAGCCCGGAGGAGCCGGAGCCGGGGCGGAAAAGGAGAAAGGGGAGGCCAGCGAAGCCGCGGCAGGGAACGGAAAGGAGCAGCCCGGAGGAGCCGGAGCCGGGGCGGAGAAGGAGGAAGGGCAGGCCAGTGAAGCCGCGGCAGGGAACGGAAAGGGGCAGCCCGGAGGAGCCGGAGCCGGGGCGGAGGATGGAGAGGAACCGGAGACCTGGGAAGGGGAACACAGCAGGCACGGCCATCATGGAAGGGGCAGCGGTAATGGGGGCAGGAAGGGGCATGGACATGAATAGCCTGACAGTCCTCGGGGGCAAAGGAGGGGAGACCGTTAAATAAAATGGTTTTCAGGCCTCCTTTCACCAAGAAGGAGGCCGCGTCACTGGCGCCGGTAAAATCATCGGCAATACATCCCCACAATAAGGAATTGTTCATTTCATACCTCATTTCTGGATTGATTTTCAATTAAGAGTTACTTTTCATCCCCAATGTCAGTAAGTTAAGGGATCGCGAAACACAGCCAGGGAAACGGGGAGAGAAGCCATCGGAAAGGGTCTGCGGATTTTGACTTTGCAGAGATATAGAAGTCCTTGAATTTCTGAGTTTTGCGTTGAAACGAAAATTCACACTGTCTGAGCGGAGCGAGTTTGTGAATTTTCGTTTCGTTATTAGCAAAATTCAGAAATTTTAGGAATTCTTGATCTCGAAACCGGAAAAAGCAGCAGACCCTTTCCGATGGCTTCTCTCCCCGTTTCCCTGGCGTACCTTTTGGAACAGCTTAACTTACTGACATTGCCCGTGAGCAGCAGCATTGTGTTTTCTGGATAGGGATTGTGTTGCAATATTGTTGTATTTGCTACAGGTTATTGGCGGGATGTATTTGGGATTTGTGTGGTGAAACTATAATTTTCTGGCAACTGTTTAGATGGTGGGGATTTGACAGGGATTTTCAAACATGTTCTGGGGATTAGTTTGCTTGTATGCTGAAATTTCTGTTAAATTCAGCATGGGATGGACATTTTATCTTTTTTGTCTGGTGTGGACGGGTGAGAAAAGGTCTGTCTGAACGGTTGCATTTTTTGATGGTTTTTCGACATTTTCGGTGTGGTTAAAGATGGGAGTTAAACTCTGGCACAGAAGTTGCTTAATCAACTGGTATCAAATAAAAACGGAGGGTTTATTTATGGCAACTGGATATGTGTTAGGGGTTTTTGCGATTATCATTGCGGCCATCATTCATGTGGTGACAGGTTCCAATGCCCTGGGGGTTATGACAGCGGCTGCTTTGGTGGAGTTTTGTGCCGGTGAGGGATGAGACCGACTGTATTCCGGCCTGTACCCGTATCTGAAAATGAAGTCGGGACGGGTGTGTATGGTTCCCTATGAGCAGCCCGGCTCCCAGGCCTTGTTTGATGCCTTTGAAAAGCGGGTGACTTGCGGAAGAATTTAATCTGTGATAAGGTGTGGATGGCAGATTTTGACATTTTGATTATGTTATGTGAGAGTTTTCCCTTGTAACCAGCCAATCCACACATAATGCTTTGCCTCAGGAGGATTTTCCGGAATCAGGAGGGGCATTGTGAAATACCTGGAACAGCACCCAATGATTATGATTATCCTCGGGATTATGGGAATTTCCCTGTCAGCGATTTTTGTGAGACATTCAGAGGCGCTGCATTCGCAAGAGCATTTCATTTCCGGCAACCGTGAGAAACGTGTACAGGGAGGTGATTCATGATGTTTACCAAAGAAGTAATGGAACAGTTTACCGAACTTGATTTCGCAGTTTACGACTGTATTGTAAAACACAAGAAACAGCTCCATAAGATCACAATCAAGGAATTAGCCGCCATGGCCCTTAAGATTCTTGTCAAGTCAAAGTGCATTTTGTTTATCGGCATAGGCACCTCCGGAATACTGGGAAAATATGGGGCAAGGTATTTTTCCAATGTAGGGTATTTCAGCCTGTTTATCGATGACCCGTGGCTGCCGATTCTTCAGAACCCTTCCGAGGGCACGGTTATGATCGTCTTATCCGAGTCCGGCATGACCAGGCAGACCCTGTATATCGCCTCCCATCTCCAGCAGAGAGGCTGACCCCTGATTTCCGTCACCAACAATGCCAACTCGGTTCTGTCAAAAATGGCGGACTGCAACATTTCCTATCATGTCACGGAACGGATGGTCAATGACAGAAATGTGACCACGCAAATCCCGGTGCTGTACATTATTGAAACATTGGCAAAAGGACTATACAATGAGGAAAGCTGAAAAGGGAGGTATCCATGCCGGTTTTCTCTTACGAACAGCTTAGGAAAATGAATCTTGGTGAATTCAGGGTTTACAATTTTATGGTATCTCATTTGGAAATGGTGCCGGAAATGAATATCCGGCAGATTGCGGGAGGGGCCGGGGTATCCGCCACAACGGTCCTCCGCTTCTGCGAAAAGGCGGGATGTTCCGGGTATACGGAACTGAAGTACCGGGTCAGGCAGGAGCTGGACAGGTCTGACCGAAAGGGAAGTTTTGATGCGGATCCGGCCATACAGTATATGAAAAACGCGGAAAAAGACGAAGGGTTTGCAGAGAAAATGGCGCAGGCCGCGAAAATCTGCGAAGCCGCAGGCCAGATCATCCTTTCGGGAAACCGGGAGAGGCAAAGCCTGCCCTCCTTATCCTCTCCTCCCAGGGAGGCGGGGAGGAACTGATTTCTCTGATCAATGGCTGCAAAAAAGCGGGTTCCTCCCTGGTCAGTGTTACAAATACGGAACATTGTCCGATTGCACAGATGACGGGAATGAATTTTCAAACACACACTAAGTTTTGGGGAGCGGTTCTGTGGGAATCCCCGACCGTGCGCCAATGTCAGTTAGTTAAGAAATACCAAAAGGTACGCCTTCCTCTTCTTTTTCCAAGGCTGAATATTCCCGGAGCTTAAGTAAATGGCATGATACCAAGGATTGCGGGAGCACAAAGTGCGGAGCAATCCGGTATCAGAGGTGTCAAAAGACCTTTTGACACCAATATCATGTCATTGGCCCGTGTGCAGAGGTCAGAATCCCAGCAAGGCCACATGTTTCAGGACATTGAAAAGTGCGTTCATAAAAATCAGGAGGCACACGGCTCCCAAAATCAGGCGTGCCTTGTCCATCCTCCTTTTGTTGTCTTCGATCTGGATGCTGTCCCCTGCCTGAAGCCGCAGTTCGCTGTCCTGGGGCAGTTCGTTGATCAGCTTTTTCTCCAGCCCGGCCACAAGGCCGGTGTAAGGCGCCTTCATCTGCCAGTTATACCACCCTGTCAGTCCTGTTTCTTTCTTCTTTCCGTCCCTTACCCAGGCTTCGAAATGCAGCCTGCCGTTTTCGTAGGTATAATCAAAAAAATACACCCCGGTAATCTTTAGAGCAGTAGCCGGCTTATTCATCCCATAATCGGCGGTCCAGCATGTCTGTCCCTTCCACTCTCCCCGGTAAAATCCGTTCTCCTTCAGAAAATGGTCCATCAGCCCCCTCACCTCATTCTCCGGAAGCTGCAAATCGATCTCCCTGATATATCTGCTCATCATACGTTTCCTTTCTGTCTGTACTCCGAAAAACACAAGTGGTGTGTTTTTGGCAAAAAAATCACTCTTTATTATTAAACTGTACTTATTAGCAAAATTCAGAAACTTTAGTGCTTCTTAATCCCGAAACGGGAAAAAGTCCCCCCTGTTCCCCAATGTCAGTAAGTTAAGAAATCGCGAAACACAGCCAGGGAAACGGGGAGAGCAGCCATCGGAAATGGTCTGCGAATTTTGACTTTGCAGAGATTTAGAAGTCCTTAAATTTCTGAGTTTTGCGTGGAAACGAAAATTCACACTGTCTGAGCGCAGCGAGTTTGTGAATTTTCGTTTCGCTTTTCGCAAAAATCAGGAATTTTAGGAATTCTTGATCTCGAAACCGGAAAAATCCGCAGACCATTTCCGATGGCTTCTCTCCCCGTTTCCCTGGCGTACCTTTCAGAAACGCTTAACTTACTGACATTGCCCTGTTCCCCCCCTCTTTTTTTATTTTCAACAAATCCAAATGACAACCCCGCAAAAATCATATATAATAGATACAAAACCCCGCCACAGCCCCCTATCATTTCCCGGGTCTTTGGCAGAAAGGAGCCGCCTTTATGACAAAGCAATGGCAGCGCCCCGGCAGGGATGTCCGAAGATACATCCTCCGCCAGGAGCGGGAGATTTTTGTCAGCCGTTTATGCGGTCTGTATGTATATGCCCTGATTCTCCTTTTCCTGCTTTTGATCATACTTTACCAGATCTTTGAAGCCAGAAATCCCCTGGACTACGTGACAGTTCTGCTGCTGGGGCTGGGAATAACGTTCCCGTTTGCTCTTTCCCATTATAACCGCTACCGTCTTTTCCGGCGCCGTCCCATTGGCATTTGCTATGGCTCCTGTGTGGGCAAGGTCTATGTGTGTACCCGGTATGTGACGGAATTTACCCTTGACATCCTTTTGGAAAACGGAACTCTTTTGGAAAAGCTTCCTGTGTACAGCAAGATCTGCCAGGAGGTCCAGGTTGGCAGCCCGATGCTTGTGGCCCGGGTCAAGGGGCGGGGCATCCTTTCAAAAACCGTCTGTGAGATGCGGGGAGCCTATCTGGTACTATCCCCGCCTGGAACGCCCCAATGAGACCTACAACCGGATTATCCGTTACATGGAGGAGCACATCAATGAGCAGCATTGAAAATAAGAGGCGAGGGAGGCTTTTGTTTGGACGATTGGGTATTTTATTTGTACAGTTCTCCAGAAATCGTCTGCCGGGGCATTAGAGTGTGTTGGAACAAATCCTGCCCAGGTCAGTCAGCATTTTCCGGTCACTGCGGATTGTGGCGCAGGCGGCTGTGGTCAGCATATTTCCGGTGATGGTTGCGGAGGCGCCGGACTGGAAGGCAATTCTGCCGTCTTCTGTCAGGAGAGCGCGGCCTGCGGCAAGACGGATGTTGGCAAGCGGGTTGATGTAGCGGAAAAAGGCAATGGTCCGCAGAATATCATCCTCGCTCAGACGTGGTTCATTCTCCAGAGGAGTGCCTGGAATCGGCATCAGAGCATTAATCGGAATCGAATCAATGCCGAGTTCGGCAAGGCTGACTGCCATATCCAGACGGTCTTCCCAGGTTTCCCCCATACCGATGATTCCGCCGGAGCAGGCACACATGCCTTCTGCTTTTACCTTTTTGAGGGTCTCGATTTTCTGCGCATAGGTGTGGGTAGTGCAGATATTAGGAAAGTTGCGTTTGGAAGTTTCTATATTATGATGGTAGCTGGTGACGCCTGCCTCATGAAGGCGATGCAGCTGCTGTTCATCCAGAAAGCCCATAGAGGCACATAAATCAATCTTACATTCTTTGTGCATGGTCTTGCAGGCGTGAATAGCTTTTTCGAATTCTTCCCCTGTCAGGGCTTTTCCGGAGGTAACAATAGAAAAACGATCCACCCCTTCCCGTTCATTCAGCTTGCAGGCATTTATGATCTCTTCTTCCGGAAGGAAAGCGTAGACTTCACAGCTTGTGTGATGATGTACAGATTGGGCACAATATTTACAGTCTTCCGGGCAGAGACCGCTTCGGCCATTGATGATTGAACACAGATCAACCTTATCTCCGATAAAATGCTTTCGGATTTTATCGGCTCCTTCGCAAAGCTCCTCTAGTCCGCAAGTCAGAAAAAAGGAGAGATCATCCTCCCGGCAGATCCGCCTTCCGTCAATAATCTCCTGAGCCAAAGTAAGTGGGTTCATATGCTTATCTCCTTAGAATAAAAATATAGTTGACAATAGTGTATCAGAAAAACAACAAATGTCAACCAAAAAACTCAAACACGGTTGACATTTTTGAACCGCTTTTTCTCCTCTTCCCTGGCGTACTTCTTGGAACGGCTTAACGAACTGACACTGCCCGTGAACAGTACCCCCAAAGCTTGTCTGCCATGATGAGGAAAGACAGATCTATTGACTTTCTCCCCGGTGCTTGTTAAAATGAATCAAAGGAAGGGAGCCGGAGAAGATGAATTATGCTACGATTAAGCCGACAGATGTTGCCAATGGTCCGGGAGTCAGAGTAACCTTGTTTGTCAGCGGCTGTACTCATCATTGTAAGGGATGCTTTAATTCTGAGGCGTGGGATTTTGATTATGGGCAGGAATTTACCAGGGAGACACAAGAGGAGATTCTGCGTCTTCTGGCTCCGGAGTATATTGTGGGATTGACGCTGCTTGGCGGAGAACCCATGGAACCGGCGAATCAGGCGGGACTGCTGCCTTTCATCAAAAAGGTGCGGGAGCAGTATCCGGATAAGAGCATCTGGTGTTTTACCGGCTATGATTTCGAAAAAGACGTGCTGTTTAGAATGCTCCCGGAATCAAAGATTACCCGGGAGCTGGTGCCGCTTTTTGACGTAATGGTGGACGGGAAATTCGTCGAAGAAAAGAAGAATCTTCGATTGAAGTTCCGGGGCTCCGAGAATCAGCGGATCCTGGATGTGAAGCAGTCACTCAAAGCCGGAACTGCAGTCTGGTGTGAGGAATTTGCCCCGCAGTAAGCTGACGGGACATCCGATTGGTAACGCAGCAGGCTATGAGCCGGGTACTGTGAGGTCAGAGGATACGGATCTCCATCGGATAGCACTTGGTTTCCCCGGGCTTTAGTATCTGAACATGATGGCGGTGAAGGAATTCATCATCCTCATCCGAGCGGATGGCGCAGCTGTTCCACGGCTCGATGCAGAGGAAGGGAGCATTCTTGCCATACGGTGTCCAGAAGGCAATGGTCTCAAAGCCGGGGTATGAGACCTCGATGCCCCGACGGGTATGCCGATGAACCAGGGAGACCCGTCGGGAACGAATCGAATCAAAGTAGATGGCATCACCCCGAAACAGCTCATAGGAGAGCGGGAGGACACGGGTGTGAGAAAGGACGAGTCCTTTCCCTTCGGCATCGAACTGCAGAGACTGCAGGTCGTAGGGCATGGCACAGGTGTCTTCTTCCGTTTCAAATTCCAGCTGATAATCCTCAAAAGATTCTTCCTTTTCCAGCGGGCAGACAAAGCCCGGATGCGAGCCGATGCCATAGCAGATCTCGCGGCTGTCGGAGTTTTCTACACAATAATCCAGAAGCAGAACCCCGTTCTTCAGGCGATAGGTCAGGGAGAGGACAAATTCATAGGGATAGGAGCGTCTGGTCTGTGCATTGGCGGCAAGACGAAATGTGACGGTATGGTCACTTTGTCTGACAACCGTGAAATCGGATTCCTTACAGAAACCATGCTTTTCCATTTCGAACCATTCTCCTTCGAAACGGGTTCGTCCGTTGCGGCAATTGCCGACTACGGGAAAAAGAAGCGGAGAGCAGCGCGGCCAGATATCCGGATTGCGCTGCCAGATGTATTCCTTTCCGGAAGCATCCTTGAAAGAGACGAGCTGTGCACCCAAAGATTCGATGGCAGCAGTAGTGTGAGTGGCGTTGTCCTGAATGGTAATGGTCATAACAGTTTTCCATCCTTTCCTTTTTCTTGGTATTGCTTTGCCTGTCTTTATGTCCCTGACTTGCGGAAAACGCTGCACTCCCCACAGCTTTCCCTCCCTGCAATATAATAGGGGAGATTGACCTTGACAGGCAATGTGTGTCCTCCCTCGATCCGGTCAATCAGGATCTTGGCTGTCATCTGCCCCATCTCTTCCACCGGAATGTGGATGGTGGTCAGCATCGGGGTCAGATATTGCGCCGTGTCAATGTCATCGATGCTGATCAGGGAGATATCCTCAGGGATCGAGAGTCCGTGTTCCTTGACGGCACGCATGGCTCCGATTGCTGTTGCGTCATTGGGACAGAAAAAAGCGCTGACAGTTATCCCTTTTTTGAGAATCCGGTCGGTTCCGTGATATCCGCCTTCCGGGGACAGGGATTCATCGGATACCAGTTCCCGGCAGAAGGAAAGTCCTGCTTCGGCCAGAGCCGTGCAGTATCCGCGGTAGCGGTCTTCACTGCTGGTCTCTCCCACATAGGCGATCCGGGTATGTCCCAGCTTTAAAAGATGTTCCATGGCAGTGATTGCTGCCTGATACCCGTCACAGACAATCTGATCATATTTGGCATCGAGATTGTTGAGGCCGGTATAAGCGACATAGCGGAAATACTGCTTCAAAAACTTCAGAAGATGTTTGTCACAACGGCCCAGGACAGCGACCCCGTCCACATGATTGTCCGAGATCAGCCGGAAAATATTCGGATCATGGATATCAAAAGCAGTGAAAGTGTATTTGACGATGTATCCATGTTTAAAGGCTTCCTTCTCGATGCTGCGGGCCAGGGAGGCGAAAAAGGTGTCTGTCTCTGCTTCGTGGACGCGGGCGAAGAGGCAGGCGATGGAGCGTGAGGCGCCGGCGGGGGCGGCGGGATTGCCCATTTTCAGCTGGCGGGCGTTGCTGTTGGGAGTATAGCCGGTACGGCGGACGATCTCCCAGATCCGGTCTTGTACCTGTTGACTGGCAGGGGATTTGCTGCTTTTGTTGATGACACGGGAAACGGTAGAGACCGAAACTCCTGCCTCAACGGCAATTTCTTTCAAAGTCATATCCGGTTCTCCTTCCTGCAGATGTTTGCGGATTCGACAGCAGTGCTTTTCTCTTTTATTGTAATGGATTTTTCGGAAAAATTCCATGGCGATATCAACAAACGTTTGAGTAAAAAAAGAAAAAGCTTTCCGCAAACGGTATGAAAATATTTCATACTGTTTTTTTTTGCAAAATCCGGTAAACTAAGTACTATCAGGGGTGGAAATGGTAAGTTAGCTTCTGATCAACAGGATCAACAGAATGTGACCGGCAGGTTGCAAAAAGAGCAGGAGGGGTATACATGGAGACAAGAAAAAAAGATAAGTCTTTCTGGACGCAGATCCCAGACAAAGCATGGATGCTTTTGTCGCTGGCAGTGGCGGTTTTGCTGTGGATCTTCATCGCGTCCACGGAGGCCGGCGGCGTGGTGTTTGCCGAGCCGTGGGAGGTATTTGCCAAGCTGGTGGATAAGGTGTCCGACGGAACCCTGTGGCAGCACACGTATATCAGCCTTTTTCGGGTGATTGCGGGCTTTTCTCTGGGATTTGTGATTTCGATCCCGATCGCGTTTCTGATGGGATGGTATGCGCCGTTCCGTAATCTGGTGGCACCGTGGGTGCAGTTTGTGCGGAACATTCCGCCTCTGGCCTATATTCCGCTGGTGATAACCGGTGCGGGTGTCGGTGAGGAGGCAAAGGTGATCGTGATTTTCATTGCTTCATTTCTGGTGTTGGTGGTTACCATTTATCAGGGCGTATGCAACGTGGATGCTACCCTGATCAAGGCGGCGAGGGTTCTGGGGGCTTCCGACAAGGATATCTTCTTTAAGGTGGTAATTCCTGCTTCCACCCCGTTTATCCTGGTGGGCGCCAGGCTGGGGCTTTCCGCTTCCCTGACCACGCTGGTGGCGGCAGAGCTGACAGGCGCGTCCAAGGGCCTGGGCATGATGATTCAGAAAGCACAGGGATATTATGATATGGCGACCGTGCTTTTGGGAATTCTGATTATCGGTATTATCGGAATGTTGATGGAGCAGTTAGTTAAATTCTTAGAAAGGAAGCTGACGGGATGGCAGGAAACGGTGCAGTAAAGGTAAAGATCGACAAGGTCGAGAAAGTATATAGCGGCCGCAACGGCGATATGGTCGCGTTAAATGGTGTCAGCCTGGATATCATGGAAAATGAGTTCATCTGCGTGGTCGGGCCTTCCGGCTGTGGAAAGTCTACCTTGCTGAACGTGATAGCAGGGCTTCTGGAGCCGACCTCAGGCGCCGTCTATGTAGACGGGAAAGAAGTAAAGGGTCCCGGGCCGGAGCGCGGCGTGGTTTTCCAGCAGTATGCGCTGTTTCCGTGGCTGACAGTGTTAAAGAATGTGCAGTTTGGCCTGAAGCTGCAGGGAGTGAGCGAAGCTGAGTCGCGGGAGACTGCCATGAAGTACTTAAAGATGGTAGATCTCGAGCAGTTTGCGGATTCTTATCCGAAGGAGCTGTCCGGCGGTATGAAGCAGAGGGTGGCGATTGCCAGGGCTTATGCAGTCAATCCGCAGGTGCTTCTGATGGATGAGCCGTTCGGAGCTTTGGATGCCCAGACCAGGACACAGTTACAGTCAGAGCTGATTAAGACCTGGCAGGAACAGAAAAAGACCTGTTTTTTCATCACCCACGATGTGGAGGAGGCAGTGATCCTGGCAACCAAGGTGATTATCATGAGCGCCAGGCCCGGGCGCATCAAGAAGATTGTGGATATTGACCTGCCCTATCCGAGGACACAGGAGATGAAGATGGAGCTTCCTTTCCTGGATCTGAAGAGCTTTATCTGGGGCGAGGTATATCAGGAGTATCTTGAAGTACGTAAGTAACACCCAAAGAGGTGAGTAAGGAGGAATGTTTTTATGAGAAAGTCAATGAGTCTGATTCTGGTGTCTGCTATGATGGCTGCCATGCTGGCAGGTTGCGGAGGAGGAGCTTCCAAAGCTCCGGAGACCACGGCGGCGCCTGCGACTACGGCAGCAGAGGCAGCTGGGACAGAAGCGCCGGCAGAGGGCGGCGAGACAGAAGCGCCGGCAGAGGCGGAAAGCTTTGAGCCGGCAAATTTAAGGGTAGCGTATATGCCCAACATGGGAAGCGCATCCCTGGCAGTGACAGCTCGTGAGAAGGGATATTTCGAGGAGATGGGTCTTACGGTGGAGCTGGTTGAGTTCCAGGGCGGGCCGGCGGAAATCGCTGCCATGGCTTCCGGAGATATTGACATTTCCCAGATCGGCCACGGCGCCCATGCGCTCTGTGCGGAGGGTGAGGCTTTGATTTTCCAGATCGACTGTACCAGTCTGGCAGATGCCGTGATGGGCAACAAGGATAAGGGAGTTAACAGTATCGCGGATTTGAAAGGGAAGAAGGTAGCGGCTACCAGCGGGACCTCGGCGGAGATCATTCTGAATCTGGCGCTGCAGCAGGAAGGACTGACTGCGGATGATCTTGAGGTAGTGGAGATGGATGCCAATGGGATCGTTACGGCGATGATCAGCGGCAATGTAGATGCCTGTGCGACCTGGTCACCGGGAACCATGACCATCGAGAATGCCCTGGGTGACAAGACCGTATGGCTGGCTACAAACCAGGATTATGTGAATCAGGTTACCTTCCCGTCCAGCTTTATTACCACGCAGAAATTTGCCGACGGCAACCACGACGTGCTGGTGCGTTTCTCCCGTGCACTTCAGAAAGCCGCCGATTACCGCAACAGCAATATCGAGGAGGTAGCCGACTGGGTGGCAAAGCAGTGTGAAGTGGATGCTGATACCATGAAGGCAACCGTAGGCGAGGGCAACTGGAGCATCACCAGTGATTTCCTGGGCAAGGCTTTGGAGGATGGAACCATCAAGACCTATTATGAAAACCAGCAGCAGGTATTCATCGACGGCGGACGCCTGACAGAGAAGGTAGATGTCGACAATTATGTTCTGTTTGATGTCATGAAGGAAGCATACGAAGCAAATCAGAAATAAGAAGGTTATCAGCAGGGAGAGGGGGAAGGAAAAGTACCTCTCTCCCTCCTTTTTGGAGTTGCTTTTCACGGGGGGGAGGTTCCGGAAGGTACGCCTTGGAACAAGGGGAGGGCCGCAGCGGGAAATGGCCTGTGGATGTTTCCGGTTTCGAGATTCACAGAAAACCTGCCACTGGCAGCTTTTCTGCGTGCTAAGGCAAAGAATTCCTAAAATTTCTGATTTTTGCTAAAAACGAAACGAAAATTCACAAACTCGCTCCGCTCAGACAGTGTGAATTTTCGTTTCCACGCAAAACTCAGAAATTTAAGGACTTCTAAATCTCTGCAAAGTCAACATCCGCAGGCCATTTCCCGCTGCGGCCCTCCCCTCGTTCCAAGGCTGAACATCCTGTTCTCCGTTCTTACTGGTCTGGTAAATACCAGCTCTGGAAAAAGGATTCCCCGGATTGCGTTTGCATCCGAAACCCGAGGTCCGGGGAATCCTTTTTCCAGAGCGTACCTTTCGGAACCCCACCCGGTGAAAAGCAGTGATAAGGAAAACGTTTGCGGAAATTATAGGCTGCCCTGGTTTCTTTTCCAGGGAAAATATGGTATAATCTTGGCAAGGAGGAACGACAATGCTTCTGGTAGTGCTTGTGTTTCTGGCCGTATCCTCTGTGGCATTGTTCTTTGTAAAGAGGGATCAGCAGACGATCTGGCTTCTGGGGCTTTGCTTCAGTTTTATCTGTATGTTTGTGGGGATCATGATTTACCTGGCCAAGACGGGAGGACTTTCTCCGGAGCAGAAGATGTTCCTGTTCTTTGACACCCGGATTCAGCGGCGGCTTTCTTACCTGATTTTCCCTTTGAGAAAGCTGGGATATCTGATTGCGATCGGGCGTTATCTGTTCCCGCCTTTTTTGCTGATGGTGGCTACGCATTACAGTATGCTTCCGGCAGTTCTCCGGTTGCGCAGGCGGAGTGCAGCGGTGTTTATCCTGCCGTTTCTCAGTCTGGCCGTGTATTATCCGGAGATTTTTTTTCGGCTGGTGAAGGGGCGCTTTGCGCTGCAGACCGTACTGATGAAGCTGACGCAGGGATGGATTTTTGTATATGTTGCTCTGGCGGCTGCCATGATCGTGAAGGAATACCGGGATATGACGATTCCTTACCTGAAGAAGCAGTTTCGGTATATCATGGTGTTTATTTTAAGCGTGACAGTGCAGTACGTTATCTATTGCACGCAGGATCCTTTGCAGGTGTATCAGATTTATTCCGTGGAATATATGCGTTTCAGCGGACGATTGTATGCGAATTCACTGATGGATGTTAAGGGATGGTATCTGTTTACGGGATTTACCCTGGCTTTTGTGGTGCTGGGATTCTGGAATCTGAAGAATTATATGGTGATTGACTGGAAGGAGAATCGGGAGGATCTCAGCGTCCGAAGGAAATTCGATACCGCGAGCATGGGAGTATCGGTCTTTGTCCACAGCATTAAGAATCAGCTGCTTTCGAACCGGGTGTTGTACAAAAAGATCCGCAGAGAATTAGAAGAGGAACAGCCGGATTTGGCAAAGCTGACATCTTATGTGGGAATGCTCGATGAGGTCAATGAGAGCATGTTAGGACGGATGGAGGAGCTTTATAAAAGTGTCCGGCAGAGCAGCATTTTCCTGTCTCCGGTGAGGGCGGAGCAGATTGCGGATACCACACTGTCCTTGTTCCATAAGAAATATCCGGATACGGACGTGGAGATCCTGGGCAGTCTCGGGGAATCCCTGCTGGCGGATGAGCAGCATCTGAGCGAGGCTCTCTGCAATCTGCTGACCAATGCGCATGAGGCATTTCTGATGTCGGGAAAGAGCAGGGAGAGGCTGGCAATGAAGATCCATGCGGAGAGGCTGTATGTGGGTTTTGAGGTCTGCGACAACGGGCCGGGGATGACAAGGCAGGAACAGCGCAGGATATATGATCCCTTTTATACCAGCAAGAATACGAATACGAATTGGGGAATGGGGCTGCATTATGTGAGGGAGATTGTGAGAAGCCATTTCGGGAAGCTGAAGCTGGAGAGCCGGCCGGGAGAAGGGAGCAGCTTTTTTGTGGCGATTCCACGGTATGAGCCCAGACAAGACCTTGGGGGGATTTCGTCAAAAGGTCAGAGCATGATTCGACGGGAATGAATTTTCAAACACGCTTCAGGAAAAGGTAAGAAGGCTGTAAAAGGATTAGGTAGGGTATTATGATTCGAGTGGCAATTGTGGACGATTTTGATTTGCTTCGGGAGGATCTGTGCGAGCTGATTGCAGGCCAGGAGGATATGGAGGTTGCCTGGCAGGCAGGAAGCGGTCAGGAGGCGGCGGAGCTTGCGAAGCGGCAGGATGCGGATATTGTGTTGATGGACATCGAGATGGAGACTATGCATGCCGGGATCGTGGCTGCAGAGAGGATTCGGGATGAGGGGCGCGGACAGAGGATCATTTTTTTGACAGCGCATGAGACGAATCAGACCATTATCACAGCCATGGGGACCGGGGCAGTGGATTTTGTGGTTAAGGGCTGCCCGGATGAGGAGATTTTGCAGCATATCCGCAATGCTTACAGCGGGAAGCCGGTGATGGAATCACGGATTCAGGAGACGATCATGCGGGAATACAGCCGTCTGCAGAGGTCGGAGCAAAGTCTTTTGTTCTTTATCAACAACGTATCTCAGCTGACGGCTGCGGAGAGGGAGCTTCTGCGTCTTTTGCTGGAAGGGAATAAGGTGAAAGATATTGCCCGTATCCGTTGTGTGGAGATCATTACGGTCAAGACCCAGATCAAGGGACTCTTGCGGAAGTTCGGCTGCAGCAGGACAAAGGAGATCGTCTCAATGATTCAGGAGCTGAACATTTCCCATTTATTTTCGTGACGGAATGTTTCAGGAGTGCAATGCACGGCCGGCGCGGGCGGTTTATGGCAGCGTGAGCCAAAGCAGAAGACAGAAGGAGGGAATGGTTATGAGGCACGGATACTATGGTTACAATAAAGAACAGCTTTTGGCAAATCCAAAGATGAAGCTGATCTGCATGGAGGATAATGCGGCGGTATTTTATCAGATGGCAAAACAGATGACAGAAGAGATCCTGGCGAATCAGGAGAAGAACCGGCGTACGGTATTGATCTGCCCGGTGGGACCGGTGGGACAGTATCCCTATTTTGTGGACATGGTCAATGAACAGGGGATCAGCCTGAAGAATGTATGGTTTATCAACATGGACGAATATCTGGACGATGACAGGAAATGGATTCCGGCGGATCATCCTTTAAGTTTCCGCGGCTTTATGGATCGGGTGGTATACTCAAAGATCCGCCCGGAGCTGGTGATGCCGCCGGAGCAGCGGATTTTCCCGGATCCGGAAGACGTGGGGCAAGTGCCGAAGCTGATTGAGGAACTGGGAGGTGTGGACATTGCTTTTGGCGGGATCGGGATCAATGGACATGTGGCATTTAATGAGGCGGATGCGTCGATGAGCGCGGAGGAATTCCTGGCGCAGAAGACGCGGGTGCTAAAGATCAGCCCGGAAACGCGGGCAGCCAATGCCATCGGAGATTTTGGCGGGGCGCTGGAGGACATGCCGAAATACTGTGTGACGGTGGGAATCTATGAGATTGCTCATGCCAGAAAGATTCGTCTGGGATGCTTTCGGAACTGGCATCGCGCAGTAGTGCGCCGGGCAGGATACGGGGAAATGACCGCGGATTTTCCGGTAAGCCTTCTGCGGGGGCATGAGGATATTACGCTGACGTTTACGGAGTATGTGGCTCGTCTTGAGGATTGATTCCCGCGAGCAATGAGCCAAGTGCCGTGCTTGCAGCGGGGTGTTGATCAAGAGAGAACGGAAAGTGCAAAAGGAGGTTTTCAGAATATGGCAATATTGCTGAAGAACGGAATGGTGTATCAGGGACGGGATTTTGTACGGGCAGATGTGCGGATAAAGGACGGGGTGATCGAGTGCATCGGCACAGACATTGAGGAGAAGGGCGCCCGAATCGTGGATGTGTCTGGGAGATGGCTGGTGCCGGGATTTCTGGATATCCATACCCATGGGGCAGTGGGCGTGGACGTGAATGCGGCAAAGGCGGAGGACTATGAGAAGATCTGCCGGTTCCATGCGTCCCAGGGGACGACAGGCTGGCTGTGTTCGGTGCTTACGGACACCAGGGAACAGACGCTGTGGTGCATTGAGGAGTATAAGCGATGGAAGAGCCTGGAGCATAAGGGTTCACGGCTTTTGGGAATCCATCTGGAAGGGCCGTTCTTAAGTCCGGAATATAAAGGGGCAATGCCGGAACATCTGCTGCAAAGGCCAAACGTCGGCCTGGTGCAGGAGTACCAGGAGGCGGCCGGCGGGGAGATCCGTTATATCACGGTATCTCCGGAGATCGAGGGAATGGCGGACTTTATTCCCGAGCTGTGCCGTCTGGGTATAGTGGTGGCGATCGGCCATTCGGGAGCAGATTATGAGACGGCGAGACAGGCGATTGCAAACGGCGCGAGGGGAGCGACCCATACCAGCAATGCCATGCGGCTTTTGCATCAGCATGAGCCGGCAATCTGGGGGGCCGTGTTAGAGGACGACCGGGTGTTCTGCGAGATGATCTGTGACGGCCGTCATCTGCATCCGGGCACCGTGCGGCTGATCTTAAAGACAAAGGGCAACAGCCGGGCCGTGGCGGTCACGGATTCCATCATGGCAGCCGGGCTTCCGGACGGAAACTATAAGCTGGGAGTCAATGACGTGGTCGTCGTGGACGGGGACGCCCGCCTGGCGGACGGCGGCAGCCGTGCCGGGAGCACACTGACGACCGGAAAGGCACTTGAGAATCTGCTGGCCTTTACCGGACGTCCGCTTGAAGACATTGTGCCGCTGCTGACGGAGAATCCGGCAAGGCTGACCGGTGTTTATGACCGGGTCGGATCGCTGGAGAAAGGCAAGGATGCGGATCTGGTGGTACTGGATGAGGCATACCGGATCGAGGCAACGTATGTGAAGGGAGAATGCTGCTTTCAGAGAGAGTCTGCAGTTAAGGAATGAATAACAAGGAGGCAGAAAGGCTATGGTAAGGATGGGAATCATCGGTGCAGGAAAGATCGCCGGCTTTATGGGGAGGACCCTACAGGGAATGGATACGGCAAAGCGGTATGCCATTGCGGCGAGAGACTATGAGAGGGCAAGGGCTTTTGCCGATCAGTACGGATTTGAGAAGGCTTATGGTTCCTATGAGGAGATGCTCAAAGATCCCGGGGTGGATCTGGTATATATTGCGACGCCGCATTCCCATCACTATGACCATGTGAGGCTGTGTCTGGAGCACGGCAAGCATGTGCTCTGCGAGAAGGCTTTTACGGTCAATGAGGGCCAGGCAAGGGAATTGTTTGCTATGGCAAAGGCGAGGGGACTCCTTCTCACAGAGGCGATCTGGACCAGGTATATGCCCATGAGAAAGACCCTGGAAGAGGTGCTGGCAAGCGGAGTCATCGGGACTCCCTATATGCTGACTGCCAACTTAAGCTATATCATTGACTGGAAGGATCGGATCAAAAAACCGGAGCTGGCCGGAGGCGCGCTGCTGGATATCGGCATTTACACTCTGAATTTTGCATCTATGGTATTTGGCGATGATATTGAGACGATCACCGGGACGGCTGCATTCAATGAGTATGGGCTGGATATGCAGGAGAATATCACCATCGTGTATCGGGACGGCAGGATGGCGGCGCTTAGCTCCAGCGCCCGCAGCATCAGTGACCGCAGGGGGATCATTTACGGAGATAAGGGATATATCGAGACAGAGAATATCAATAACTGTGAGGGTATCCGTGTCTTTGACACAGAGAGGAAGCTGGTGGCTGCCTATGAGACGCCAAAGCAGATTACCGGCTATGAATATGAGGTAGAGGCCTGCGTCCGTGCCATTGAGCACGGGGAGCTGGAGTGCCCGGAGATGCCTCATGAGGAGACATTGCAGATGCTTCGGTGGATGGATGAGCTGCGCAGGCAATGGGGGATTATTTATCCGATGGAGCAGGAGTCATGAAAATTATCATCTCACCGGCCAAGAAGATGAACCGGGATACCGATTCCTTTGCGGTCAGCGGCCTGCCGATGTTTATGGAGGATGTCAGGATTTTGATGGAGAGGATCCGATCCCTGTCATTTTCCGAGGCAAAGGCTTTGTGGAACTGCAATGAGAATCTTGCCGAATTAAACTATGAGCGGTTTCGCTCTATGGATCCGGAGCGGGCATTGACACCGGCGGTTATGGCATATGAGGGACTGCAGTATCAGCATCTGGCACCGGCAGTACTTACGAAGGAGGCTCTTTCTTATGTGGAGAGCCACCTTTGTATTTTGTCGGGATTTTATGGTCTTTTAAGGCCGTTTGACGGAGTCACGCCGTACCGGCTGGAAATGCAGGCAAAGCTTTCGGTGAAGGGATGCAGAGACCTGTATGATTTCTGGGGGGACCGGTTATATCAGAAATTATGTGCCTGGAATAAAAGCCTGCCGGACAGGGACCGGGTGATTGTCAATCTGGCTTCCAGGGAATATTCCCGGTGTATCGAGCCTTATCTTACAGAGGAGGATCGGTTTATTACCGTGGAATTCGGCCAGCTCCTGGATGGAAAAGTGAAGCAGAAAGGGACATTAGCGAAGATGGCCCGGGGGGAGATGGTTCGTTTTATGGCGGAAAACGGGATTGCGGATCCTGCGGGAATGAAGGATTTTTGCCAGCTTGGATTTGTTTTTTCGGAAGAATTATCAGAGGAAAACCGGTATGTGTTTCTTACGGCTTCAGGAAATTGAGAGCATATGTTTGTTTGAAAACTTTTTAACATTGGTATTAAAAGTGTGGAGGGATTTTTCAGAAAAATGGAAAATCCCTCTATTTTTCGGCATTTTTCTGCTTGAAATTTGTGCAAAAAAATGGGAACTTCTTATCATTGACGAATAAGTATGGGGTTGCTACTATAAATACAGGCAGCAGGAAACAGATATCTGTAGAAACTGTTGGTACGTGAACCGGGTAATGGAGAAGGAGAGAGAAAATGAAAAAAAGAGCATGGGGATTCATCTTATCGGTCATGATGGCAGCATCGGCATTGACAGGATGTTCAGGAGGCCAGAAGGAAGCAGCAGGGGAGGCGGCCGCGAAGGCGGCAGAGAGCCAGGAGAACAAGGACAGTGAGGCGGCAAAGGAGACAGCCGGCAATGAGCCGGCAGCGGCAGAGACTGACTGGCCAAAGAATCCGATCCAGATCATTGTGGGAGCCAATGCAGGAGGCGGTATCGACACGGCGGCCCGGCTGATTGCCAAGTATATGGAAAAAGAGCTGGGACAGCCTATGGTGGTGAGTAATGTAGCCGGCGGTGCAGGAAGCATTGCCTCTACTCAGGTAAAGGATGCCAAGGCGGACGGATATACCATGCTGGTATGCCATGAGGCCCTGCTGACCAACAAGATCTCGGGGGTAACAGAGTTTGACTATGACGGTTTTGCTTCCGGAGGAATCCCCTTTAGGGTGTATACCACCTGTCTGCTGAGTAAGAAGTACGAGTCCTTTGACGAGCTGAAGGAGGCGGCAAAGGCCAATCCGGGAACCGTGAAGTTCGGAACCGAGCTGGCAACGAATGATACGGCAATCATTGCCATGATGGAGGAGGAATTTGACCTGCAGTATCAGCTGGTGGATGCGGGAGCCGTGTCAGATCAGATCGCAGCCATGATGGGAGACCACATCGATTTTATGAAGGCTCCGGTGGGACTGGTCAAGGATTATGTGGCTTCCGGGGATTTTCATCTTTTAGCGTTCTTTAATGAGGAGAGGAATCCGGATTATCCGGAGGTTCCTACCATGAAAGAGCTGGGGGTAGACTTTGTGGTAGACAAATTTTTCTTCTGCGGCTTCCCCAAGGATACGGATCCGGCGATTATCGCAAAGTTTACAGGAGCGCTGGAAAGGGTCTGTGAGAATCCGGATTTCCAGGCTGATGCCAAGAATGTGGAATATGCGGTAGAATATATGGCGCCAGAAGATACGGATGCTTATTTTGAGCAGTGCAAGGTCCGGCTGCAGGAATATCAGGATATTCTGGACAGCCATTACCAATAAGGGCCGGGTATTGTCCGGAACGGTTGCCGGAAAGCAAAAGATTACAGATGAGACCCATGGAAGGGCAGTAACAAAGAGGTAACGATTCAGGAGTCATCTGAATTGTTGCACGAGGAGGATGGGAATGGATAAAAAATACAAGGATGTAATCGTCGGAATTGTTCTGGCAGCTCTGTCAGTAATCTATCTGCTGCTGTCCTTCCAGATCAAGCTGACCAATATTGATCGGGTGGTAGGTTCCCGGATGTTCCCTCAGATCTGCGGAATCATTATTCTGGTCTTAAGCGTTTGCCTGATCGTGGGAGGGATTCAGAGAGCGAAAAAGACAGAGTCGGAGAAATCAGGAGAAAGGAAAAGCTATACCCGAACCATTCTGGTGCTGGGAAGCTATGCCTGTTATATCTTCCTGATGGACAAGATTGGTTTTGCCGTGTCTTCGGTTATCTACCTGTTCAGCCAGATGGCAGTTATGGGCAAATGGCCGGCCGGCAGAAAATCCCTGCTTCTCTATCTGCTGATTGCCGTGGCAGTATCGGCGGCCATTTATGTATTGTTTAATCATGTCTTTATGCTGATTTTGCCCAAAGCGGGCTGGTTTTAGAAAGGGGGAAAAAGGGAATGGGCGGTCTTTCCATGTTTGCCGAGGGCTTTTCTCAGATTATGGAACCTCAGATTATGCTGCTTTGCCTGGCAGGAGTGATATTGGGAATCTTCTTCGGGGCAAGTCCGGGGATGACCTCATCCATGGGAATTGCACTGATCCTGCCGGTGACCTATGGAATGGATATCATCCACGGGATGGCGATTCTTCTGGGAATCTATATCGGCAGCATTTCCGGCGGGCTGATCACGGCAATTCTTATCAATATCCCCGGTACGCCGGCCTCGGTTGCAACCACCTTTGACGGTCATCCGATGGCAGAGCGGGGAGAAGGCGGCCGGGCTATCCGAGTGGGTACCCTGTACTCACTGTTAGGCGGACTATTCAGCCTGGTAATTCTCTTTGCCATCTCTCCGGTGCTGGCAAAATGGGCGCTGCGGTTCAGCTATGAGGAGTATTTTGCGATCGGGGTGTTGTCTTTGACCTTGATAGCCAGTTTGTCGGGCGGTTCGGTAATCAAGGGGGCGATCAGTGCTTTAATCGGGATTCTTTTTACCACAGTAGGTATGGCTCCGGTGGATACGGTGCGGCGTTTTACCTTTGGCATCCGGGATTTGGATGCGGGTTTTAAACTGCTTCCTCTGATGATCGGAGTCTATGCGGTCATGGAAGTGATCAAGGCGGCGGATGCTGCCAGTCAGGAGGAAATGACGGTTCTCAGCTATAAGTCCAAGGGGCTGGGAGTCAGCGGGAAGGAATTCCGGGAGCAATTTAGGAACTTTTTAGTATCTGCCGGAATCGGGACCGGAATCGGGATTCTGCCGGGACTGGGGGCAGCGATCTCCAACCTGATTGCCTATTCGGTTTCCAAAAATACTTCCAAACATCCGGAGCAATACGGAACCGGGTGTATTGACGGACTGATTGCCTCAGAGACGGCCAACAATGCCGTGTCCGGAGGAGCGATGATCCCTCTTTTGACTATGGGGATCCCGGGAGATGCGGGAACGGCCATGCTGCTGGCAGCCTTTATGCTTCACGGGATCACGCCGGGACCGCTTTTGTTTTCCTCCCATGGACATGTGATCTATGCCATGTTTGCTATCCTGATTATTGCTAATGTCATGATGTTTGTGGTGCAGCTCTACGGGCTTCCCGGCTTTTTGAAGCTTTTGATGATTCCGCGCAACATTCTGCTGCCAGTGGTGATGGTGCTGGCCAGCGTGGGGGCATTTGCCATGAATAACCGTGTCTTTGACGTGTGGTCAATCTTTCTGTTTGCCCTGGTGGGATATGGGCTGAGCAAGTTTGAGTTTCCGCCGGCGCCGGTGGTGCTGGGATTTGTGCTGGGTCCGATCATTGAACTGAATTTCCGGCGGGGAATGATGTCTTCCTATGGGAATTTTGCAGCGTTTTTTGCCAGACCGATCTCCGGAACCGTGCTGGTGCTGACTCTGCTTATCCTGGCTTATCAGTTTTTGGCCGGATTCAGAAAAAGAAAGCATGCAAAGGTGCAGAACGGAGGAAATGATGCCTGAGAATAAACCAATGAATCTTGTGATTATTTTAAGTGATCAGCACAGTAAGCGGATGCTGGGCTGTTATGGAAACGAGAAGATAAAAACACCGAATTTGGATCGGCTGGGGGCGGAAGGGGTCTGCTTTGACAATGCCTACTGCAATTCTCCGATCTGTGTGCCGTCAAGGGCGGTGTTTGCCACCGGTGATTTTGCATCCCGCCACGGGTACTGGGACAATGCCCATGCCTATGGAGGAGAGGTAAAAAGCTGGGGCGGCAGACTTTCTGAGGAGGGGTATTCGGTTACCGCCATCGGAAAGCTTCATTATAAAAATGAGTCTCCCCGGACCGGATTTACAGATCAGAGAATTCCCCTTAATATCAAGAACGGGGTGGGGGATGTCTACGGAGCCATACGCGATAAGGAGATCACCCGTTATCAGTTCCGGGATGCTCTTCTGACGGCCGGAGCAGGGGAGTCGGACTATATTACCTATGACCGGGAGGTGGCAAGAAGGTCTGCAGAGTATCTGAAAACGGAGGGAATCGGAAAGGAAAAGCCGTTTGTCCTTTATGTGGGTTTTGTGACCCCTCATTTTCCGCTGATTGTTCCTCAGGAGTATCTGGATCTTTATCCGGATGAGGAGGCGATCCGTCTGCCGGTTCAGTTTGAGCCAGAGGAGTGGAACCACCATCCGGTGGTGGAGGATTATCGCCGTTACTGCGGCACAGAGCAGGTGAGCCGAACACAGGCTATCCATGCGATCCGGACGTATTATGCGCTATGCTCCTTCATGGATGAGCAGGTGGGTGTGGTGACAAAGGCTTTGCAGGATGCGGGGCTGGATGGCTGTACCCGAATCCTGTACAGTGCGGATCACGGAGATACCATGGGAGATCACGGGGTTTATTTTAAATCCACCATGTATGAGGGGAGTGTGGGAATCCCCCTGATCCTGAAAGGACCGGATATTCCGGCAGGAAAACGGCAGGATACCATTGTCTCTTTGGCAGATGTGTATCCCACAGTGCTGGACTGTGTTGGAATTGAGGCGGATGAGGCGGACAGACGGCTTCCGGGAAGCTCGCTGATACCTTATGCAAAGGGAGAGAAAGAGGAGAGGACAGCATTTTCGGAGTATTATTCCCAGGGAATTTATACGGCAATGTTTATGCTGAGAAAAGGGTCTTATAAGTATGTTCATTATGTGGGAGAGAGACCGCAGCTCTTTGACCTGGAAAAGGATCCGCTGGAGCAGGAGGATCTGGCAGAAAGGCCTGGGTATGAGAAAGTGACAGGCCTTATGTATGACGAGCTGAAACAGATCGCGGATGCAGAGCATTTAGAGGAGGAGTCCAAGGCGGCTCAGAGGCGGCTTTTGGAGGCCCATGGAGGAAGAGAGGAGTTTTTGAGGAATTTTAAACCAACGTTATTCTCTCCGATTCCGAAGCTGGATGAAGAATAGTGAGGAAAAGAGTGCCGCACAGGAATCAGTCTGTGCGGCGTTGGAATGAGGAAAGTAAATGGAAGAAAGAGAACGGATGTTTCGGCAGTTTTCTCCGCTGACGTGTCAGGTGTTTTCTTATATTTTAAAGCACAGGCCGGTTTCCCGGGCGGATATTGGGAAAGGACTGGATAAGACGGCAATGTCCGTCAAGCGGGCAGTGGAGTGTCTGGAGGAGGCCGGACTGGTGACAGAATGTGGAATCGGTCAGTCTACCGGAGGAAGAAAACCGATTCTGTATACGGTCGATTCCTCCCGCTATTATCTGGGGGCTGTCAATATTTCCACCACCTACTGTGAAGTGGCAGTGATGAATCTTTGCATGGAAATCCTCGTACTGAAGGATTTTCCTCTGAATTCCAGCAGTGTACCGGATCAGGCTATGGATCAGGTAGCAGAGCTTTTTGGCCGGATTTTGGAGGAACTGGACTTGAGTAAAGGGCAGATCCTGGGGGTGGGGGTGAGTGTATTCAGCTCCTTTAACCAGGAGTCTGGCAAGGTAATCCGGCCGATTATTTTGTATCTCAACGAGAACTGGGTGGATTATCCGGTCGTTCGGGAGCTTGAGCGGCGTCTGGAGCTTCCGGTTGAGATGGAGAAGGGAACGAATGCAGCAGCCATGCTGGAGTACGAGTATGGAAAGGCCAGGGACAGTGAGCGGATGCTGTATATTCTCTGTGCCATGAATATCCGGTCAGCAGTAGTGATGAAGGGGGAACTGCAGAGTATTGCGCCTTATTACGAGGATGCGTTTGGCCACATGACGATCAACTATGACGGGGAACCGTGCCGGTGCGGAAAGTATGGGTGTGTGGATTGCTATACTACGATTCCGGCGATTCTGGAACAGTTCCGGGTGGGAATCAAGAAGGGAAGGAGCAGCATTTTGGCAGAGCAGGCAGATGCGCCAGGGTTTTCCTTTTATGATATCTGCCGGGCATCGGAGGAGGGAGATGCTCTGTCCTGTGAGGTGCTGACATCAGCGGCCAGCATGCTGGGGCTGGCCCTGTCCAACTATATCGATCTGTTTTGCCCGGATATGGTGATTCTGTCCGGGCTGCTTATAAAGGAATCCGCCTTGTATTTCCGGGTAGCGGTAGATACGGCAAAGCAGAAGTCCAGCTATGGAGTGGGGCGGGAAAGCATACGGTTTGAGCGGAGAGGGAGCTTTCCTCATTCCATTACCAGCGGGGCGGGGGCCATCCTGCTGGAGCGGTTGATGGGAAACGGGGTTCATTTTCATGGGGGTGAGATTCCAGAGCTGGTATCTGCCGGATTCAGGGAGACCACCCCTGTGAAACAATGTCAGTAAGTTAAGCGTTTCCCTGGCTGTGTTTCGCGATTTCTTAACTTACCGATATTGCCTGTGAACAGTAACGGGCGGGTAGTGGAGGACGAAAAATAGGTCTTGACAATTGGCATTGCTTCGAATAAAATAGTAATAATTCCTGATATCTGAGCAGCAGGCATGCCTTCTGCAAAGTAAAGGAGATAATGATAAAAGCTTGCACTGACACGAGGAGATTTCCGGAGGGGAAGGCGATAAAAGACGGCAGGAGACAGGTTTGTCAGTGTATCCCTTTGCGGATGCACTTTTTTTCTATCATAGGAAAGTACGTCCTATGAAAGAAAACGCTCCGCTTTGGATGCGCACTCCGCGCAAAGGAAGATGGCTGCTGTCGCAGCCGCGCTCCGGCGCGAGAGTCCGGCTTGCCGGACTCTTTGTTCTATCACAGGAAAGTATGTCCTATGGAACAAAAGTTTTCCGGGCAGAATGCGCAACATGAAGTGGGATTGTTCACTAAGTGAGCCAATGCCTGCGGCGGAGAGGAAGCAGGCCTGCACAGAGGAATATGCCGCTGACTATGCGGCGAGCAGGGGGAAAAGTCAGAAGGGAGTGTTGGATATGGGTTTGAATCAGACACCGGCGGCGGAGAGGGTTCATATCGGATTTTTCGGGCGGAGGAATGCAGGAAAGTCCAGCCTGATGAATGCGGTTACCGGACAGGAGCTGGCAGTTGTCTCAGAGGTGAAGGGAACCACTACGGATCCGGTTTATAAAACTATGGAGCTTTTGCCATTGGGGCCGGTTATGATGATGGATACCCCCGGCATTGACGATGAGGGGGAGCTGGGCGGTTTGCGGGTCAGAAAGAGCCGCCAGGTACTCAGCAAGACGGATATTGCCGTGCTGGTGGTGGACGGGACTGTGGGGGAGACCGAGGAGGACAGGGAGATGGCTGCCCTGTTTCAGGAGAAAAAGGTTCCTTATCTGGTGGTATATCACAAGGCGGATCTTTTGCCGGGGACAGCGGAGCAAAAACATCAGGTTCCGGGAGTGGGAGAGGCCCGGGTGTCCTGCGGCAAAGGCACCTGTCCGGTTCTCTATGTCAGCTCCAAGACAGGACTTGGCGTGGAAGAGTTGAAGAACCGTCTTGCTGCCATGAAGCCGGCAGAGGAGGAGAAGGACCTGCTGGAAGGCCTGGTAAATCCGGGGGATTTCGTGGTTCTGGTGACACCTATTGATAAGGCGGCGCCGAAGGGACGTCTGATTCTGCCGCAGCAGCAGACGATCCGCGCTCTTTTGGATCACGGCTGTATTTCCGCGGCGGTCAGGGAGACAGAGCTGCAGAAGCTTTTGGAAGGGCTGGGGAGAAAGCCGGATCTGGTGATTACGGACAGCCAGGCATTTGCCATGGTGTCACAGATTGTGCCGGAGGATATTTTACTGACCTCCTTCTCCATTCTTTTTGCCCGCTACAAGGGGAATTTAAAGCAGGCGGTGGCAGGAGTCAGGGCTTTGGAACGGATTCAGGATGGGGATCGGATTCTGATATCAGAGGGCTGTACTCACCACAGACAGTGCAATGACATAGGCACGGTAAAGCTGCCGGGCTGGATCCGAAGTTACACAGGCAAAGAGCCGGAGTTTGTCTATACCTCGGGAACCGGATTTCAGGAAGATTTACGGCCTTACAGGATGGTGATTCACTGCGGCGCCTGTATGCTCAATGAGCGGGAGATGAAGTACCGCCTGGCCTGTGCCGAAGATCAGAAGGCGGATATGACTAATTACGGGATCGTGATCGCTCATATTCACGGGATTTTGAAGCGCAGCCTGATGCCTTTTCCGGATATTGCAGCCCTTTTGGAGGACTGACCCATTATGGAGGAAAAGGAGAAAAACGGTGGTATCCGCAGAGCCTTAAAGACAGCTTTGGGAATTCTTATCCTTTTGGCCGCCTGGCAGATGGCAGCCGGTTCCGGAATCTGGAGCGCGTATGTGCTGCCTCCGCCCGGGAAGGTGGCCAGGGCTCTGGCAGGAATGGTTGAGAGCGGCGTCCTGCTCCGTCATATAACGGTCAGCAGCAGGCGGGTTTTGGCAGGATTTTCCATTTCGTTTGTGCTTGCTATGGCGGGGGGGATTCTGGCCAGCCAGGTTTCCAGGGCCGAGGAGTATTACGGCGGCTTTCTGGAATTTATGAGAAATGTTCCGCCCATCAGCCTGATTGCCCTTTTGATTCTGTGGTTTGGAATCGGGGAGACATCCAAGATTATTATTATTGTGCTGGCGTCATTTTTTCCCATGTATCTCAATATACGAAAGGGATTTCTCTCCGCCAGCAAGATGCTTCTGGAAGTGGGAGATGTTTTCCGGCTGACCGGATGGCAGAAATTTTTAAGAATCGTCCTTCCGTCGGCAGTTCCCGATATCCTGGTGGGAATGCGCATCGGGCTGGGGTACAGCTGGCGGGCGATTATCGGAGCCGAGATGATTGCGGCAGCCAGCGGGCTTGGATATCTGATACTGGATGCCCAGCAGATGTCCCGGTCGGATAAGGTGATTGCCGGGATCCTGACCATCGGAGCCGTGGGAATTTTGTGTGATAAAATATTCTCTTTGCTGATCGGCAAGGTGGCCTGGGAAAGAGGGGCAGGTGATAACAAATGATAATCAGCGGCCTGAAAAAAAGCTATCTGGTATCCGGACACCGTCTTTATGTGCTGAAGGGACTTGACCTGGAGCTGGCAGATCAGGGGATTACGGTTGTGCTGGGAAGAAGCGGGTGTGGAAAGACCACGCTTTTGCGGCTGATTGCCGGTCTGGAGCCGGCGGACGCAGGGAAGGTCAGCGGTTTTGAGCCGGCGGATGCAGGAAAGACCAATGATCTTGAGACCGCCGGTTCAGCAAGAAGTACCGGTTCGCAGGAGGCGCTTCCTTCCCATGAAGCCCGTGGGAAGGAAACTGTCAGGAAGGAAAAAATCGGCGTTATCTTTCAGGAGCCGCGGCTGATGCCCTGGCTTAGCGTGGAGCGGAATATTCTGTTCGGAGTGAAAAAGAAGGAACGGAATAAGGAAAAACTGTCCTATTTACTCCGGCTGACCGGACTTACAGGCTTTGAGAAGGCCCGACCCTTTCAGCTTTCCGGAGGAATGCAGCAGCGGGTGGCTCTGGCCAGAGCGTTGGCCTATGAGCCGGATTTTCTTTTGATGGATGAGCCCTTTGCCGCCCTGGATTACTTTACCAGAGCCCAGATGCAGCAGGAGCTATTGAGAATCTATCAGACGGAGAAAAAAGGAATTTTGTTTGTTACCCACAGCATTGAGGAGGCTCTGACCGTGGGTACTCAGATTGTAGTTTTAGAAGACGGGATCTGCAAAAAAAGTTATGATCTGAGAGAGGCGCCTTTTCCCAGGGATTTGCTGTCTGAAGAGATGGCGGAATTAAAGAGAAAGCTTATTTGGCAGATTGAAGAACAAAAAGGGAGGAATTAATTTATGAAAAAAAGAGTGATTGCATGGATGCTGGCAGCGGCAATGGCCTGCGTTTCCCTGGCAGGATGCGGGGGACAAAACAGCGACACAGGCACAAAAGCCGCAGCAGAGGATAAGACCACAGCCGGGGAAGCCTCGGGAGGGGAAGATACCGATGCAGAGACTCCGGATGGCAAAGGGACGGATGCGGCAGAAGCAGGAGGCGCCTCTGCACAAAAGGATATGACAGCGTCAATCCTGGCAGAGGGAAACGGGACAATTTCCGTAACCTATGTAAAATCTCCTTTAAATGTGCCGTCCATTGTGGAGAAGGATCAGGAAATATTTGCAAAGCGGTTTGGAGAGCTGGGATACGGTATTTCGTATTCGGATCTGACCACCGGGCCGGAGCAGACGCAGGCCCTGGCATCCGGTGATATTCAGTTTCTCTATGCAGTGGGAGCTACTTCGGTCATACTGGCGGCTTCCAATGAGGCGGATATTAAGATTATCAGCACTTACAGCCGTTCTCCCAGGGCTTTTAAGCTTTTTGGAAAGGACGATTCCATTCAGTCGCCGGAGGATTTGAGGGGAAAGAAGGTGGCAGGGCCAAAGGGAACGATTCTCCACGAGCTTTTGGTGGCATATCTGGCAGGTGCAGGAATGACAGAGGAGGATATTGAGTTTGTATCTATGGGGATTCCGGATTCTCAGGCAGCCCTGGCTGGGGGAAGCGTGGACGCGGCTCTGCTGGCAGGCCCCACCGCGTACAATATGGAAAAGGACGGCTTTCCGGTGATCACAGACGGAACCGGCCTGACGGAGGCAACCATTGTGGTGGCCACCAGCGGCGCTTATATTGACAGCCATCCGGATGAGGTAAAGGCATTTTTGGAGGCTCAGAAGCAGGTTTTGGACAGTATTCAGGCAGATGAGGAGGCGGCTATGGAGGCCACGGCAAAGGAGACAGGACTGACCGTGGATGCAGTGAAGGAAATGTATCCGATGTATGATTTTAATATGGAAATCCATGATTCGGATATTGAGGCTATGAAGAAAACGGTTGTCTTTATGAAGGAAAACGGGATGATTGAAAATGATGTGGACATCGAGTCTCTGATCTGGAAGGCAGAGTAGGGTTGGTTGATGGAGGTGCCGCAAAATAAGCGTACAGCCGAACACGGGAAACGGCTGAGGGCTTGTTTTGGGGCATCTCTTTTTATATGGCTTTTTTTGACCTGTGTAATCGGGAAAACAGGCAAGTGATGGGTGTGGTTATTTGCTGCTCCGGGCGGTTGGGTGATATAATGTCACCAACTGGAGCGGAGCGGAAGTTGATGACCTGCGCGAGCATCAGCGAGCTTCCTTGTGATATAATATAAATAGCGGATAAAAAGTCAGGGAAAGGAACAGAGAATGAGAAAGAAAAATTATGTGGCGGAGATATGCTGCGGAAGTTTGTATGATGCCAGACAGGCGGTACTCGGCGGGGCCGGGAGGATTGAACTGAACAGCGGGCTGATGCTGGGAGGACTTACCCCTACCACGGCGACACTCGGCCTGGTGAAGGAGCAATTCCCCAAGCTGAAGGTGATTGCCATGGTGCGTCCCCGGGGAGCCGGTTTCTGTTATACAAGGGATGAATTTCTGGTGATGGAAAGGGAGTGTGAAAGTCTTTTGGAGCAGGGAGCGGATGGCATTGCCTTTGGCTGCTTAAAGGAAGATGGCTCCCTGGATGAAGAGAAGAATCAAAGGCTGGTGGAAAGGATTAAAAGCTTTGGCAGAGAAGCGGTGTTTCACCGTGCCTTTGACTGCTCCGGCGATGCTTTTGGAACAATGGAGCAGTTGATTTCCATGGGAGTGGACCGGGTGCTTACCAGCGGGCAAAAACCGACTGCTTTGGAGGGGATGGAGCAGATTCGTGAGCTTCAGGACCGCTTTGGCGATAAGATCGAGATTCTTGCCGGAAGCGGCGTGAATGGGGATAATGTCTGCAGGCTGATGGAAAAGACCGGAATCTGCCAGGTGCACAGCTCCTGTAAGGCATGGCGCACGGATCCGACTACGGTTCGGGGAGCGGTTTCCTACAGTATTGCGTCCGGGGAGCGGAAGTGTCAGTATGATGTGGTATCGGAAAAGCTGGTCGGCAGGTTAGTGGAACTTGTGTCAGATTTTGGCAGAAGACAGCAGGAAAGGGGGTAAAAAGCAGGCCGGCAGGGGGGCTTTAGCGAATGAGATGGATTTCCGGCCGGAGATTCTGCTCGTATTAAATATTTAAATTAATTAAATAATTATTACCGGATCTATTGACAAGGTAAATGAGAGTTGCTATAATGGCAATATAATTAATTAAAATAATTAAATAAATGTAAGGAGGGTATTTCAATGACAGGGAACACAAAACCAACGAGGACAGAATGTACGGAGAAGGACATATGGCTGTTCAGTACCGGTAATATTGCCAACTGTCTGATCTTCAACATGGTGGGATTGTACATTATGTATTATTACACCAACATTCTCGGGGTATCTGCGGCTGTGGCGGGGACGATCTTCATGGTGGCAAGGCTGGTGGACGCGTTTACCGATCCGCTGATGGGGATGATTGTAGACCGGACAAACACCAGGCGGATGGGGAAGTACCGGCCGTTTATCACCTACGGGGCGCCGTTTCTGGGGATTGCCTTTGTGCTTTTGTTTACCACGCCGAATATCAGCCCCCAGGGGAAGGTGATCTATGCGTACATTTCCTACATATTTTATTCACTGACCTGGACTTGTGTGCAGATTCCTCAGCTGGCGTTGCCGATTATGCTTTCCAACAATGTGGCAAGGCGTACCAGGATTCAGGCAGTGTTCCAGTTCTGCGGCGCTATTGCCGGGCTGGTGATTCAGTCCTATGCGCTGCCGATGATCGAAGCCTGCGGCGGACAGGATAATCCTTTGGCATGGACAAAGGTGATCGTGGGCTATTCCGTGGCGGCAACGGTGCTGTTTATCCTGTCGGCTCTGTCGGTGAAGAACCTGGATGTCTATGAGTTCCATGCAGCCAACGGAAAGTCGGCCGGCGGAAATAAGGTCAGCTTAAGCCAGGTGGTCAATGCCGTGTTCAAAAACCGTGCGCTGATGTGTGTGCTGCTGGCCTATGGCACGGATATGTTTGCTTCCCAGATTACCAATTCCATGCGGATTTATTTCTACAAGTACAATATGGGCGGCAGGACGGATCTGATGGTGTGGTTCGGATGGGTGGGTACGATTGCTTCTGTTTTGATGCTGTTCTTTGTAGGCTCTTATGTGAAAAAGCTGGGGAAACGGTGGGGGATTGCCCTGGTGGAGGCGCTCTGCCTGGTCTGCTCGGTGGTGGTGCTGGCGGCGGCTCCGGGACAGAATGCGGTGCTTTGTACGGCGGCTCTGCTGGCTTCGGTGTTTATGTTTAACTTCACCAATACTCTTAGCCGGTCGGCGGTGCTGGATGCGGCCAACTATGCGGAGATCAAGACCGGTGTGTCCTGCAATGCGGTGATTTCCTCTACGTTTACCTTTGTCAATAAGTGCTGTCAGGCATTCTCGGCGGCTTTTGCAGGGCATATCCTGACCTGGACAGGGTACAACAAGGATTTGGCGCAGCAGTCAGGCGGGACATTGCAGGCGATTTTGTATCTGATGACCCTGGTGCCGATTGTGGCGTATGTGTGTTCGCTGATCGGAATGTGGCTGTATCCCATTTCCAGAAAGGATGAGTTGGATATGGAGGAGCGGCTGGTGGCCAAGAGGGCGGCGGCTTTGAAGGGTGAGAATGGCTGATGGCTGATGGTTGGTGAGGGGTACGCCACGGAAAGAGGGGAGAGCGGAGGCCAGAATGAAATGACATGATTTGTGAGCTGTTTGAATTATTACAGATAGGATGCAGTACATGAGGATTTTGATAAAATATAACGAGGAGGATATGAGGATGGAGTTGTATAAGGACAGTACGCAGCCGGTGGAGAAGCGGGTGGAGGATTTGCTGGGAAGGATGACGCTGGAGGAGAAGGTGGCTCAGCTTTGCGGGGATCTGCCTATGGACTTGGCTGTGGAGGGGATGCCTACGGTGGAGCAGCTTAAGGAGAAGTTTCCCTATGGACATGGGCGGCTGACCCAGTATTCTACCATGGGACTGGCGGATCCCATGCGGATTGCGCGGCTTTCCAATGTGCTGCAGCGGTATTTTGTGGAGGAGACCAGGCTGGGGATTCCGGTGGTGCTGCAGACAGAGAATCTGTGCGGCTATCCGGCCATGGGAGGAACCCTGTTTCCGGCCCAGATCAATGCCGGCTGTACCTGGGAGCCGGAGCTGGTGCAGCAGATGAGCCAGGTGATCGGCCAGGAGTCCCGGGCAGTGGGGATTACCTCAGCCATGAGTCCGGTGATTGATATCGTCAGGGATCACCGGTGGGGGCGGGTGTATGAGACCTACGGGGAGGATCCGTATCTGACCAGTCAGATGGGAATCGGGTATGTCCGGGGAATGCAGGGAGACAAGGAGCACGGGGTGGCCTGTATTGCCAAGCATTTTCTGGGATATTCGGAAACCCAGGGGGGACTGAATACGGCGACTACGCGGATTACGGACAGGGAGCTTTATGAGGTGTTTGCCACGCCCTTTGAGGCGGCTATGCGGGAGGCGGATGTGAGCTCGGTCATGGCCAACTATGCGGAGATTGACGGGATGTGTGTGGTGGCAAACAAAAAGATCGCCCATGACCTTTTGCGGGATACCATGAAGTTTGAGGGAATACTCACCTCGGACGGGGCGGGGATCTTAAAGACCTTTACGGATTTTAAGACGGCAAAAAGCTACAAGGAGGCCGGGTATCTGGCCAAGAAGGCGGGGACGGATACGGAGATTCCGGTGGGAGATTCCTTCCGTCAGCTTCCGGAGTATGTGCGCTCGGGGCAGCTTCCGGAGTCGGTGATTGATGAGTCGGTGCGCCGGGTCTTGAAGGTGAAGTTTGAGTATGGGTTGTTTGAGCATCCTTATATTGATGAGGAGAAGGTGTGGGCAGCCATGAATAACGGAGAAAAAAGCCGGCTGTCGGAAACGATTGCCGCCAAGTCCCTGGTTCTCCTTAAGAATGACGGGGTGCTTCCCTTAAAGGCGGGGACGAAGGTGGCTGTGGTGGGCCCCCATGCGGACAGTCTCCGTTATCCGGTCAGCGGGTACACCTTCCCGGCCTATGTGGAAATGCTCTCTGCGGCAGGAGAAGGCGGGGAGGTCAGCATCGGCGGTATGGCGGATGAGGCGAAGAAGAGTGAGGGCGGCTCCGGCACCAATCCCTTTGCGGCATTTTCCCGGGCTCTGGACGAGGAGGGCAGGAAAAAAATCGGGGATATGAATCAGGTGCTGCGGGATATGGGAGCCCGCACTCTGCGGGAGGTGCTCTCGGAGCGTTTCCCGGTGAGATATGCCGAAGGGTGCCATCTGAATGACGATGATGAGTCTATGATTCATGAGGCGGCGGAAGCGGCAAAGGACAGTGACGTGGTGGTCATGGCCTGCGGCGGCAACTGCGGCTGGGTGAATGTGACCGGCGGCGAGGGCAAAGACCGTTGTACTCTGGATTTGCCGGGAGTGCAGCAGAAGCTTTTGGAGGCGGTTGTGGCTGCCGGAAAGCCGGTGGTGATGGTGATGTACGGGCCGGGAATCTTTGCCCTTCCCTGGGCTTTCGGTCATGCGGCGGCCGTGATTCAGGCCTGGATGCCGGGACAGTATGCAGGCAAGGTGGTTGCGGATGTGCTGGACGGCACGGTGAACCCGGGTGGCAAGCTGACCACCACCATTCCCCGGAGTGTGGGGCAGACGCCTGTGGTGTACAATCACCGGATGGGCAGCGGCTATGCCTCTCAGACGGACGGTTTGGGGACGGTTGTTTTCACCGGCGGTTATGTGGATCAGACCAGCGAGCCGTTGTTCTGCTTTGGCCATGGGTTAAGCTATACCTCCTTTGTGCTTTCGGATTTTGCGGCGGAGGAGACGGAGGTGCCTACAGACGGCAAAATCGTGGTGCATTGCCAGGTGGAGAATACGGGAGACCGGGAGGGCGATGAGGTGGTGCAGCTTTATACCCGCACCAGAGGAGCCCATGTGGTGCGCCCGGTGAAGCAGCTGGCAGGCTTTGTGCGTGTGCCGCTGAAAGCAGGAGAGAAAAAGCGGGTTTCCTTTACCTTGGATACGGCGCAGCTTGGCTATTATAATGAGGACATGGAATTTGTGGTGGAGCCGGTTTGCATCGATGTGATGGTGGGAACCAGCGCTCATGACATTGCCTTTGTGCAGGAGGTAAAGCTGACGGGTGAAAAAATGTCTGTGATGGGGCGGCGTGTGTATAGTTGTGGAGTGGAGGTAAATGTGATAAACTAAGTACACAAGGGCTGCAAGAGTTTTCATCTGCCCTTTATCAGACAGGAGGATATGTCGTAACATCTGATCTGTTACGATATTTCCGGGGACGGATAGCGGTTTCCCGGAGATTCCTGAATCAGGAAATGAGGGCAGGGATAGAGACATGAAAATCAAGGCAGGTTCCAATCTGACAAAGGTAAAGCAGGCAAACGATATTTCCATTCTGGGGATGATCTACCAGAATGGGCCGGTGAGCCGGGGGGAGGTGGCCAGGCAGCTGGAAATCACCCTTCCCACGGTGACCACCACCGTGAAGCGCCTTTTGGAAAAGGGCGTGATCCGGGAGACGGAGATGAAGGAGCAGGATTTTTCTCTGGGGAGAAAGGCCATGGCAGTGGATATTGCGGCGGACAGCCGCTTTGTGGCGGGGGTTGAGTGGAGCCCCTTTGGACTGATTTGCTGCATCAGTGATTTGCGGGGGAATATCAGGATTCGAAAACAGTATGACGAGCCGGAACTTTGCGGGAATTACGAAAGGCTTAAATATCTGACAGGGGTATATGTGGAGGAGATGCTGAAGGAAAGCGGCATCTTAAGGGAAAGGCTGGCAGGGGTCGGCTGGACTGCTCCGGGCATGGTGGATGCGGAAAACGGGATTTTAGTGTGCAGTTCCATAGGCGGCGTGGACTGGAAGCGGAAGCTGGTGCGGGCAGATCTGGAGGAACTTTTGGGGATGCCGGTGGCTGTTGAAAATCACGTGAAGGCCAGAGCCATCGGCCAGGATCTGTTCTGCCGGGCTGCCCGTCCGGATGTGTATCTGTATTATTTTGTGCAGGCGGGGATTTCCTGCTGCATCATGGTAGGCGGCGAGCCCTTTGGAAAGGGGAAGCAGGGCACCGGGGATATCGGCCATGCCATTATGGATCTGGACGGGCCGGTCTGCAATTGCGGAAAGAGAGGCTGCCTGCAGGTCTTTTCCGGGGAGGCCATGCTGCTTAAGCGGGCAAAGGCCCTGGAAGAGGAGGGGAAATGTCCGGTTCTGGCCGGCCTGACGGCAAAGGGAGAGCCGCTGACCATGGAGTTGCTTTTGCAGGCAGCCGCTGACCGGGATCCGGATGTGGAGGAGATGCTTCAAACGGGTGTGAGGTATATGGGCATTTCCATTGCCAATATTGTCAATCTGGTAAATTCTCCCCTGGTGGTGATCGACAGTGCGGTGACTTCGGTTCCCTCCATGCGGGAGTATCTGGATCAGGTGATTCGGGAGCATAATTATTTTAAAGAGGAGTTGGAACTTGAGACGGATTATGTTGCGGCCAACCGGTATACCGGCGCCCTGGGGGCCTGCGCGGTAGCGGTGAAGGAATTGGTGATCCGGAGGCCGTAGAGCGTGTTTGAATATTGCTTGTCGTCAGATTTGTCCCACAAAGTGGGGGACGCAGACGGCGGGAGCCGTGAGAATTGTGAGGGGAACTGCAAAAGAGCGAGAACAGAAGGAAAGGCAGGAAAATTATGGGGACGATCATTGATTTGAGCAGGGCGGAGAGTTATCTGGACAGGGAGGAACTGAAGGAGGCCAGGGCAAAGGCAGCGTCCGTTTGCCGGGCATTGTATGAAAAAGAGGATAAGGATAAGGTTCTGGGCTGGCGGACAAAGGAGGCCTCCGTGCTGCAATTAGCGGAGATCAAGGCGAAGGCGGAGGAGATCCGCCGGGAGGCGGATGTATTTGTGATTGTGGGCGTGGGCGGCTCCAATCAGGCGGCCAGAGGGGTGATCGAGGCGCTGCCTCGTCCGGAGGGGCCGGAGATTGTGTATCTGGGCAATACGCTGTCGCCTTACACCATCCGCAAAACCTTAGAGGGGATGGAGGGAAAGAGCGTCTATATTAATGTGATTGCCAAGAATTTTGAGACGTTGGAGCCGGGGAGCCATTTCCGGATCCTGCGGCAGTGGATGGGAAGCCGCTATGACAGGGAGGAGATGGCAAGGCGGATTACTGTCACCGGCACTAAGGGTTCCCGGCTGGAGGAGATCGCGGCGGAGAACGGATATCTGTTTTTGCAGTTTCCGGTGCCTGTGGGCGGGCGCTATTCGGCCTTTACCCCGGTGGGGCTGCTGCCCATTGGGGCGGCGGGACTGGATGTGGATGAGTATCTGGCGGGAATGGCCGCTGCCTGTCAGGACTGCCGGGAGAACGGAGAGGATAATTTGGCAGTGCGGTATGGAGCGGTGCGGCAGCTTTTGTACAGGCGCGGCTATGATATCGAGATGTTGGTGTCCTTTGAGCCCCGGTACGGATTTTTTGCCAAGTGGTGGGTGCAGCTTTTCGGTGAGAGCGAGGGGAAGGAAAAGAAGGGGATTTTTCCCACGGCCTCCATTTACTCGGAGGATCTTCATTCCATCGGACAGTATATGCAGGACGGCAGGCGGAATCTGATCGAGACCTTCGTGTCAGTGAAGGATCCGGGGGCCTCGGTGGTGGTGGAGTCCTGCCCGGAATACGGGGATCGGTTTGATTATCTGGACGGCATGGATTTTGCGGAGATTAACCGGGCGGCGGAGGCGGCTACCTGGGAGGCTCATTCCAGGGGCGGGGTGCCCTGCATCCGCTTTGAGGTGGACAGAGCCTCGGAGAGAAGCTTTGGGGAGCTGTATTACTATTTTATGGTGGCCTGCGCGGTGTCGGGAGAGTTGATGGGCGTCAATCCCTTTGACCAGGAGGGCGTGGAGGAGTACAAGCGGAGCATGTTCGCGGCGCTGGGGAAGTGAAGGGGGAGTAACAGAAAAAGGGCGATTTCAACTGTTGCAAACGGGAAGGAGGCCGGGACCGATGGAAAATGGAAGGCTGGCGAGAGCCTCTGGAAAGGAGCGGGTGTGAAAAAAAGACCTCATATTATTATTTTTAATCCGGATGAGATGCGGTGGGATACCATGGGGCATATGGGGAATCCGGCGGCAGCAACGCCGTTTCTGGATCAGCTTGCGGCCGGGGAGGCGGTATCCTTTCGTCAGGCATTTTGTCAGAATCCGGTCTGTGTGCCCAGCCGGTGCAGCTTTTTTACCGGCTTATATCCCCATGTGCAGGGGCACCGGACCATGAGCTATCTGCTGCATCCGGGGGAGGAGAATCTGTTCTCGGAGCTGCGGCAGAATGGGTATTATGTGTGGATGAATGCCAGAAATGATTTGTTTGCCGGCCAGATGGCAGGGTGGGCCGAGAGCAATGCGGATACGATTTTCTACGGCGGGGATGTGCCGGCGGCTCCGGGGCCTGTAAAAGGCGACGGGGAGTTGTATTCTCACTATGGCGGCAGGCTTTGCCTGGATGAACAGGGCAGAAATTACGGCGGTGACGATGAGGCCGTGGACGAGGCAGTACGGTTTATCAGGGAATATTCTAAAGAGCAGCCTCTGTGCCTGTTTCTGGGACTGATGCTGCCCCACGTGCCCTATCAGGTGGAGGAGCCGTATTTTTCCGGAATTGACCGGAAACGGCTGGCGCCCCGGGTGCTGCCGGAGGAATGTACGGGCAAGTCCCGGATGCTGGATGCCATTCGGGGATATCAGAGCCTGGAGGGATATACGCCTGAGGCCTGGGATGAACTGCGGGCAGTCTATCTGGGAATGTGCAGCAAGGTGGATGTGCTGTTTGAGCGGCTCTGTCAGGGGCTTAAGGATGCAGGAGTTTATGACGACTGTGCGATCTTTTTCCTCAGCGATCACGGGGATTTTGCCGGAGATTACGGGCTGACGGAGAAGGCTCAGAGTTCCTTTGAGGATTGCCTCACCCGGGTGCCTTTTCTGATCAAGCCGCCGGCCGGGGAGCGGGTGGATCCGGGAGTGACGGATGCTCTGGCGGAGCTGGTGGATTTCTATGGGACGGCCATGGACTATGCCGGTGTGACCCCTGGGCGGACGCATTTTGGCAGAAGCCTGCGGCCGGTAGTGGAAAACCGCGGCAGCAGGGTGCGGGATTATGTGACCTGTGAGGGCGGGCGTCTGCCGGAGGAGAAGCATTGTGACGAATATCATTCGGCGGGGCAGGATGGGCCGTCTCCCCGGTTTGTCTACTGGCCGAAGATGAAGGCCCAGTCGGAGGATGAGGCTCACGCCAAGGGCGCCATGATCCGGGACGGTCGGTATAAATATGTCAGCAGGATTACGGGGGAGGATGAGTTCTATGATCTGCTCACCGACCCTGCGGAGCGGCATAACCGGATTGACGATCCGGCCTGCCAGGGGGAGATCGGACGGCTTCGGACGGAGCAGCTTCGGTGGTATCAGAGAACCTGCGATGTGGTTCCTTATGAGTATGACCGGCGATTTACAGATGAGATGTTGTGGGCGAAGGTGAAGAATATCTGCCCGCCGGGGTATGAGGATGAGGTGAGGGAGAAGATACGGGGCGGCATCAAGCAGGGGCTTTTGCATCTTTATCTGGAAGAACTGAGAAAACAGGGCAGATAGATCTGCGTATTTGCGGAGAACAGGGGTGGAGGAGGTTCGGTTGCTGCTCACACCCAATGTCAGTAAGTTAAGAAATCCCAAAAGGTACGCCTTGGAGAAAGGAGTGGGGCAGCCGTTTGCTAATCCAAATCTTTTTCCGGTTTCGGGACTAAGAAGCCCTAAAACATCTGAATTTTGCTAAAAGCGAAACGAAAATGCCCAAACTCGCTTCGCTCAAACAGAGTGCATTTTTGTTTCAACACAAAATCCAGACATTTAAGGGCTTCTAAATCCCTGCAAAGTCAAAATCTTCGGATTAGCAAGCGGCTGCCCCACTCCTTTCTCCAAGGCTGGTATTGCAAATTTTTAAGTTACTGACATTGGTTCACATCCAATGTCAGTAACTTAAGTTTTACCAGAAGGAACGCCTTGAAAAAGGGGGGATATTCCCGGAAGTTAACTGAATGAAATTGCCTGTGAACCAGTGTTAGTAAGTTAAGGAATCGCGAAGCACAGCCAAGGAAACGGGGAGAGCAGCCATCAGAAATGGTTTGCGAATTTTGACTTTGCAGAGATTTAGAAGTCCTTAAAGTTCTGAGTTTTGCGTTGAAACGAAAATTCACACTGTCTGAGCGTAGCGAGTTTGTGAATTTTCGTTTCGTTTTTAGCAAAAATCAGAACTTTTAGGAATTCTTGATCTCGAAACCGGAAAAAGCAGCAAACCATTTCTGATGGCTGCTCTCCCCGTTTCCTTGGCGTACCTTTCAGAAATGCTTAACTAACTGACATTGCCTGTGAACAGTAACAAGGATATTGCAGAGGCAGTCGGGAAAAAAGAAGTGGCTTACGAAAAGGAAATATGTTAAGATGTAGAAAAGGCAGGAAGCAGAGGAGAGGTTGATATGTCTGAAATCTTTGATGAAGGGAATATGCGGCGGGTATTGGGAGAGCATATTCCGGAGGGGGAGGTTCTGGAGGCAGGTATCCATGGGATATCCCAGGAAACCCGCATAAAGGGTATTTTTGGAAAATGTATCTATATGGAGGATAAACTGATTCCGGATGAAAAGGGACGGGTAATCGTTCTGCAGAAGGAGAAGCATTCCGACTATGATGTTTATATCGGGATTACCCGGCATTTCCTGGTGATCGCCGGATGTGAGAAAAACAGCTATTTTTACATGTTTGATGACGCGCCGGAGGGGAGCGAAGGGATTATGCAGGAGATCCTTTCGGACACCTTCCTTTCGGATATCGGGACTTGTTTTCCCCTGGCGGACATTCAGGACTGTCAGTTTAAAAAAGGGTGGATGGGATCTGTAAAATGTAATCTCACCATGAAGAATGGAAGCAGTTTTAAGCTTATGTTCCCAAAGCGAGGCGGAATCGGAGGGGGCATGCCCCGTCATGCAGAGTACCGTGAGGCGATTATAGAACGGCTGGGCGGGATGTGAGATTATCCGGTGCTCTGTCCGGGCAGTAATCGCGCCAGTACGCAGTGTCAGGCGGCATATTTTGGGGAAGGTTCCGGTGTGGAGGTGATCTGCGAGCGTCCGTGCAGGACGATTCTGATTCCGGATGTGATGGAGGGAGTCAGCTGGCGGGAGTAAAGCAGTAAAGCGAACAAACCTGCATTTTCACAGATTTGTTCGCTTTCTTCTAACGGCTCAACGCCTGTCAATGATTTTATCAATTAATCCAAAGTCCACGGCTTCTGCCGGCGACATATAATTGTCGCGTTCTGTCGCAAGGACAATCTCTTCCATGGTTTTTCCGGTGTTTTTCGCTAAAATCGAGTTTAAGCGTTCTTTGCTTTTTTGTATGTGGTCGGATGTGATTTTTATATCGGTCGCCTGGCCCTCAATTCCATTTCCGTGAATTGCCGGCTGGTGTATCATGATTTCGGCATTGGGCAAAGCCATACGTTTTCCTTTCGTACCGCCAGCCAGCAAAAAGGCGCCAAAGCTGGCAGCAAGACCAATGCAAATAGTCGAGACGTCACACTTGATATATTGCATCGTGTCATAAACAGCAAAACCGGCTGACACAGAACCGCCGGGACTGTTTATATACAGCTGGATATCCTTTTGGGGGTCTTGTGCTTCTAAAAACAGCATTTGAGCAATAATCAGGCTGGCTGACGCATCACTGACCTCTTCGCCTAAAAAAACAATTCTGTCAGATAATAACCGCGAAAAAATATCATAGCTTCTTTCTCCCCGGCTTGTCTGTTCCATAACATAAGGAATGGTACTCATGCGGCAAACTCCTTAATATTTATCAGAAAGCGGTAACCGGGCAGAACAGGACGGCACAGGAAAATTCTGCTTTGCTTTGGCGCAAAGATTCCCATATTCCTATAGAGTTTAGGCGGATATAGATATATTTGTTTAAAGGCAAATGAAAATGACTGCTGCGTATCATATCCGGCTTCATATGCAATTTGCAGGATTGGCGTATCGGTTTTCACCAGCTTTTCGGCAGCAACCGTAAGCCTGCGGTGTTGGATGTATTGATATAGGGTAATTCCTGTATATTCTGTAAAAATGCGGTTGAGATAGAATTTGGAATAACCAATGCTTTTTGATATCTGATCTAAACTGATGCGGTTTTCTAAATGGTTCTCAATATAATCGATGACTTTTTTTACCACTTCTTTTTGGTCTTTCATGGTATATCCTCCTTGCGTTCTTATCCATTATAGCAGGTTTGGATATACGTGTCTTAATAAAAAATGCTATTTTGGCGCGGGATTTAAAGAATTGTGAATATTCGGAGGAAAAATTTTCCAAAAGAAGAGAATATCGCCAAAAATATATTTTATCTTCTGGACAAAAGAAAGATAGTATATTATAATTAGAATAATTCTAAAAACAAGGAGGCTAAAATGTGACCAGGTACGCAAAACGGATATGGGAATTGGTCGATCACTCCGAGGCGCATATGACGGCAGAGCAGATCTTTTTAGAATTGAAAAAGGAAGAGCCGAAGGTGGTTCAGGCGACTGTATACAATAACCTGAATACCCTGTGCCAAAAGGGACTGATACGGAAGCTGTCTATCGAAGGCTCACCGGATCGCTATGACAAAATCCGCAGGCATGATCACCTGGTATGTAAGAGATGCGGGGCATTATCCGACATAACCTTTGAGGATATGACCGGAGATTTGGAAAGACAGATGGGAGAAGGAATTCTGTTTTATGATTTAAAGGTATTCTATCTCTGCCCCAAATGCAGAGAAAAAAAGGAAAAGGGGGTATTACCGTGATTTATCAATGCAGTATCTGTGGGTATGTGTACGATGAGGAAAAGGAAGGCAAGCCGTTTTCTGCATTAACGGAATGTCCGGTCTGCAAACAGCCGCCGGTAAGATTCACTGCGTCAGCGCCTGAAAAATCGGCGCCCGAAAAATCAGCATCTGAAAAGTCAGCGTCAGAAGAGTCAGAGCCCGGGATGTCAGCGCCGGGAAAGACGGTTTCCGGCCAGGCAGAATCCGGGAAGCAGTCTGCTTTTGCGGGTGCCGGGGGCCTGGATTTAAGATATCCTGAGGAGACCGGGAGGCGGGACAGTGATTACCGGTACATGAAAGAGATTCACGAGATGGCGGTTACCGGCAAGTCGGCCATTGACGCCATGGGCACCCGGATGAAGATGCCGGGCTGGGACGATGTGCTTGTGCTGGGGGCCCAGCTGAATCCCATGCCTCTGGACGAGCATGCCGAGGTGTCCTTAAAAACCGTCATCGGAAAGCATGCCAAAAAGCCTATGGTGTTGGACATGCCGGTCTATATTTCTCACATGTCCTTTGGAGCCCTCTCCAAGGAGACCAAGATTGCCATGGCAAGGGGAAGCGCGGCAGCGGGCACGGCCATGTGCAGCGGCGAGGGAGGCATCCTTTTGGAGGAGAAGGAGGCGGCCTACCGATATATTTTTGAATATGTTCCGAACCGTTACAGCGTTACGGACGAGAATCTGAAAAATTCGGATGCCATAGAGATCAAGATCGGCCAGGGGACAAAGCCGGGGATGGGAGGACATTTGCCAGGCAAAAAGGTGACGCCTGAGATTGCCAGGATCCGCAATAAACCTCTGGGAGTGGATGTGATCAGCCCCTCTAAATTTCCCGGAATCGACAGCAGGGATGATTTGAAGAAGCTGGTGAGGGAACTGCGGGAGAGAAGCGAGGGCAGGCCTGTCGGCATTAAGATTGCCGCCGGACGTATTGAGCGGGATTTGGAATTCTGCGTCTATGCCGAACCGGATTTCATTACCATCGATGGGCGGGGCGGCGCAACGGGAGCCTCTCCTGCCCTTGTGCGGGATTCCACCAGTGTTCCCACCATTTATGCCCTCTGCCGCGCAAGAAAGTATCTGGATTCGGTTCATTCCGATATCGCTCTGGTGATTACAGGGGGGCTTCGGGTATCCTCGGATTTTGCAAAAGCGATTGCCATGGGTGCAGATGCCGTTGCGGTTGCCTCGGCGGCTATGGTGGCGGCTGCCTGCCAGCAGTACCGTATCTGCGGCACCGGAATGTGCCCGGTGGGAGTGGCCACACAGGATGAGAAATTGCGTCAGAGACTGCAGGTGGATGCGGCCGCAAAGCGGGTGGAGAATTATCTTAGGTGCTCCGCGGAGGAGTTAAAGACCTTTGCCAGAATCACCGGCCATGAGGACATTCATGATCTGTCTCTTGCGGATCTCTGCACCATCAACGGAGAGATTTCAGAACATACCGATATTGCACATGCAGGCAGTCCGTTGCTGTGAGAGTTACAGGGAACTTAAGGTCAAAAAACCTCTTGCAGGGGATTTTGCGGCCTTTTGATCCTGATTAACATAATATTAAATAAGGAGAGAAAGATGAAAATGACAAAGTATGCAGGAACACAGACAGAGAAGAATCTGGAGGCGGCCTTTGCCGGGGAATCCCAGGCAAGAAATAAATACACCTATTTTGCCTCCGTGGCCAAAAAGGAAGGCTATGAGCAGATTGCAGGTCTGTTTTTGAAAACGGCCGACAATGAAAAAGAGCATGCGAAGATGTGGTTTAAGGAGTTAAACGGGATTGGAGATACGAAGCAGAATCTTGGCGCGGCCGCAGACGGTGAAAACTATGAGTGGACGGATATGTATGAGAACTTTGCCAAGACGGCAGAGGAGGAGGGCTTTTTGGAGTTGGCGGCAAAGTTCAGGCTTGTGGGCGAGATTGAAAAACATCATGAAGAACGGTATCGCGCTTTGCTGAAAAATGTGGAGACGGCAGCCGTATTTGAAAAGAGTGAGGTGAAGGTGTGGGAATGCCGCAACTGCGGACACATTGTGGTGGGCACAAAGGCGCCGGAGGTTTGCCCGACCTGCAGCCATCCCCAGAGCTATTTCGAGGTTCATGCAGAGAATTATTGATTCCCGCCGGTAATGAGCCAAGTGCCGTGCTTGCACGAGCATTTGGCGAATGCAGCGCGGCAAACTTGATGCTCCGTTGCTTGGCAGGGCTGCTGACTTATGGACTTTATCCCATTTGAACTTTCCGTGTATAATAGAGGTGTCCAAGCCACTATGATACACGGAAAGTTGACGATATGCCGAGAAAAGCCAATGAATCAGGCTTCTTTGGGAAAATTATGGTTTTTTAGAATATTCCATTGCTTTTTGGCTTAATTCCCTTACACTCAAGTTATTTTCGAGATGTTGCTCACGCTATTTCAAATTATAGAGGAGTGATTTTGACATGGATATTTTAAAACAATTGGGTGGAAAAAATCAACGGTACTTTGAAAACTTTCGACTGGATTATTGTCAATAGCGTTACTGTTCACACCCAGTGTTAGTAAGTTAAGGAATCGCGAAGCACAGCCAAGGAAACGGGGAGAGCAGCCATCAGAAATGGTTTGCGAATTTTGACTTTGCAGAGATTTAGAAGTCCTTAAAGTTCTGAGTTTTGCGTTGAAACGAAAATTCACACTGTCTGAGCGTAGCGAGTTTGTGAATTTTCGTTTCGTTTTTAGCAAAAATCAGAACTTTTAGGAATTCTTGATCTCGAAACCGGAAAAAGCAGCAAACCATTTCTGATGGCTGCTCTCCCCGTTTCCTTGGCGTACCTTTCAGAAATGCTTAACTAACTGACATTGCCTGTGAACAGTAACTATCAATACTATATCCAGCATCTTCACATCTTTACAGCTTCCGGCTGCTCCCCCATTACCTCATACAGAAAAGCAACCTGTTCAAAGAAAATATTTATTTTTTAAATTTATTAATTAATTATTGACAACATCTGTCCCATGGTTTAAAATGACATCATGACCAAACACAGGAGAGTAAGGGGAGCAGGTAATGGTTGATTTAAGGGCAAATCCGTTTTATCTGGATGAGGAGAGTGTCCGTTGGGTGGAGGAAACCGTGGCGGACATGACGGAGCATGAAAAAATATGTCAGCTTTTTGCGGATCCGCTGATGGGAATGAGCCGGCAGGAGCTGGGGGACTTTCTGGAGCGATGGCCTCTGGGAGGGATTCCCTTCCGGGCGGTTTTGTTCGGCAATGAGGAGGCCCAGGAGATTCTCACAGAGCTGCAGGAAAAAGCCAGGATTCCCTATCTGGTGGCGGGAAATTGTGAATCGGGACCCAATGGGGCGCTGCCGGGAGGGACGCTGGTGGCCTCCGGGGCTCAGGTGAGAGCCAGCCGGGATGTGAGATTTGCCTACGAGGTGGGACGGATTACCGGGGCGGAGACATCGGCAGTGGGCTATAACTGGTCCTTCGGGCCGGTGGGGGACATCCTCATGAACTGGCGCAACAGCCTGATCAATACCAGGGCCTACGGCAATGATGCGGATTTTGTCAGTGAGTGTGTGGAAAATTACAACAAGGGATGCATGGAGTATGGGGTGGTTCCCTGCCTGAAGCATTTTCCGGGGGACGGCTGGGAGGAGCGGGATCAGCATCTGACGATCAGCAACAATGGCCTCTCCTGTGAGGAATGGGATGAGACTTTTGGCAGGATTTACCGCAAGTCCATTGAGAACGGGGTCTTAAGCATCATGGCGGCTCATTTTACCCTGCCGGCTTATCAGCGGCGGCTGAACCCTCAGCTGGAGGAAAAAGATATGCAGCCGGCCTGCCTTTCCCCGGAACTGATAGAGGGACTTTTGAGAAAGCAGCTGGGATTTAACGGGCTGGTAGTGACGGACCAGACCAAGATGATGGGGTATTACGGGATGAGTCGGTTAAAGGCGGTTCCCTGGAGTATTGCCTGCGGCTGCGACATGGTTTTGGGCGTCAACGATATGGAGGAGGATTACGAGGCCATGAAGGCCGGCATCCGTTCTGGAGTCATCACCCGGGAGCGGCTGCAGGATGCGCTTTACAGGATATTGGGCTGCAAGGCGGCGGTGGGGCTGCACCGGAAAAAGGCAGAGGGAGGCTTTGCCCGTAAAAAGGAGGAATTGGGGGTGATCGGCTGTAAGGAGCATCAGGCGATTGCCAGAGAGGCGGCAAAAAAGGCCATTACCCTGGTGAAGAATACCAGGAGCCAGATTCCTCTTTCTCCACAGCAATACAAGAAAATCGGCGTTTTTGTGCTGGCGGGCAATGTGGGGCGGCAGAGGAGCATATACGGGCAGGGAGTTCAGTCGGGAGGAAGTGAACAATCAGCCGGCTACGATTGAGGAGACGGTCCGCAGGATTGCCGGGGAGGCGCCCTTTGAGGGCAGCTTTGATGAAGATGTGTGGTGCGGTTTGTGGGATACGCAGTTTTGAGTGGCTGAGAATCTCTTTGGCAAATCAAGGACATCAGATTGTAAACAATAACCGGAAATCAGGAAAGCGGATTTGTCAGATATTCGGAAGAAGGGGGAGGAAACAGGATGGGAAACAGGAAGGGGAGCAACCTGACTGATGTAAAAAAGCAGAATGTGTCGGCCATCCGGGATGTGATATACCGGCATGGGCCGATTTCCAGAAGTGAGATTGCCCGCATGCTGTCGCTGACGCCGCCTACCATCACCACCAATATTGCCCGGATGATGGAGCAGGGGCTGGTGCATGAGTGCGGAATCCTGGAGCCGGAGACCAAAGAGGTGGGGCGGAGGCGGGTGAAGATTGATTTTGTGGAAGATGCGGCTTTTTTTGTGGGAATCGAGATCAATCCTTACCAGATTGCCATCTGTATCACCAACCTGCGGGGGGTGATGACGGCGGAGGCCCGGATTCCCTGGAAGCGGCGGGAGGACAATTTTGTCTTGTCGGAGGATTTGAAGGAGCTCTTAAGGCGGATTGACGGCAATGATTACCGGGGCTCTGTGGAGATGCTGGCGGGAGTCATTCTTACCATGATTGAGGTCAGCGGCATCGAGAGGGAGCGGATGATGGGCTGCGCCATTGCTCTTCCCGGCCTGATTGAGAAAAAGAACGGGACCTTGAAAAAGAGTACCCTGGAGGCATGGAATGACCGCTCCGTTGCCAGGGATTTGTCCAGGCTTTTGGATTTGCCGGTGCTTTTGGAGAATAATGCCAGGGCCAGGGCCATGGGGCAGAAGATGTTTTATCAGGGGCAGCTGCCGGAGGATTTTGCTTATTATCTGATTTCCTATGGGATTGCCTGTCCTTTATATATCGGAAACCGGATTCTGGACGGAGGGCAGCAGGGGGCGGGGGAGGCCGGGCACATGGTGGCTGTTTTAAACGGGCCCCGTTGTGAGACCTGCGGCAATGCAGGGTGCCTGGAGGAATTGGCCAGTGAGCGGGCGATTGTGAAAACCGTGATAGCGGAATTGGAAAAGGGAAGAGAGAGCATGATTTCGGAACTTTGCCCGGATTTGGAGTTTCTGGGAACCAGGGAGATCCTGATGGCTCAGGAGTGCGGGGATGAGCTGGCGGAGGAGGTGATTTCCCAGGCGCTTTTGTACCTGGGGGCAACCCTGGCCAATATTATCAACCTGATGAACCCGTCCCTGGTGTTTGTGGACAGCTATCTCATGAAGCTGAAGAAAAACCGGCGGAGGCTCGTGGAGGATACGAGGGCCCATATTTTCGGGCTGTATAATGATGAGGTGGAGTTTGAGTTTGTGGAGTTCGGGCATTTCACGGGGGCAAAGGGGGCTGCTGCGGTGGCCATTGAGCGGTATTTCATCAATGAGTAAAAAAGCAAACGTTTGAGTAAAAACAACACAAATCTGACGGGAAATGTGGTATGATAGGAGCATGAAACAAAGACCTATGGCGGAGAGATTTGGCCGTTACGGTGAAGGCAGTGTGAGAGAAAGGAGAATGGAAGGTGGCAAATGTATTGGTGGTACACGGAGGCGGGCCCACGGCGGTGATCAATGCTTCCCTGTACGGGGTGATTATGGAGGCGGCGGAGTGTGAAGAGATCGAGCATGTGTACGGCGCCATAGGGGGCAGCGAGGCGATCTTTCAGGAGAGGTTTCTCGATCTGGCGGCCTATCCGGAGGAGAAGCTTAAGCTGCTTCTCACCACGCCGGCCACGGCTATCGGCTCCTCCCGGTATGCCCTGGAGCAGGAGGATTATGAGGCCATGGCGGCGATCTTTCAGAAGCATGATATCAAATACGTGCTGCTGAACGGGGGCAACGGGACGATGGATACCTGCGGGAAGATTCACCGGGCCTGTAAGGATGCGGGTATCTGTGTGGTGGGGATTCCCAAAACCATTGACAATGATATCGCGATCACAGACCATACCCCCGGGTACGGCAGCGCGGCCCGTTACTTAGCGGAGACGGTGGCGGAGGTGGGAGTGGATGTGAAATCCCTGCCGATTCATGTGTGTGTGGTGGAGGCCATGGGGCGCAATGCGGGATGGATTACCGCGTCCTCCGCGTTGGCCAGGAAAAAGCCGGGGGATGCGCCTCATCTGATCTACCTGCCGGAAAGGCCTTTTTGTGAGGAGGAATTTCTGGAGGACGTGAAGCGGCTCTATGAGGAGAAGGGCGGCGTGGTGGTAGTGGCCAGCGAGGGCCTTAAGGATGCCTCCGGCAAGCCGATTGTGCCGCCGATTTTCCAGACGGGAAGGTCGGTCTACTACGGGGATGTGAGCGCTTATCTGGCGGAGCTGGTGATCAAGAAGCTGGGCATTAAGGCCAGAAGCGAGAAGCCGGGCATCTGCGGCCGGGCGTCCATCAAACTTCAATCGCCGGTGGACCGTGACGAGGCGGTGCTGGCGGGCCGGGAGGCGTTAAAGGCAGCCATGAGAGGGGACGGCGGCAAGATGGTGGGCTTTATCCGGGAGGAGACCTCGGATGGCAGCTATCAGATCTCGGTGCGCATGATTCCCATTGAGGAGGTTATGCTGTATGAGAAGGTGATTCCCGAAGAGTATATCAATGAGCGGGGCAATGACGTGAAGGAGGCGTTTGTAAAATGGTGTAAGCCTCTGATCGGAGCAGAGGTTCCGGAGTATATTGATTTTCAGGATTTGTATCGGGAGAAATCGGAGAAGTGACAGATTCCGGGGGTAAATGAGAGAAAATCGGATATGACATGGGAAGGGATTTTCAAAACTGGCATGGAATCAGACACAGGCTAAATGATTGAAATAAAAAAGGAGGGCGTCTATGAAGCACATTTTTTTGAATCTGAAGCGTTTTGACATTCCGAAGGAGTCAGGAGGGGTCAATGCCATTGCCCCTATCGGGCAGTGGGGAAGCTATATTGTGGAGCACACTCAGGAGCAGCTGAAAAAGTATGACGGGGATGAGGTGGAGTTTGCCATGTATTTTCCGGAGGCGCATCTGATTCCGGCTGTGTCGGCGCTGTGTGAGGACAGTCCGGTGAAGGTGGGATGCCAGGGCGTGTACCGGGAGGATACGGCGGTGGGGGGCAATTTCGGGGCCTTTACCACCAACCGGACGGCCAATGCGGTGAAATCTATGGGGTGTGTCACCACCATCATCGGCCACTGTGAGGAACGGCGGGACAAGGCGGGCATCCTGGCGGAGGCCGGGGTAAGTGACACGGCTGCGGTGAACCGCCTGCTGAACAAGGAGATTCAGGCTGCGGTGAAGGCGGGGCTTTCGGTGCTGTATTGTATCGGAGAGACTTCTGAGGAGCAGGAACGCTGGCAGGAGGTTTTGCGGGAGCAGCTGGAGACCGGCCTGGCGGGAGTGGACAGAGAAAAGGTTACCATTGCCTATGAGCCGGTGTGGGCCATCGGGCCGGGGAAGGTGCCGCCGGACAAGGAGTATATCACCAAGATCGGAAGCTTTGTGAAGGAAGTGACCGGGGGGATGGATGTGGTATACGGCGGCGGGCTCAAGACGGACAACGCCGAAATGCTGGCCTCTGTGCCGGTGATGGACGGAGGACTGATTGCCCTCACCCGGTTCTCCGGGGAGATCGGGTATTATCCGGAGGAGTATCTGGAGATTATCCGGACCTATATGGGAAAGTAAGGAGCACTCCTGGAAGGGGAAACGGATAAGCCTGACGAGGAAGCAATGGATGATGAACGGAAAAACCGGATTGGAATTTTCTGCGCCTGAATGGCGGAGATTCCAAGAGTATCTTTGATATATTTCTGATAGAAAGAAGGAGGTATTTTATGAAGCTTGCATTTGAGTATGGACAGGGACTGATGACGGCGGAACTGCCGGATACTACGGACGTGTTTATTCCCGGGGAGACGGTTCCTGACCCGCCCTGCATCCCGGAGGATGAGATCGAGGCGAAGACCCTGGAGTCCATCCGCAATCCCATGGGCATGGAGCCACTTTCCCGGCTGGCTCACAAGGGGTCCAAGGTGACGATCATTTTCCCGGACCGGGTAAAGGGGGGCGAGCAGCCCACTTCCCACCGGAAGGTGTCCATCCGTCTGATTCTTCAGGAACTCTATGATGCGGGGGTGGAGAAAAAGGACATTCTCCTGATCTGCTCCAACGGCCTGCACCGGAAGAATACGGAGAAGGAGATCCGGGGGGTGCTGGGAGATGCGTTGTTTAACGAGTTCTGGTACACCCATCAGATCATCAACCATGACAGTGAGGATTATGATCATCTGGTTGATCTGGGAACCACCCGCAGGGGGGACCCGGTGCTGATGAACAAGTATGTCTATGACAGTGATGTGGCGATTCTTATCGGCCATACCCAGGGGAATCCTTATGGAGGATATTCCGGCGGCTACAAGCATTGTGCCACAGGGATTACCCACTGGCGTTCCATCGCCTCCCACCATGTGCCAGATGTGATGCACCGGCAGGATTTCACCCCGGTGAGCGGCACCTCCCTGATGCGCACCAAGTTTGACGAGATCGGGCAGCACATGGAGGAGTGCATGGGGAAGAAGTTCTTCTGCTGTGATGCGGTACTGGACACCAAATCCCGGCAGATTGAGATCAACAGCGGCTATGCCAAGGTGATGCAGCCCCATTCCTGGGTGACGGCGGACAAGCGCACCTATGTGCCCTGGGCAGAGAAGAAGTATGATGTGATGGTATTTGGCATGCCTCAGTTTTTCCACTATGGGGAGGGCATGGGCACCAATCCGATTATGCTGATGCAGGCCATTTCCGCCCAGGTAATCCGTCATAAGAGGGTGATGAGCGACAAGTGTGTGATCATTTGTTCCTCCATCTGCAACGGGTATTTCCACGATGAATTGTGGCCTTATACCAGGGAAATGTATGAGATGTTCCAGAAGGATTACATGAACACCCTGCCGGATATGAACCGGTACGGGGAGTATTTTGCCACCAATGAGGAGTATATCCGCAAGTACCGGTTCTGCAATGCCTTCCATCCCTTCCATGGCTTTTCCATGATCAGCTGCGGGCATATTGCGGAAATGAATACCTCTGCCATCTATGTGTGCGGCGCCCAGGAGCCGGGCTTTGCCCGTGGGATGGGCTTAAAGACCAGAGCCACCATCGAGGAGGCTTTAGAGGATGCCAAGAAGAAATTCGTGGGGCCGAACCCGAATATTCTGGCTCTGCCCCAGACCTTTAAGCTGAGCGCGGTCCATCTGATGATGAAGGATGAGGTGTACAACGGCAAGGGCGCGGAGGACTGTCAGTGTGCGGCCCATATGCACGGGTAAGGACAGGTAAAAGCACAGATAAAAGAAAGAGAGGGGTAAATTATGCCATTAATTCCATTACGTCCCTTGTTGGAGGCAACAGTTAAGTACGGCTTCGGCCAGGGGGCATTTAACGTCAACGCGGTGGCTCAGGCCAAGGCAGCCATTGAGGTTCACGAGATGTTCCGTTCGGCGGCTATTCTCCAGGGGGCGGATCTGGCCAACGGGTTTATGGGCGGAAGGTGCGATTTTATGAACGCCACCTTAGAGGATAAAAAGGTAGGGGCGAAAAATATTGCCGATGCGGTGAAAAAGTATGGTGCGGATTCGGAGATTCCCATTGTGCTGCATTTAGACCACGGGCGGGATTTTGATTCCTGCGTGGCAGCCATTGAGGGCGGCTATACCTCTGTCATGATTGACGGCTCCTCCCTGCCGTTTAAGGAGAACATCGAACTGACCAGGGAGGTGGTAAAATATGCCCACGCCCGGGGCGTCAGCGTGGAAGGGGAACTGGGGGTGCTGGCCGGCGTGGAGGATCATGTGTTCTCCGCATCCTCCACCTACACCAATCCCCTGGACGCGGTGGAATTTTTCCAAAAGACGGAGGTGGACGCCCTGGCCATCTCCTACGGCACCATGCACGGGGCTTCCAAGGGCAAGGATGTGAAGCTGCGCAAGGAGATCGCCGTTGCCATTCGGGAGTGCATGAACCATCTGGGGATTTTCGGGGCTCTGGTGTCCCACGGCTCTTCCACAGTGCCCAAATATATTGTGGATGAAATCAATGGCCTGGGAGGGGAGCTTTCCAATACCTATGGCATTTCTATCGAGGAACTGAAGGCGGCCATTCCCTGCGGAATCAGCAAGATTAATGTGGATACGGACATCCGTCTGGCTGTGACCCGGAACATGAAGGAACTGTTTGCCAGATATCCGGAGAAACGGACCAGTGCTTCTATCGGGGGGATCTATGAACTTTTGGAGACAAAGAAGAATCAGTTTGACCCCCGGGCATTTCTTCCGCCGATTATGGACACGGTGATGTATGGAAATATTCCGGACGAGGATGTGGCTGCCATCGTGGACTGTGTGGAGCGGGGGGTGAAGGAAGTGGTGGGAACCCTGATCGTGCAGTTTGGTTCCTTTGGCAAGGCGCCGTTAGTGGAGCAGGTCAGCTTAGAGGAGATGGCGGAGCGGTATAAAAAGTAGGTGAGGCAAGGGGAACGGTGGCAGCCGGGCAGGTGATTTCCGGCGAGGGTATCGTTCCCTTTTATGTTTCTTTTCGGCCGTCTGGTTTGTAACAGTTCAAGGGTTATCGGAACTGTTACTCTGGTTTTGGTCTGGCAAAGCGTCAGTAAAAGGATCAGACTTGATTTTTTGAAAAAGATAAGGCACAATAGTAAAAACGGCAGGTTTTGATTTCTGTGGTGCCTGGAAAAAGAGAGGGGAATCGTATTATGGCCTGGTATTTGTATGTGATTTTTCTGGCAGTCAGCTTTGGGGCTTCGGTGGTGGGCGCTATCTGCGGAATCGGGGGAGGGGTGCTTATAAAGCCGCTTCTGGATGCTTTTGGGGTGCTCAGCGTGGCTTCTATCAGCTTCCTTTCCGGCTGTACCGTGCTTTCCATGTCCTGCTACTCGGTGGTGAAGGCCTGGCTCGGCAAAGAATCTCTGGTGGAGATGAAGACAGGCACCAGCCTTGCCGTCGGCGCTGCTGCCGGCGGGGTGGCTGGGAAAATGATGTTCCAGTATATTTTGGAGATGTCCCCGGATCGGGACCGGGTGGGGGCAGTTCAGGCGGCGTGCCTTTTGGTGATCACTTTCGGAACCCTGCTTTACATGATCCGGAAGGATAAGATTCGCACCCGCCATGTGACATCGGTCTGGGCATGCATGGCCATTGGCCTGGTGCTGGGAATCTGTTCCTCCTTCCTGGGAATCGGAGGCGGCCCCATCAATCTGGTGGTCCTGTTTTTCTTTTTTTCCATGGATACCAAGACAGCGGCTCAGAATTCCCTGTATATTATTCTGTTTTCCCAGATTACCAGCCTGATCAATACCCTGGTGACAAGGACTGTGCCGGAGTTTGGCTTTGGGCTTTTTGTGCTGATGGTGGGAGGCGGCATCTTCGGCGGGGTGGCAGGACGCTTTGTGAACCGGAAACTGGATGCGGGCATGGTGAACCGGCTGTTTATTGGATTGATGGTTGTTATTATGGGAATTTGCGTGTATAATATCATACAGTTTCTGTAGAGGCTTCCATTGGCGGCAATGGGGTATTTGAGCCTCGCGGCATTCGCCAAATGCTCGTGCAAGCACGGCACTTGGCTCATTGCTCGCGGAAATAAAGGAGTGTTCCATGGATAAAAGGATGTTTCGGATTCTTCTGATTCCCATGTATTTGCTGGTCGGGCTTTTGTTGTTTCTGATCATGGTCAGAGCGGTTCATTCCCTGAATATTTTCTTTTATATCATTACCTTGCTGTTGATTCCCTGCGCCGGCCTCCTTAGCTTGCCGGACCGCAGTTTGCTTAATCTGGCGGGTATGGCGGGGTTTGTGGCGTTGGGGATTCTCTTGCCAGCCACTCAGCCTCTGGAATTTGAGTTTCAGGGCTTTAACGGATGGATTCTGTTGGGAGGCATTGCAGTGATTTTCGGGGTCGGCGGATTTGTTTATGGGAGGAAACAAAGGGATTGAGATTCTTTTGATTGACGAGGGGAAATGGTGACCCGCATCTGGCGGAAACAGTGAAGTGAGGAAGGTAATGGACAGAAAAACAAAACAAAATTTGTTTGTGACAATGGTGGGAATCAGTTGGTTTGTGGCGCTCATAAAGCTGCCGTCTGTTTTAGCATTTGCGGGGAGGCTTGTTGCTCTGATGCTTCCTGTGATTGCCGGCGGCATTTTGGCGTTATTTGTCAGTGTTCCGGCAAACGGGGTGGAAAGGCGGTTGAGAAGGATTTGGGGAAAAGCCAAAAGACAGCCGTCTGACAGGAAGATTCAGAGCGTCAGCCTGCTGATTGTCATAACCGGTATTTTGCTTGTGTTTCTGTTGGTTCTGACCTTGCTGATTCCGGAAATTATCCGCTCATCCCAGAGTGTATATGAGCAGGTGAAGGCTGCTATTCCCGGCTGGTTTGCGTATCTGAACAGGCGGGAATCGGATGCTTTGTGGCTGGAGGAAATCCTTTCGGATCTGGATTTGGAGAAGCTGATGCAAAGCTTTTCCAATGGCGTGGACGTGTTTTTTTCTAATGTGATAAATGCCCTTTCGTTTACGGTAAATATGATCGGAACGGCTGCTTTTGCTGTGATTATCGGGATCTATATGTTGCTGGAAAAAGAACGGCTGGGCAGACATGCCCGGAAGCTGGCTCACGCCTATTTGAAGCCGGCATGGGAGGAGAATGTTCTTCGCTTCTGTACGGTATTTCGCCAGTCATTTGCGAATTTTTTATCCAGTCAGTGCTGTGAGGCCGTGATTCTGGGGATTCTGATGTTTGCTGCCTTTGCCCTGTTCCGTCTGCCCTATGGAAGCCTGGTGGGCATGCTGACAGCGGTATGCGCTGTCATTCCTTATATCGGCGCTTTGATCTCCTGTGTGATCAGTGTATTTCTTACCTTATTGGTGGCTCCGTCAGCAGCGGTTCGATGCCTGGTCGTATATCTGGTGGTACAGTTTCTGGAAAATCAGTTTATTTATCCCCGGGTGGTGGGGGGCTCTGTGGGACTTCCGCCGCTTTATACCCTGGTTGCCGCCATGGTGGGCGGGAAGCTTTTCGGCATCATGGGGATTCTGTTTTTTATCCCTCTGACAGCGGTTGTCATTGAGCTGGTGAAGGAGGACGCTGCGTGCCGGGCGGGGAGGAAGGAAGCGGATAAAATTTTTTGAAAAAGCAAATTGGAAATTAAGGAAGGAGGATAATGTGAAAGAAGCAGGGATTGCTGAACATTGTTGATACAGTGGGATTAAGTAAAAGTGGCATTATCCAAAGATTTTGAATTTCATTATAGTCTTTCTCAACCATTTTCAGTTTGACATACTGAAAAATTGAGAGAAAGGTAATTTTGTGAAAAGAAAGAATATAGTAATTTGTTTAGCGGTGGTGTTCCTTTTCCTGCTTTTGGCATGGCTTGTGTTTAAAAAGTCGCATACTTATTCTCTGTCAGACGGCAGGGATGCGTGGATAAAATCCGAACAGATTCAGCCAATTACAGGAAGTGTAACCGTATCGGGAACGGCAGATACGGATGTGGTTTTTACGGAAGTTGAGTCAGGTAAAAGATATAAGATTGATTATATTACGCCTGGCATGTCAGAAAAGATTCGCCTGGAGAGGGGCAAGTGGTATCAGGTGGCCGGAGGAGGTACCCTGACTGTCGGACCGGTGAACCTTCGGGTTGAGTAGTTGCTTTTGATGGGTTTGCGCCTTGAGCGAAGCGAAAGAGGTGGTGAAAAAATGAGAAAAATCAGTTTATTTATTGCCATGAGCCTTGACGGATACATTGCAGACAGGGAGGGCAGTGTGGATTGGCTGAGAGGACAAGACAATGATGGTGAGGATATGGATACCTATTCTAAGTTTGCAGAGAGCATTGATACGGTTATCATGGGCTGGAATACGTACCATCAAATTACAACGGAACTTTCGCCTGAGGAATGGGTATATCAGGATTTTACCACCTATGTGATTACCCACAGGCAGCGGACTTCCACGGAGAAAATCCGGTTTACAGACAGGGAACCCGTGGATTTGGCAAGAAGGCTGAAAGAAGAAAGCGGAAAAGATATTTGGATATGCGGCGGAGCCAATATCGTTTCCCAGTTAGTCAATGAGGATCTTATTGACTGTTATCACATTACAGTAATTCCCACACTTTTAGGCTCCGGTATCCGGCTTTTTGGAAAGGGAAAACAGGAGATTCCATTAAGATTACTCCATGCGGAGTCATATAATGGTATGACGGACTTGATCTATGTGCGAAGATAATTTTCGGTCTTCGCCTAAGCGCATAGGAAAATGTGCCAGTGGCGCATTTTATCGGGGCAAAAATCAGGAATTTTAGGAATTCTTTGCCTCAGCACGCAGAAAAGCTGCCAGTGGGAGATTTTCAGTGAATCTCGAAACCGGAAAAATCAGCAGCCCCTTTCTGGTGACTTCTCTCCCCTTTTCCTTGGTGTACTTTTTAGAACAGCTTAACTAACTGACATTGCCCATGAACAGTTACACATATTTGAGGGGGTGTCGTGTTCATTGCAAAATCGCTATTGACTTCATCTTTGTAAAATGCTATTATGAAGTTGAAGAAAGGCGGCGATAAAGCTGCCGCCCTTAGTTGATTAACGATTGCCTAAGCAATCGTCATCCGACCCGTCAGACGCCGGCAAGCAAGCTGATGGGTCTTTTTCTGTCTGTTTCTTGTTCCGCTTTATGTAAGTTTTACACTTTTCAGTTAATGCGATTAAACCATTAAGGCCTCCCACAACGCCTGCAAAGATACTCACAATACGGTTCAGGACTTCTAAGAAGAACATTGACCACATCCTCCTTTCTCTGGTGTTTGCACACCTGTGGCATGATCTTAAGAGGTCCTAAGGTCATCCCAAAGGTGTGCTTTCGCCAAATAGGGAGTGCTTACTTGCTTTCTCCGATGTCTCCAAACTGTTTTCTGTCCCTTACGGAATTTCCAACAGATAAAACTATTATAAGGGATTCACAGAGAGAATGGAATACCTGAAAGTATGAAATTTGTCGAAAGATAAATTTTGTGTGACACATGTCTATATGGACAAGGAGAAGTTGGGGCTGAGATCTATAGAGGAAATTGGAATTTTAGTGTAAAATAGTGAAGTGAGGAAAGCAATGGATAGAAAAACAGAAAGCCAGGAGGATAACCACACTCCTCCCGGCTGAACCCTTTCCCAAAACTGCGCCTGGTCGGCAACCCGGAGAATGTACTAACTACACAGAGAACCGATCATAATGGACATAACAGTCCGGGCAAACGGGTTTTCCCTCCTGGAGCCGGATCCTGTTTTCTGCTGTGATTTCTTTACAGCAGGAACAGGGGACGGAGCGGAAGATGCGGGCGCGTTCCGGCAGGGGAATCCTGGGGGGTGAGGCAACAAACATTTCCTCAGGCGGGCAATCCAGATAGAAGCGGCAGGCTTTTGCTTTTTCCAGGCCTTCCGGCGCCCTGGCTTTTAAGTAGAGGCGAACTGCTTTTCCTGTTTTGCGGTTATAAAAAGAGAATGCCTGTTTTCCTGTCAGATGAAAAAGCAGGTTGCCTTTTCCGATACTGCATCCTAAAACAACCTGAATGGCATCCACGCCGCAGGCATCGTTTTCTGCGATGCATACGATCTGCTCGTCTTCTGAAAATGTCAAATCCAGCAGCCGGATGGCATAGAATGCCGCCTGGAATCCTATGGCAAGGCCGCCGCAGACATGGCCGTGAAAGGCGGCTGCTTTTTCCCAATATTCTTGTTTCTTACTATCCATTCTGTTTCTCTCCTTTTCTACACGGATCCGATGACCACAATTTTTTTGCCGTCAATTTCTGCCACATGGCCGCAGATGCCATAGACATCCTGGATTACCTGGCTGGTTACTACCTGGCTGTCCCCATAACAGTAGCCTTTCCCATCCTTTAAAAAGAAAAACCTGTCACAGTAGCGCATGGCCAGGTTCAGGTCATGAATGACCACTAACACCGTGATATGCCGCTCGTGTGCCAGTTCCCGGACCAGGGCCATCATCTCATATTGGTTTTTCGGGTCCAGGCTGCTGGTAGGCTCATCCAATAAAAGGACCTTGGGCTCCTGTACCAGGGCACGGGCCAGCATTACCTTTTGCAGTTCTCCGCCAGACATTTCGCTTAAATTTCTTAGCTGGAATCTTTCCATCCCCACCCGGCGGAGCATGGCAAGGCATTTTTCAAGGTCTTCACTGGAAATCCCCCATTTCATGTAAGGCCTGCGGCCCAGCAGCACACAGTCCAATACTGTGGTCTGGCTTAACTCGTTTTTCTGTGCCACATAAGCCACGTTTTGCGCCAACTCCCTGCGCCCCATGCGCCGGACAGGGCGTCCGTCGACGAGGATTTCCCCCTTTTCCGGCTGGCGGATACGGTTTATGCAGGTAATCAGGGTACTTTTTCCTGCCCCATTGTTGCCAAGGATCGCAACACATTCCCCTGCCCTGGCCTCAAGGCTCACATCGGAAAGGATTCTGGTTTTTCCGTAGGAAAAGCCTATATGCCGCAATTCGATCATTTTATGCTCCCCCTTCTCATGATCAGATACAAAAACAAGGGTGCCCCCAAAAAGGAAGTCAGTGCGCCGATGGGAAGGACTACAGGCGGGATGAGTACCCGGCAGGCAATATCAGATGACAGGAGGAGAATGGATCCGCATAGAGTAGTGGCAGGAATCAGGAAGCGGAAATCATTCCCCACCAGGCGCCGCATGATGTGGGGGGCAATCAGGCCGATGAAGCTGATGCACCCCACAAAGGCCACAGACACGGAGGTGACCAGGGCACAGATGGCCATGCTGGCCGGAACCAGGAAGGATACCGGCACGCCCAGACTTTTGGCGGTATGCATTCCGCTTTCTAAGGCATTGTAGTTCCATCGGTGCAAAAAGAAGAATACAAACGCAGCCAGGGTTAAAATGGCGATGAGGCCGATCTCCCCCCATCCGGCCCGTCCCAGGTTGCCGAAGGTCCAGTAGACTACGGTTGCCACCATTACATCATCAGCAAAATATTGCACCAGGGTGGTGCCGCCGCTGAACAGGGAACTGACAGCCACCCCAGCCAGTACCATGGAGGAGGGGGTGGCTCCTTTCAGCCGGGACAGGCACAGGATTAAGATTGTGGTTGTGATGCCTCCGCAGAAAGCGCACAAGGTTACCAGGCCGGGATGGGTGATGGTCAGGGAGGCAGCTGCCCCGCTTCCGGCATTGATTTGGGTTCCCGCCCCTATGCAGATGATGGATACAGCTGCCCCAAAGGAGGCACCCTGGGAGACCCCCAGGGTGGAGGCGGATGCCAGGGGGTTCCTCAGGACATTCTGCATGATGCAGCCGCACATGGCCAGGGCGGCTCCCACGGCCAGGGCGGAGGCAACCCGGGGCATCCGTACATTCCACACAATGGCAGAACTCTGCTTCGTGCCTTTCCCCGCCAATGCGGCAAGTATTTCCTTTAAAGTCAGGCCGGAGGACCCGGCCCTCAGGGAGGCCAGGCCGGCAGCCATAGCCAGGGCAGCCAGGGCAAGTAAGATCAGCCATTTGCGCCGGATATATCGATGGTATAACCTTCCGGATTTTTCGGAAAGAGGAACTTTCGGTATTTTCTTCATAGACTTTACCCGCCGATGGCGATGGTCCCATAATACAGGCCACCTTCTTCCATCTCATCAAAAAAGCTTTGTCCCAGCAGCTGCTCCATGATCTCCCCGGCCTTTTTCTCCAAATCAATGTCATTGAATGGTTCCGGGTATAGGATTATGCCTGCATAATAGGCGTTTATCAGAAGGTAAGTGATGTTGGGGCCGGCGGCATTGGAGGAGGGCATAGTGAAAACATTTCCTTCCCGGACAGCCCGCAGGGAATTGAAATACCCGGGATTGTGATTATATTCATCCCTGACCAAGTCCATGTTCCCGGGATCCAGGAAAATGATATCCGGATCCCACTGGAGGATTTGTTCCAGATCCACCTCAAAACCGTCATTGCCGATGTAAGCTTTCCCGCTCTCGGCAGCCGCTGCTGCAGCTTCTCCGGTTTGGCTCTCCAAAAAGCTGTCTGCCACATTTTTGGCATTGACAGCCGTGAAGGGAGGAAAATTCACATAGGTAAAGGCAAAACCATGGCGGCCATTAAAAGTGACGGCGCCGGTGTAAGCCTTTAATTTATCTCCATCCGGAATATCCGCTGTTCGCCCGGCCAGATCTTCCTTGCAGGCATCTATGTAGGAGAGGACTTTTTCGCAGCGTTCCCCGGCGCCTACCGTCTCGGCAAAAACCCTCATGGCCCGGTGGAAGCCCTCATCGATAAAGCCCTGGGTGCGGTAGCGGATGCTGACCACAGGGATACCGGTCTGGCGCTGGAGTTCGTCCGCCGCATCTTCATTAAATCCGGCCAGGATCACATCCGGCTGAAGCTGGATGATCTGCTCTGCATATCCGTTATTCTCCCCACTGCCTCCTCCGGGGCCTGCACTTGGCAATTCTTTTAGCTGCCCATGGTATACCGGGCTGTAATCATAGCGGACGGACATGGTTTCGATATCGTTATCCTCGGCCGCCACCATCATGTCCACCACATCCAGGTAGGCAGCAAGCCGGGGAGCCATGGAGCCTAAGCAGATGATGGAATTGACCTCACAGGGGATTTCCACCTGCCGGTTCCACACATCGGTTACTACCCTGGTTTCCGGCAGATCTGCCTGTGCCTGCCGGTCTTCCTCTGCGGTTGCCCTGGAGGGTGATTCTATACCGGAGGAGGGATTTGGCGATGGGGCCGGAGCCTTCGGGGAGCCGCAGGCAGCCAAAGGCATTGTCAGGGCGATTGCCGCAAATGCAGGTAAAATTCTGTTTTTCATATTCCGTTTCCTTTCTCAGCAAATGATTCAGATCGCTTTCCGATTGTCTGTATGAGCAGCATAAAAAAAGAAAGCATAGGACTCTCCTTCTGGAAAGTGAATGCTCTCATAGCACACATTTCAATGGGGATTCATAGAAAAAGGACTTCAGTCTTGGGGCCCTGCTTCCTGCAAGGCTGATAGTAACATTTTAACAAATAGATCCGGCAGTGTCAATCAGGAATTTTTTCATGGGCGCGGTCATACAGGATCTGGATATCCTTCGGCAGATGGTTTGGCAGCAAAGGAGGGAACACTCAAGAAGAGTACCAGAATGTCCAAAAAGCATGGACAAAAAGGAGGGAATTATCATGTCAGAGAAAAGGAAGGTTCCGGGAACAGGCGGAGATCATTACATCCCTTATGAGGAGCGCGCCGGAGGGGAGTCGGTGGTGTTTTTTACCCGTGATTTGTCTGCCAAGGGGCTGGTGAAAATCTATGAGTGTATCGGTGAGGTTTTGGGAGGCAAGGTGGCGGTAAAGCTTCACACCGGTGAGAAGAACGGTCCCAACTTTTTCCAGTATCTTCTCTACCATAAAATAGCCCTCCTTCTACATAAATTGTAAAATAGGAAGACTATTTCTGCATCAAGATTATGAAAATCTCTTGAAACCCATTTCCAGATATGGTATATTGAGAACAGAAGGGGAAAGCCAGAGAAGCGGCCTACCCTCAATAGATTATAACTTTACCGCCAAAAGCGGTCAGCCGTCACTATTGCAGTAGTGGCGGCTATTTCTTTCCCCTGAAGATTGTATAGCACAACCCAACCAGGGCAACCATGAGGATACAAAACTGAAACAGATCAGCATATGTAACCATTGGCAATCCCTCCTTTCTTTCGTCCGGAGGGTTTAGCCCCTCCGAAAATGGAGGGTAAACCGCCTTTTGCTCTCTGACTTTCCTTATTAGGATTGTAATATATCTTCCCTATCCCGGCAATACGACTTTTTTCGACATTCTTCTCCATTCAATGATATAGTGATGTTTCCGCTTAATATGGGAATACTCGGCGCTATTTTTGTCACGGGAAAGTGAGTCCTATGATACAAAAACGCTCTGCTTTGGATCGAAACATGGTGTGGGCTTGTTCACTAAGCTCATTGCATTCACTAAGTGAGTCAATGCCTGCGATGGAAAGTTTTGTGTTAAACGGATTTTGTACCGCATAGGCGGTGGTTTTTACAGTGCTCTATGGGGCGGGAGAACGGAAACGGTTCCGGCAGGAGGTGTTCGTGGCATTGGCAGCAGAGCTGTGGTTTCTGGGAAGCGGGCTAGTGGGATTTTTCCGGGGAGTCGGAGTGGTGCATGTCCTGGTTATCGGGACAACCATCAATATCAGCACACGGGTACTGCTGGCCGGAGTGATGACCAGGCGCTATGGGTTGGCCGGACTGGTAGCGGCCACAGGGATTGGATGGGAGTGGTGGGATACCAGTGCTGGAATCGGGCAAAGTTAAAGCGAGAGGGAAGGCGGGTGTTTAAAGATAACGGGCGCTGGAGGTGATTGTAATACGAATTGAAATAGGACTTAAGATGGCGGATTAAGGTAGCTAAAAGCAGTGGTTTATGGTATACTTTAGGTCAGTTTACAAGAGACTACACGCAGACCGTGAAACGGGCTGCTGACAACAAACGGCGCTATGCTCCCGGCAAGGGGCATAGCGCCGTTTTGTTGTGGGGGTATCCAAAGGGGGCGTAGCCCCTTTTGGCACACGACTTTGCGTAGCAAAGTGTAGTGTGTTATACGCTCTGTCGGCGTTGCCGTGAAAATGCCGTTGCCGCCGGGGAGGGCAAGGGTATTTGAAGCGGCAGGAGAACAGGCTGTGCTTGCGGGGCGGGAGGCCGCAGGCGCAGGGCTGGTTTCATCAGCAGACAGAGCGTATATGAAAGCCCCCGTTCCTCGTCCCCCGTTTGGACTTAGGGCCAACTTGGCCCGATGTTGTGTATAGACACTCGGCAAAGATAGCAGAACGGACGGAAACCGTCAAGGCTGAAATGAACGGGCTTGCGCCCGGCCTTGACCGCCGCCGTCCGTCCCGCTGAATGGGTAGACAAGACGGACAATCCCATACTGTGCTTGTCCGCCATCAAAGCTATTTTGGAGTTGTCCGACCTCTCAGAATTGGAATGGGCGGGAAGCCATTTTAGGGCTTTCCCGCCTTGATTACCCATCAGCAAAGACGGGCGAGACTGTCAACGGCGGTGCATTTATGCGCAGTTCATCTTGTCGTTGACTGGCTCGGCTGGCTTTGCTATCTCCCAGACGAGGAATTGTTGAAAGATGTTATAATGAAATCCAATATCTTTGTATTATTCCACTTTTACTTAAACCTACTGTATCAGAAATTTCGTTCTCCAACATCCCACCATTTTTAATAATCGTTCTTTGTGAAGCTACATTTCCTTTATCGCAGGTTAATAAAACCTTACTTTCTCCGAAGTCGCGACAAATGGGCAAAACCAGTTTTAGCATTTCAGACGCGTACCCTTTTTGCCTTTCTGATGGACGAATACTATATCCAATATTGCCCCCATAATTTTTAAGAAAATCCGATAATGGGTGACGAAAATCTATCATTCCGACAAGAAATTTGTCACTTCGTCTTACCGCTAAAAACACTTCTGATGGAACATATCCAGTTTTATACTTTTTTCTTAATCTTCCTTCAAAATCAATCCATTCATCAAATGAATAGACATCTTCAAGTCCTGCACAACCGTCAAAGCTATCCCCATTTTGTGACATTTCTTCTTTGTATGACATTACTTGTTCTGCATAAAGTTTACATGGCCTAACTAACATCAATCCACACATTACTTTTTACCTCGCAATTTCTCGATTGTCGCTCGCTATTTCCGTTTTCCCCGTTGCGGCACATAGCTTTTCGTCAACTCGGATTTTTGTACAATCCGGGTCAGCCATTGTTTTTCTTCCTCCGTCAGCTTGGTGTAGCGCAGTTTTGTCTGCTTACAGAACACCATCAACAGGTGTTCCGCCCGACTGCCCTTGAAGCTCGCCACTTCCTCCAAATCCCGCTTGAGTTCGTCCACAATGGTATTCTCCGGGGCGCTGTCGCTCCTGCCCCTGTGGGCTTGCCGTATGTCCTCCATGATAGCGTCAATATCGTGATGTACCCGGCTGCTGAAATAGTCGCCCTCTCGTACATGGGCAGCTTGCAGCACACCAGCGGTCTTGTCATGCTCCCCCGGCTGATACTTCTCCACGATTTCAGCCCTCGCCACGTCTACCCATGCGTTCAAGTTCTGTATCTGTGTGGCGGCGATACCCTCCACATAAATCTGTATATCGGCCAGCAGCTTCACAAAATCCGGGTGCGCCGCCAGCTCACAAAGCAAGGCGGTGTCAATCCGTCCGCTTTTCAACAATTCAATCATATCGTCACTCAAACGCAGGTCTGCAAGATCGGCGTTTGGGTGATTTCTCGTTTCGTTCAGCCCTAACAGATAATCAGCGGTCACGCCGTAAAACTTCGCCAGCTTGATAAGGGCATAATGGCTGATGTCCTTGAAGTCGTCCGCTTCATAGCTGCCCAGCGCAGACTTGGAAAGCTGTGTCTGCTCCGCAAGCTGTTCCAGCGTCAGTCCACGTTCCACACGCAGGTCTTTCAGGCGTTCCTGTATAGTTAAAGCCAAGCTATCCCTCCTTGCTTTGCCTCCTCGATAAACTGGGAGTTATCGGGCTTAACCTTCCTGTCACTATGAAGCCGACTTGCGTGCGGTAACTTCTGCACAGACCAGCCCAGCTATATACTCTGCTGTTTCATTTGTCAACAGGAAGAACATTCCGTCATTACGGCATTTTTTATGTGTATCGCCATTCAAGGTATAAACAAAACCTTTCACACAGGTATCACTACAAGCATTAGGGTCAATAAGCCGCTTGCAATCACGAGAAGCAGTCATTTTCTTTTGCATATCAGCAGGCAGAGAAGCGAGTGTATCCTCATACTTGCCAGCATTGTCACCGTAAATTCGTGCCAAAACACCTGACTTGCGAAACACCCAATTCATTATTGTTTTCTTTTCTAGTTGGTATGAAGCCGCATAACCGCTTTTTACCTCCTTTATTACGAGGTCACAACCCTGTTCAATAAGTTTGTTATTAAGTTCCTCAACAAACGCTTGGTGTTCTGGCGCAACTGCCGATAGAAACTCTTTGAATAAAACCTTTTCTTTTGCCATTATTTTTTCCCTCACAACTTCATATTTATCGTTCTGCTTTTTTTCCATTCTACCACAAATCCGAGAGCGTGGAAATAGTGTGTTTTCCAGCGGTATTTCCAACCTTTCGGATATACGGGACGGGCGGTCAAAAAAGTGTAGACTTGTGTTAGTTCATCGATGGACAAGCACAAGTGAATGACCGTCCGAAAGAGATATTACCGGCTGGGGAAGCACGCCATAACGCCGCCACTTCTGGACAAAATGTCCAGAAGTCACTTCGGGTCAACTTGGCCCGAAGCAGGTCAGCGTACCAACACCGGGACACGCCGCAGGAATGGGGCAGGAACGGCTTTCGGGGAGAACGGCAGAATATGAAAAAGCGGAGGAACGCATGAGTAAAAAACCACCAGAGATAGAGCGCACACCGGGCGGCGGCTTGCCACGCATGACCCCGGCACAGCGCAGACGGGCAAACGCCCTTGTTCGGAAAACCTGCTGTAGCTACGATAACGGCAACTGCCTGTTGCTGGACGATGGTGAGGAATGTGTCTGCCCACAGACGATTTCCTATTCCGTCTGCTGCAAGTGGTTCCGCTGGGCGGTACTGCCACAGGACAAGGCGCTGGAAGCGGAGATATTCCGCAGCGTCAGCGTGAAGCGGTGCGCCGAGTGCGGGGCGGCTTTCGTCCCCCGTTCCAACCGGGCGAAATACTGCGAAGCCTGCGCCAGACGGGTACATAGGCGGCAGAAGAACGCCAGTGACAGGAAGAGGCGCAGGGAAACGGACAAATAGGGGCTGACAAAAGCCCATAAATCAAGGACTTTTCCGGGCTGTCCGGGGCGGGGCTGTGTGTTTGTAGGCTCCACCCCGGAAACCGCCCCCGAACCGTCCGCAGGAGGGAGGATTGATAGATTGCCGCAATACGCAATCCTGCGATTTGCAAAGCACAAGGGCAACCCGGCAAGGCCGCTGGAAGCCCATCACGAAAGGCAGAAAGAAAAGTACGCCAGCAACCCGGATATTGACACGGCAAGGAGCAAGTACAATTTCCATATCGTCAAGCCAGAGGGTCGGTATTATCACTTCATTCAGAGCCGCATTGAACAGGCCGGGTGCAGGACACGCAAGGACAGCACCCGGTTTGTGGACACGCTGATAACCGCCAGCCCGGAGTTTTTCAGGGGCAAGCCCCCAAAGGAGATACAAGCCTTTTTCCAGCGGGCGGCTGACTTCCTTATCCAGCGGGTAGGCCGGGAGAATATCGTGTCGGCGGTGGTTCATATGGACGAGAAAACGCCCCATCTGCATTTAACCTTTGTTCCTCTGACGCAAGACAACCGCCTGTGCGCCAAAGAGATTTTGGGCAACCGGGCAAGCCTTACAAAGTGGCAGGACGATTTTCACGCCTATATGGTGGAGAATTACCCAGACTTGGAGCGTGGGGAGAGCGCCAGCAAGACGGGCCGGAAACATATCCCCACCCGGCTATTCAAACAGGCGGTCAATCTCTCGAATCAGGCAAAGGCCATTGAAGCGGTGCTGGACGGCATTAACCCGCTGAACGCCGGGAAGAAGAAAGAGGAAGCCCTTTCCATGCTGAAAAAGTGGTTCCCGCAGATGGAGGACTTTTCCGGGCAACTGAAAAAGTACAAGGTCACGATTGCCGACCTGCTGAAAAAAAACAAGAAGTTGGAAGCAAGGGCAAAGGCCAGCGAAAAAGGCAAGATGAAAGACACGATGGAACGGGCGAAGCTGGAAAGCGAATTACATAATATCCAGCGGCTCGTTGACCGTATTCCGCCCGATGTGCTAGCGGAACTGAAACAACAACAGCAGTATGGAAAGGATAGGTGATTTTATAAGCGGTATCAGATATAGAAAAGAAACAGAGGTCGTGACCTTTCAAGGAAAAGAAATCACGCTGGAAAATCTCTCTCCGGTATTCACGCCGGAGCAGGAAACGGTAAAGCGCCGGGAGTTGGAACAGCAGCTTTATGACGTGTTCCGCAAATACGCCGACAAGCGGCGGGCGGAGGAAACCGGGTCGTAAGGTTTTCCAACGACAACATTGATTTACGGGGCTGCTGGCGGTATAATAGTATTGTCAGCAGCTCCGTTTCTTTTTGAAGAAAAGGAGCGACAAATGAACAATCGAATAGACGCAATTTATGCAAGACAATCGGTGGACAAAAAGGACAGCATTTCCATTGAAAGCCAGATTGAGTTTTGCAAATACGAATTGAAAGGCGGTAACTGCAAGGAATACACAGACAAATGTAAACCGATTAATTGATACAAAGGGAATGAATAAAATATCAGGAAAACCGTTGAAAACGGGGACGCTGAAAAATGCGGCGGTGCTTGGCCTTGGCATCGTTGGGGTGGAGCAGGCGGAAGTCCTGCGGGACAAGGAAAAAAGATATTGCAGGAATCTGATAAAATTTGTTTTTATATGAGTAGAACGTGCAGCGGCTTTTTATTATACCGGATCCATCCGAAAAGGTGAAAATCATAGAACTATGAATAGTAAAAGGGAAGTTGCAGACCAACATGGAAAAGGAATTAAAACAGGGATATCACATGGAAATCCTGCTTCAGGAGTCCAAATCAGGGACAGAAGCTTTGCAGGAGCTGGATGAGAAAGCGGCAAAGCATGCCATGAGATTTCACAGGAGTATTCCCCAATATCAGGAAACGCCGCTGGTATCTCTTAAGGAGCTGAGCACAAGGCTGGGGGTAAAAGGGATTTATGTCAAGAACGAGTCTCTGCGCTTCGGTTTGAAGGCATTTAAGGGACTTGGCGGCACTTATGCGATGTTCCGGTATTTCAGGGGAGATAGTCCATAGCTGTTGCGGAACTGTTCGATAAAATGGCTGATCTGATTGTAGCCTACGTCTGCGCTGATCTCCGAGATCGGCCGGTATGTGTGGGTGATGAGGTTTTTGGCAGTGAAAAGGCGGTATTCGTTCAGGTATTTGATGCTTGAATCATAATGCATAGTGATGTGTGAATATTCCACCTTTGGCGGGATTTCCTTGTAAAATTCCCTGTCCGGTCTTATAATGGTTATGTTTGCCGGTTCCAAAAGAAAAATTTGCAAGGAAAAAGGAGAATACGCCATGGCAAAGTTAGGAATTACCATACAGAATGAACAGGGTACACCGAAGTGCCAGGTCAGGGGAGAGAATCAGATTCTTATGGTCTATGAGGGAGAATATGAGCCGGGTGACCGGATTATATTTGAGACAGAGGAAAAGAACGGGTATTATGTAATCCGGGTGGACGGTTCCCTGGATGAAGCCTATGTCTATCTGACCAGGGAACGGGTAGAATATGTGATTCCGTTTGAAGACAAAAAGGTTTCCTATAATCCGGTGTCCTTTACAGGAAAGAATCATTACATAACCATGCGCGGGGCAGAGAACTATGAGAATACAAGCTATCGGAATCTTGCCAGAAATGTTATGGACCAGCACGGAGATCCCGGCTGTTATCCTCATGTCCATGCCAATGTGGAGACACGGGGCGAGGCAGTGTTTGCCGCCCGCAATGCCATCGATGGCGTGGTGGCCAATGAGTGCCATGGAGAGTGGCCCTATGAGTCATGGGGAATCAACCGGCAGGATGATGCAGAGATAACTTTGGAGTTTGGCAGGCCGGTGGACATGGATAAGCTGGTTTTATACACAAGGGCAGACTTCCCCCATGATAACTGGTGGACACAGGCGACCATTACATTTTCCGATGGAACAAAAGAAGTGGTGAAGATGGAGAAAAGTGTGAAGCCTCATGTATTTCTCATAGAGAAAAGAGGAATTATCTGGCTGAAGCTGAGCGATCTCATAAAAGCAGAGGACCCATCTCCTTTCCCGGCACTGACACAAATTGAGGTCTATGGGGTGAATGGGCAGGAAACGTTAAGAGGAAACCGCTATGGGAAATGAAAATATGGATATGCTTTGTGACAAGATCAGGGGGAGCTTATTTGGCGGAGCGGTGGGGGATGCACTGGGATACCCAATCGAATTTTTCATGGAAAGTGAGATTTTCTCAAAATACGGCCCACAGGGAATACAGGAGTATACCCTTGATGAGGAAAGCGGGAAAGCCCTGATTTCAGACGATACACAGATGTCTCTGTTTACGGCGGACGGCATACTTGTGGCGGAAACCAAACTGTCCATGGGCGGTATCGGCGGCGGTCCGCGCTGTTATGTGGCAAATTCTTACATGGACTGGCTGCTTACGCAGGAGCAAAGTTTCGACAAGGTTCAGAGGATGCCCCAAAAATCCAGGGAAAAACATATTTCATGGCTTTTAGACGTGCCGGAGCTATACAGCCGCAGGGCGCCCGGAAATACCTGCATATCCGCCCTTAAGGGAGGAACTCCGGGCTGCATGAACGACCCGAAAAACAACAGCAAGGGCTGCGGCGGAATCATGCGGGTGGCGCCGCTGGGGCTGTGGCATAACTTCCATGGGGAGTTAAAGGAGCTTGACAGGGAAGGCGCGGAAATTGCGGCAATCACCCACGGACATCCGCTTGGTTATATGAGCGCTTCTGCCCTTGTTCATATCATAAACCGCATTGTCTGTCCAGGGCGTGAAATGACGCTGAAGGAAAATGTGCTGGAAGCGAAGGAGACAATGGCCAAGCTGTTTTCCGGTGAGCCTTATTTGAGCACGCTTGTCCGAATGATGGAGCTTGCCGTTGCGCTTTCCGAAAACGGGGAGGGCGACCTTGACAATATCCACAGGCTTGGCGAGGGGTGGGTAGCGGAAGAGACGCTTGGCATCGCCATATACTGTGCCCTGAAATATCAGGACGATTTTTCTGCAGGAGTGGCAGCGGCTGTGAACCACAGCGGCGACAGCGATTCAACGGGAGCGGTTACGGGAAATATTCTGGGGGCGCTTTGCGGCTATGAGGCGATAGAGGAAAAATGGAAGAAGAATCTGGAGCTTTCCGATGTGATCCTTGAGATGGCGGACGACCTGTGCTATGGCTGCCAGATGAGTGAATATAGTCGTTATGGGGATCCGGACTGGATCCGGAAATACATCTATATGCGTTGGAAAGATGGCATGGACAGGGAAGGGCCAAAGACAGAATTTATTGCCACAAAAGGCGATATTACGGGGGAGCATGATGTGGATGCCATTGTAAACGCCGCAAATACAAGCCTGCTTGGAGGCGGGGGCGTGGACGGGGCAATCCACCGCGCCGCGGGCCCGGAACTATTGGAAGAGTGCCGTCTCTTAAGCGGATGTGAAACAGGGAAGGCGAAAATCACAAACGCATATAAGCTTCCCTGTGAGTATGTAATCCATACTCCGGGGCCGCCGCACTAATTAGTCATATGTTTCGCGCAGGATAAATTTTCAGCCTGTAAGGCGGAAGAGATTTGCAGATTATAAGGAACAGTGCATCTGTTTTAGCGGACGTATTGCATTTCACAATGAATGTGGACTGCAGTGCGTCCGTTTTTGGGTTACGATGATTGATAAAATGCTGTTCCTTAAAAACGCGGAGGTATCCCACGGGGTTAAATAAGATCCTAACCACTTATTTTGATACGTCATATATCTGTCGTTCTACACAATTCGCGTGTGCTATGATTCCCATGTAAAACCAATACTTCAGGGAAAAAGGAGGGAAACAAAGCATGAAAAGCAACGGCTTATCTGCGGAATGGAATATCTATGAGTGGATTCTGTCAAAGGAAATCCGGGAGGACTGGAGAAGAAAGCCTCCTTTGTCATCGGACAGCTGGAAAATTTAAGGGACCTGTTTTTTTGGAGCCATTGTTTGGCGTGTGGTGCAAAGAATTTGGATTTGACGGGAGTTGGTATAACTATATGGGGTACATGGAGAGGGATTGTACCGGCGGTTCAGTACAAAGCGGTTTGGAGGGTATATAATAAATAGAAAGTGATTGCTTTTACATGTCCTCAATATGACCGGCCAGTATTCTTACGGTACGCCAGAACTGGTTTTTTTTGGCCGGATCGGTTCCTTTTAAGAACGAGGCAATCTCCGGAGGGAGAACGGTTTCCTGTTCCATGCGGTCAAAGAGCAGGGAGTCAGCGCTGATGCCCAGCACGGATGCGATTCTGAACAGGCTTTCTACGGATAGTTTTCGTGAACCGCGCTCGATGTGGCCTACAAAAGAGGTTGACAAATCACAAGCCTCCCCCAGCTGTTCCTGGGTCAGACCGATCTGCTCCCGCTGCCTGCGGATTCTTGCCCCGATTTCAAGATAATTGATGGAATCGTTCATGAAAACCTCCTTAAAACCAATGTGCCCTTTTATGTTAGTATACACGGATAAAAAGACTTGATGAATGAACTAAAAGAAGTATTATATAAACTAAAAGAAGTATTATGATAAAGGCGGACAGGAGGCGCTGATGAAAAAGAATACGGAGGAACTGGTAAATGAGATTATGGAGGGGAAGAATATGGCGGAATATCTTGCTTCTAATGCGGAGGAGTTTTTGGATATTCCGCTTTGTGCGCATTTGAAAGAATTGCTGAAAAAGAAGGGGATGCGGGTGTCGCAGGTGGCTGACAGGTCCAATAAGGGGGAGTATATTTATCAGGTGTTTCGCGGAATTAAAAATCCGGGCAGGAACGTGGTTTTGTGCATTGCTTTGGCTATGAAACTGAATCTGGAGGAAACTCAGTATTTGCTGCGGATTGGACGTATGGTCTGCCTGGATGCGCGAAATCGGAGGGATTCTATTGTCATATTCGGAATTGTGCGGGGGATTTCCGTGGCGGAGGTCAATGATATCCTCTATGAGTTCGGCGAGGATTGTTTATAGGGAAGGAGAAAATTTTATGAAGAGAATCAGAATGGAAAACGGAAAGAAAATGGAAAAAATTTTAAGGGCTGTGGGTCCTGCGGGAGCTACAATCAAGAAAGAGGGCCAATGGGATTTTATGGTTTGTATCGGGGATGAGGATGAGGAATCTGTCTTGGTCGAGATGTGCCAGAAGAAGGATTACGGAGGCGACCTGATTATGGATCCTTTTATGAGGATCTGTTTGAAAAAGGATGGGGATGGCCATATTACCCAGGCAATCCCACAGGCTTACCAGTCGGATAGTTTGTTTATGGGGAGAACGGATATTAATGAAAAGGGAGAGATTTTTCTGAACCGGAAACTGATAGAGACAAAGCCGGGAGAACTGGACAGGAGACTGGAGAGCTGGCTTCATACTATTGAGTGGATCGGTTATCTCACAGAGCCGGATAAGATTAATTATATTTCGTGAGTAAACCTGCATGTGCCTGTAAAGATCATATGACGGATGGTTGAGATACACTATAAGAAGCATTATATTGACTAATAGAATTGCAGATGTTATGCTTATGGAAAATCAGGAAGCAGGAGGGTAATGGGGCATGGTTAATTTTTTGGTTACATTTTTTGGGGGCTTTTTGGGGATCCACCGGTTTATGCAGAAGAAATATGTGACAGGATTCATCTGGCTTTTTACTTGTGGATTGTTTGGGGTTGGATGGTTTGTGGATATCTGTATTGCTTTTTTCCAGATGGTTAAGGGGAGAGAAAACGAGGGGGAGAAAAAAGCGGATACAGGGCAGGCGAATCTGTCAGGAGCAAGGCAGGCGATACAGCCTCAGGAAAGGCAAAAAGGGCAGCAGGAGGCAGGCCAGGCAACACAGAGAGGGCAGCAGGAGGCAGGCCAGGCAACAGAGAGAGGGCAGCAGGAGGCAAGGCGGGCGGTACAGGCGGCGCAAAGAATACAGGCAGGGCAGTCCCAACCCTCCGGTCAGACGGGAGAAGGTGAGAAAAAGGGATTTTGGGCGGAGGTGAAAGAAAAGGCAATTAAGAACCGGCAGGAGGCAGCCATACGGGCCGCATATAAAAAGGAAGAAGAGAAACGGAAACCCAAGATTAAAAAAATCAGACATACCAGAGAATTTACACCAGAGGAACGACAGACCCTTGATATGTTGAACATGGAAATTATAAAGATGGAAAGCGATTATAAAAACAAGAGAATAACAGACAATTCAGGTGTTTTGAGATTATTGTTTCAGAAGAAAGCAATTGAAAGCAGAGCGGAATGGTACGAAACCATAGAACTTCCTCCTGAGGTAGACCCGGATACTCCTATTTATGTGGATGAGGAAGCTATCCGGAACAGTATTACAGAGTTGTTTTAAGATGAAACAGGGATTTGCTTAACCTTAAGCGACAGGGGAGGGCAGAATATTGGATAGGGAAGTGGTAAGACGCAAGATTAAAAGTCTTTTGGCTTTGGCGGAGAGCGATAATGAGAACGAGGCTTTGGCCGCTGTGCAGGCGGCCAGAAGGCTGATGATGAAATACCATATTTCCATGGGGGCAAATGAACAGAAAGAGGTCATAAAAAAAGGGGTAGTGATAAAGGAACTGCGATTCAGGAGTATCCCCCTTACCCGGCATCATTTGATGCTGGCCGCGGCTTTGGCAAAGAATTTCCGGTGCCGGGATTTTTACCGGCAGAAGCCGGTTCCCTGTATCTGTTTTGTGGGATTTGAGGAGGATGCCAATGCTGTTTTGCTGCTGGCGGAATATCTGGTTCGGTTTATGGAGCGTGGGGCAAAGGCATACGGGGGAAGCAAAAGCCAGGAGTTTTGTTGGAGAGACGGATTTTGTGTGGGGGTTTATGAATCGTTTGAGGAACAGGACAGGGAGGGGACGGGATATGAGATGATGACGGCCATACCCCAGGAGGTAGATGATGCCTTTGGGAAACTGAAGCTTAAAAAAGATAACAGCAGGAGGCGGGCGGATTACAGGGCCTCGGATGGAGCGGCTTTTTCCAGCGGGGAGAGGAGCGGGAGAAGGGCTGTGGATAGCCGGAGCATTTCCGGGAACTGATATTTTTTCAGGCAGCTTACCGATAAGGGCAAGGGAGGATTTTTGATCATGGGGGAACATGTTTCAAAGGGTATTTTCTGGTTTATCTGCGGGTTCAATGAAAGGGATGAGTGCGATTTTTCGGAGGCAGAGATGATTGCCTTTCCTGTTTCTTGTGACAGGGAAGGGGAGGTGTCAGGGAATCCGGATTTTAATTCCAGGAAGGGGAACGCATATAATCATAAAGAAACTTGGGCGTCGTTTGTGAAGCACCGAAAAGATTTAAGAAAATATGGGTGGAACTATTTTCCAAGGGGGAGGGTTGAGATAGCGGACGGCAGGGCGCTGCTCTATCTCAATATAAACATTATCCGGTACGAGGGATTTTGGCGGGATATTGTAAACATGTTTCATCTTAAAGGGCTGGATGTTCGGGTAATCGTGGACAATTCCGCTCATTATCATTGCCATGAAGATGATAAGAGGATACAATAATTAAAAGAAGCAAAATTTATCATGGAGGAGATATGGTGGAGAGATGGCTGGATGATGTGAGACGTAACGCAATCTGCAAATTGAGGGAAGATAAGTGTGGGTCAAAGAAGCTGGGGGACGCAGTGGATACGGTTATGGAGCTTTATGATACCAGGCGGGCAGGGGGGCTGCTTGCGATGGAAGAGGCAGCAGAAGCGGCGGTGTCAGATTTTTTGAAGCATTTGATTTTGTTAACGGCAAAGGAGGTCAGCCCGAAAGGGATCATCGAGATCGCAACCAATGAATACTGGATGAATGAGCCGGAAGGCGGGGAGGCCATGGTGAATTATCTGCATTTGAGAGGAATGATCGGTATTCAAAGGCTGGAAGGTAAGGAACTGCTTATGGAGGTTCTGTTAAGCCTGATGCCCGCAAAGCAGCGAAAAGAGTATGAGAGGCTGATGGGTAAGAGGAAAGAAGAGCAGGAACGGCTGCATAAAAAAGAGATTAGGGAGAAGTTTTCTGCTTTGTGTCCAACGTTCAAACAGAAGGAAGTGCAGGAAGTGATACGGCTGTTGGAGAATAAAATCAAGGAACTGCCGGATCAATGCCTGCAGAGACTGGTGCGTGATGTGGATTGCCGGGATTTAGCCGGCTGTGTATATGCTTTTGAACAGGGAACACGGACAAGGGTTCTTGAGAATCTCAGCACACGGTATCGGGATGTGGTGGAGGAGGAAGGGGTGAAGTGGGCGTTTTCTGATGAAGAGAAACTGTTTGCCAGTGTGAATAAAGTGATGGATATCATGGAACGTTTGAGGGAAAATAGAGAGCTGCTGTGCTGATTCAGGGAGATCATCCCGAGGAACAGGAGGGATATAAGATAGGCACTTATGCTATGACAGACATTCATGGTCATTATGACGGGATGAAAAAAATGTTCCGTAAAATCGGATTTTCCGCCAGCGACCGGCTGATCTGTGCCGGCGACTATATTGACAGGGGGCCGAAGAGTTATGAGATGCTTAGGTGGATCGAAAGTCCTGGGGAAAATGTCATCCTGGTCAGGGGGAATCATGATGAGGAGTTTCGCTATTGCGTGAAAGCCATGGGAATGATTTTTCGAAAATGGGGCATGGATACTGCCAGTGTGGAGGATACCATATCCGTGTACGGGACGGTCAGAAAGATAACATCCTATTTTGATTTGTATGGGACCATAGGAGATCTTGTTAAGAAAAGAAGGACGGCATTTGAACAGTTGTCAGTGTGGGCAGCGTGTATAGGGAAAATGCCCTATTATTATGAGACTGTGATGAATGGGCGAAGGTGCATCATCGTCCATGGCGGTTACATAGAGAGCCTTGCATGTCTGGAAGGTGTGGAGACGGACCATACCTATGACTCATTGGAAGATTTTTACCTGAGAGCCAGAGACGATGCTTATCTATACGGCGGAGTGGAGCACGGGATGATTCTGGCAGGCCATACCCCCACAACGGCAAAATATGAGCTTCCTTTTAATCATGGAAAGGTATACCGGGCTTATGATGAAGAGACGGACTGCATTTTTTATGATTTGGACTGCGGTTATGGGTTTAAGGATATTCAGCCGGAAGGGAGGCTGGCTTGTTTGAGGCTGGAGGATGAGAGGATTTTTTATCTTCAGTAAATATAAGAAAGCCGATATATATGAGAATCCCGCACAGAACGGAGGAAACATGGACATTTATCCCGTTATCGATTCTCTGGCAATCAGGGAGCATTTGCAGGAGCTGGATTATGGTTTTTGTGCTTCTGAAATGGCATATTTGATCTGGCAGAGCAGGAAAAGGACTCTAAAGGAGAAGCTGTGGGCATGGCAGGAGCTGATGGAAACTACGGCAGATGAAGAGGTTTTCTCGGATCGCCGAAAGGGGACAAAGATGAGCCTGCATCATGTTTTGAGGAAGTATGTGAATGCACAGAAAAACCGCATGGAAGCTTTTCAGGATGGGAAGAATTGCGTCTATTTCTATGGGTATGAAGAAGATTCATTTTATGAGGATGAGGACGGCGCGGATGAGGATTCCCTCGGAAGTGCTGACTTTTTAGGATATTTGTCAGGAGATGTGCATAGACATTCCCACGCCTTTTTGCCGGGGAGATTTGGTGTATCACTGGGGCAGCTATGACAAAAAGCCTTTTGTCCTTGATTATATCAATACCTGGGATCGGGGAAAGCGATTGGAAAACGGTTTTTCAAAGAAGGAGGCAGAAGAAAGGGAACGGGAAAGGAACTGCTGCTTAACGGTTATGCTTTTTTTCTGCTGGACGGAAAGGATAGGCAGCTGCGGGAGCGTTACTGCAGGAGTTATAGGGAAGAGGACAGGAAGCTTTTAAGACTTAGTTGTCTAGGAGAAAAGAAAGGAGAAACATGATGAAAAAGAATATGGATTGCCGGGGCCTTGACTCTGACTGTTTTGATATGATCAGAAAGGATGAGGGGCTGCAGGCGTTACTGGACCATATTAAGGGCGACCACGACTGCTGCCTGGAGGTTCGCTGCAACTATTTGAGCTGCTATTATCGCGGCGGGTCTATGCTTAAGCTGGAGTTTAACCTCTGCCAGAAAAACCTGACCTTTACCTTTGACCCCCAATATTTAGATTTGAAAAAAACCTCGAAAGAACCGTTTGCACAACTGGAGGCATGGCTCAAGATCAAATCCAAAGATCCGCGCCAGTGGCTTGACCGGCTGGAGGCACTGAAGGGGATTATGGATGCCTGGTTTGAGGAACACCCTAAGGCGGAGCGGAGTGTCCAGCAGAAACTGGCAAAGTCCAATACATTTTCCTGCGGAAGCTGCCAGACCATGGATATGGAACTGGCGATTCCGGGACATCGGGAACTTGGCCGAATGGATCTGATTGCCGTGTACCGGAAAGGGGAACGATATATCCCCCTTATTGTGGAGCTGAAGCACGGCACAAAGGCCTTCAGCAACAAAAGCGGACTCCAGGCCCACTATAACAAAACCACAAAGTTTCTGAGGGGGCCGGGGGGCGAGGCTTATCTGGTGAAAACCATTCGCAGTATATGGGATTCAAAACTGCGGCTGGGTCTTATTCAGGAACCGGTGCCAGGTGCCGGAAGCTTTGACGAAGCGGAGCTTATGTTTGCTGTCACTGGCTGGGAAAAGGGGGATGTGGAAAAGATCCGCAGTAAGTTTCCCAGACAGCTTGAGCGGAATGTCTGGATGGTGACCAGCCATGACCAGACACTGTATTTCGATGATGACAGGAAGATGTTGTTTCCAAAGACAGGCGGGGAGGAACAGCTCACGGGGGAACTCTCATAGGAGGAATTTTATGTGTAACGGGATAAAAGACATTGGCCCGATTATGAAGGAGATTTTTCCGTCTGCAGAGATGGCGTCTTATCTTGCGCGATGCCCTTTCGGTGATGATGTTTCTCCCCAGGAGCGCTGCGGCGGGTTTGACGATGCGCCTCCCGAAAAGCTTCCCCTTTTCCGGCATAGGATAGCGGACGCTGTTGCAGGCGCGCCGATTTCACTGGAGCGGAAGCGGGATCTGTTCCTGTTGTTGGCCGAGGGCGGGAAGGACGGCTTCTTCTCCGACTTAGCAGGCCTGGCCTCCAGACTCGTTCAGGAGATGAGGCCGAAGCCGGGAGAGTTCTTTTACGTGACTGCTTGCAGCTATGAAGAAGATATGGCCCAGATTGAGGAGAAAACAGTGGGAGCATTCCTCACATGGGAACATATTTTTGGGACAATTCAGGAATATTTGGGAAATGATGCGGATGAGGAGGAGCGTCTGAATTGGTCTTTTTATGTTGAAAAGTGGACGCCAGACGGAGGCGGGCGGCTGAACAATGACTATAGCTACATCGTGATGGACTACAAGGTGTGCTACTGCTGCTGCGAGGATTTACCTGTCTGGGAACGGTTTGATTTTAGCGGCTATGATGATCTGAACCTGCCTGTTCCTTTTCACGCAGGGGATATAGTGACCTTCGACTGTCGTCCTTTTGGGCCTGTGAGCCATGGGGTCATTCTGGAAGTGGGGGACAACAGTGATTGCTGTTGTCTCCAGGCACTGTATCGGGAACGGGATGGAACATGGGATACAGGAGCAGTGAAGCATGGACACGTTTTTCCGGGATGCCATTCACCGCGGATGTCCCCTCTTTACCGTTTATCCTCCTTCCATGGACAGCTCCCAGAGGAGGAATGCCTGCTGGAGTCGGTGAGCCGGTATGTGAACGGGGATGAAAAACGTGGGGCCGCCTTGTGGAACCACATATTTGAGCTGACAGACAGAGGGAGAAGGGAGACGGTGACGGAAGGGCAGATTATATCTTATATGGAACGAAATCCGGCATAGGTAATCGTCAGAGATTGGAATCCACAACAAAGGAGGCAGAACCTATGATAGATTTTAACCGATGGATTTATTCGCCGGACATTGCCTCATGGCTGTCCGCCGGACCGCCCTTAAACCTTGCGGAGCAGACGAACTGCATCCTTTCGGCGCCCCACAGGACTTTGGAGGAAAAGCTGGAGGGCCTGCGGGGGCTTAGGAAGGAGGCGCAGAGCCTGCCTCATCTTGGGGAAAGCCAGGCTTTGGAGATCTTGGAGAAACGAATTGATATAGGAGAGACCTTGGAAGAGATCATCTATCACGGCGGAGGACTCAGAAACCGTTATGAGGCTGATATTTTTTGTCATGGACGGAAAGAGGAGTTTCTGAAAAAGAGAATCTTTACCAGCCCCGTGGATGGGATTGATTTTATCAAGGAGCAGATAAGGGAAGCTGCGGACAGATATGACCTTGCCTCGGAATGTTTTTTTGGTGTTCTTGGGAAATTTCACCGGAGGGGCAGCCGATACTTTGAACGGGAATGGAACATGATCTTAAATCCGGAGGGAAGGATCCTGTACTGTCTGCCGGAGACCGCGGAGGCTGTCACAAGAAGCGATTATTGGTTCGGCCCCATGAACTATCATTACATGAGGCTTCCCTACTCTTCGGGAACGGTTGTGGAGACCATTTCCTCTCCTTTTTTTCCGTCTGTAAAGGGTGTGGTGGTAAGCAGGGCGGAGCCGTGGGAAGGGGAATTTCTCAAAGAGGATGAGCAATGGCTTCTGTATTCTGATAGTCTCCATGGAAGCCCGAGTGTGGGAATCGGGGTTATCCCCTTGAATAACTATACGTCCATTACTTTCGGCGGAGAGTTTGTCCTGCCTTTTATCCAGTTCCTAAGGCGGCAGGAGGGAAAATTTGCGGAGAATGAAGAGTGGCTGGGGGAGTTGGGAGAGCTGATTTGCAGGGACAAAAGCTGTTTTGCAAGGATTCTAAGAGACCGTCAGCCGGGAAAGGTGCAGGAGCCATATGACGGCAGACGGAAGTATGTGAAAGAATTGCAGGAAAGGTGCGGGAAGAAGAGGGGCGGAATTTTATGATAAAGATAGGCGAGACGGTACAAAACGCCGTAAAGGATTACGGAAAAGAGGCTTTTTTGAACCACAGGGAAGAGGTTTACAGAGCCATAGAGGCGGCCTGTTTCTGCGCAGAGTTTCTCCAGAACCAGGAGGACTGGGGCAGCAGGCGGGCGATTCCTGTGAGGAAAGGCGATTCTAAGGAATGGTGGGAGAAGACATTTTTAGAGCGCCGCGACTATGATCTGCGGCGGGAAGAACTGTGGAGATTAAGAGGGGAACTGGTAAAGGATTGTGCAAAGAAAGGGATCCCTCTTAAAAATTTTCTTTGTCAGGGGATTGATCTTATGATAAAGGATTACCGGTATAATCCGGAAACCTGGACAGGGCTTATGGAGACACAGATGATGACGGATTCCTACAGGGATTACCGGGCTTTTGAGGAGGCAGTCTATTTCCTTGGGCTTTTGGAGATGGGTAAATTTCAGTGTGGAATCAATTATCATGTTTTCCGGGGAGATTTCCGTGAGGCAGAGCATTTTCTGAAGCGTCTGGCCCATTGGATCCCTGAGGAGGAAGAGGACAGTTACCGGGGCTTTTGCGTTCGATGCCTGGGGGACTTGGAGCGGAGCCGAATGAACGCCATAAAAAGGGCTTTGGAGGAGCGGAACCGAAGGTTAAAGAACATGCAGGAGGAAAAAGGGGGGATTCCGGTTCTGGAGCTTTTTCATAAGAAAATGGAGGAGATGGCAGAGGAAGAATTCGGGCAGTTCGTCGCGGCTCAGTTTGAAGCGTATGAATATGGGGAGTCGGAGGAATTGAGTCAGGAAGCAGACCTTCAGGCAGGGAAAATCACCAAAATCCGCGGACTGGCGGAGTTGTTTGTCTATGGGGACAGCAGGTTAAAGAAGCGGCTTTTTCCGTATTTATCCGGGGAAGAACAGATGTTAATTATGGAACAATGGATGGTGGATTTCTATCCGTCCAATGGAAAAAGGCTGGCAGAAAGACTTGAGGGGATGCTTTGGGCCGTATGGCCGGAGGGAGGTTTGGACAGGGATGAAAAGGGTATGAGTGAGCATTACAAAATGGTTTGTGCTTCCCTGGAAAAGATAATGGGAAGATCTGTGACAGAATACTATGGGATGCTGTGGTGCAGGGTCAAATAGATATAGGAGAAAAGAATGGAACAAGCTTTGGAGATTTTGAAAAGGAAAGCGTTACCATACGCAAAGGAAGCTTTTGAGCGGCACAGAGAGCAGATATTTGCGGCGATGCAGTTTATGTGCTTATGCAGCTTTGCGGCAAAAGAGAGTGGGCTTTTGGCATTGGATGAGGTGACAGAGATGTGGGAGGAGGAAAGCCGGGGAGAGGATGGAGAAAATATTGCTCTGGCGGTTTCCATGGCGAAAGGGGATATGCCCTTAAAGGAACTGCTGTTTCACATCATACGCAGAATCGTGGATGCCCCGGATTGGGACGAGGCGGAGGAAGAAATTCTGGCGCAGGCAAAAGAAAAGGGGTGTTCCGGCTATGAGTGGTATGTGGCAATGATTTATCTGTCAGGCGGAAAGAGCATATTGGAAGGAGTGGAGCCGGAGAGATTTCTTCTTATGTTCCGGGTTCTGGTTCCGGAGCAGTGGCTGGAGGATTATGACAGATATTGTCATGAGTGGACAAAGAAAGAGGGGGAGAGGGAACGGGCAGAAAGGGAAGAGCGGGCAAAGAAGAGCTTTGAAAAGGAACGTTCCGTCAAGACGGCTTTTAACCGGATATTCGGAAGAGTGGGGCCGGAAAGGCTCCGGTATGTCATGAGGGAACTGGATTACAAGACTTTGGCGGCGGGGACGGCCTTTGCAGAGGAATCTGTCAGAAAGCATTGTCTGGAAAACATGGATGAGAGACAGCGGGAACTGGTGGAGGAGGAGTGGAGCCGCAATAGAGAGTATGCCTATCATTTGGAGGATATTCTTGAGGCTATGGACAGGATGCTGATCCTGGCCGGACTTACAGGGGAGGCATGGTAAGGGGTCAGAGGAGGCATCGTTACTGTTACGTTCACGGGGCCCCCGTGAACAGTAACGAGGTATCAATACGAGAGAGTATTTGACACGTCATACTATTGACGCTGTATATAGATAGGATGTGATATATTGCCACTATCAAAGACGCACATTGACAACGAGAAGTTATTTTTATTATCTGGGAGGTAATGAATGAACTATTTATGTCTGGCAGTGAAGAGAGAAGTGGCAGGAAGTGAAAGAGGAAGCAAAGAGCAGGCTCAGACGTATTTTCGGGAGAGATTCGGGGAATGTGTGAAAGAGCGACTGGAAGGGGAAAAGAAGAAGCTGGAGGGCAGGATTCGGTATTACGACCGGAGGGAGGAAAAGCATAATGGAGAGCCGGAGATAAAAGCGGAATGCTTAAGACGCAGGGAAGCAGCCTGGGAGGAACTGAAACGCATCGAAAGCCAGATGGGAGATGGACAGGAAGGAATTCAGGTATGGAATTACGAAGAAAAATGTGAGCCAAACTTTGAGATCCTGGATCAATTCAGCACGGATGGGTTTGCTGTGACGCTTTGTATGTCTAAAGTATCACGCTCAGGCAGCGATTTTCAGGTTGTGGAGGAGACCTGGTCTTATATGGTATGGAGAGAAGCCGGGGATATGGGAATTATGGAGGTGAGAGGAAGACTGCCGGAGAATATGGAGAAGAGATACCTTTCTCTGGATATCCGCCGGGAGAATCAGGAAACTATAGATCAGTTCAGGAAAAAGATAAAAAAGATGGCATCGGGGGCCAGAAGGAAATTTTTATGAAGGAAAAGGAAAAAATGCCGCGGCTGGAACGCCAGCTGCGGCTTTATGAAGTGATATGCAGGTATGCCATTGCCCAGTTTTCCAATATCTGTGAGGTGTTTCCCTACAATAAGCGCCTTCTGCAGCGTGATTTGGCGGATCTGAGGGAGGCAGGCCTGGTCAGTGTGAAATATTCCAGAAAGGGGAAGGGGTATTTTATTACAGAGATACCAGAATTCAATGAGAAGGCGGCGCCCTGCAAAAAGGCTCATTTAAAAAGGCTGAACCGCTTGGGAAGACTGATGTCCGGGCTGGAGAACGCGGATATCCCTCTGTGGGAAAAGAAGGACAATGCGGCAGATGGGGACGTAAGGGAGTATTTTACGGCAAAGGATTCCTACAACCGGATGTTTCCCGGCCTGTCGGAGCGGACGAGGCAGAGGGATTTTGAAATGCTGCGCAATATGGGGTATCAGGTTTTCTATGACCCCGTTGACCATTGCTTTTCCTGGGATGAGGACAGCTTTGTCCTGGTGTGCAGGCCTTTGAGGGAGGAAATTGATGATGATTTTGTAGACGGGACCTGGTGAGAAATTTTATGGTTACGTTCACAGGGAGCCTGCAGACAGCAAGTGCGTTCAGGGTTTTACTGTGTCTGAAGCTGTAAAATGGTTTTTGCATGGGAACACATTTCAGGAGACAGGAGGTATGGATGGGAACAAAGGTTAAGGTGCTTAAGGGAGACCAGATCGGCGGGTGTGTGGTCCTTGTCTCCACAAGTCAGGCGAAAATCTGTATTGACTTTGGGGAAAATCTCCCTGGGCAGGAAGGGGAGAAGGAAATAAGGGCGGAACTTTCCTGGGATGAGGAGAAGGTGGACGCCGTATTTTTTACCCATTACCATGGGGATCATATGGGCAGATTTATGGAGATTCCCGCCCATATTCCCCTCTATATGGGCAGCGTCTCAAGGCAGGTGCTGATCAATATCAACCGGGCACTGCACAAAGAGGCACAGTTGGCAGTGCTTCTGGATGAGGACAGAGTGAGATGCCTGAAAGCGGATTGTCCCATAGAAGTGGGAGATATCCGGGTGACCCCCTATCTGGTGGATCATTCGGCCTATGACGCCTATATGTTTCTGATTGAGACGCCGGACAAGACCATTCTCCATACAGGAGATTATCGGAATCACGGGTATCGGGGGAAGGCATTGTTTGGGGTGATCGAGAAGTATATTGTCCGCCATGGGAAACGTCCTGTTGATATTCTGATTACAGAAGGAACCATGATGAGCAGGGCGGGGGAAAAGGCCTATTCCGAGGCCGAACTTTATAAAGAAGCGAAAGAATTGTTTAAAGACCACCGACATGTATTTTTGATCTGTTCTTCCACCAATCTGGACTCCCTGGCTTCTTTTTATCATGCGGGCACCTTTTACGGCATGGGAATGTACGGGAATTCTTATGTGTATTCCCAGCTTAAGACTTTCCGCGAGACAGCCGGGAGGGCAGCCCCTTTTTATGATTTTAAATATGCCTATGAAGTGCGGTTTGACTTCGTTCTGCCGGGAGTGGGGATGACCCAGGAGGAGTGGATGAGAAAGAACGGCTTTGTGACCGTGATTAAGGGGGAGCCGGGGTATGAGAAATGGATTAGACGGTTTGCGGATCTAAAGCCTGTTGTAATCTACTCCATGTGGGAGGGATATGTGAATCCGGCCCAGAAAGCATATGACAAAGAGCTTCATGAGTTTGTCCGCAGATATCACGCTGTTCCTATGCACACCAGCGGGCATGCCCCGGCAGGGGTGATTGAAGAGGTGATTAACCGGGTTTCGCCCAGGGAGGCCATTATCCCCATCCACACGGAGAACCGGGAGGGGTTTTGGAAGCTGAATATTAGGGAGGAGCTGAAGGGGAGGATCCGGCTGTCTTATGAATAAAAGAGAGCAATTTGATATCTGCATCTGGATCCGATCAGATGTGATTCGTGAAGTGTTAAGGAAAAAATCTTCGCTGACTGTGATGAAACAGGCAGAGATCGTCCATAACGGTTAAGGTTCGATAGAAGATAAGCTTCAGGCTTTGATCTGTCTTTGTCACAGAGCAAAAACGAAGCGGGAAAAGAAATATAGGAGACGGATTGTCACTTACTATCAGGCGGTTCTCAGACAGCTGGGGATGGAAGGGAAAAAACGGTTCCCGGGGGAAAAAGAAACAGGGGAAATTGTATCTTCTGAAAAAATACAGAAAGGATATGCAGCAGGAAATCTAAAAAGGTATCCTGCTCTTTTTTTCCGGAATCCGGAAGAAAGGAGAGTAGATGTCGCGAGGGCTGCTATGTGTCAGTGACATATGTCTAACATGGACTGGAACCAATAATAAAAATAAACAAAAAATGAACGAAAATAAATAAAACATAAAAAACATTAAAAAATATAAACAAAATATAAAGAGAATATATTGACATTGTATAATACGACTGATATAATAGATGACACATCAAAAAAAATAGTAAAGTTGTACAAAAGCTGAAAGCGCAAGTATATGTACTTGAGAGGAAACCAATCAACAGAAAAACAAGAGGGTACATGGTGAATTAATTACGTATAAAAATATGACAGGTGAATGAAAGTCTGCGTTGAAGTGCAGATTTTTATAATAAACTACCAAATTTTTTATTTATGGAGAGGAGGATATGTATGAAGTATCTTCAGAAACTTGGGAAAGCTTTGATGCTTCCCGTGGCGTGTCTCCCCATTTGCGGTATCCTGATGGGATTTGGCTATTTATTCTGCCCGGCTTCCATGCAGGGCGGCGACATTGTGGGCTTCCTTCCCAAGCTGGGGTTGTTTTTGGTAAAGGCGGGCGGAGCGCTCATCGACAACATGGCCTTGCTGTTTGTAATCGGTGTTGGTGTCGGGATGGCAGAGGACAATGACGGAACCGGCGGTCTGGCGGCTCTGGCTTCCTGGCTGATGATAACAACCTTGCTGTCCACAGGCTTTGTGACCACCCTGATGCCGGCAATCGCAGAGGATCCGAATAAGGTTCTGGCCTTTGATAAGATTGCCAATCCTTTCATCGGAATTCTGTCCGGTATCATTGGTTCCACCTGCTACAACCGTTTTAAGAGAACGAAACTGCCCAACTGGCTGTCATTTTTCAGCGGCAAGCGGTGTGTGGCAATCGTGGCAGGCGTGGTTTCGATTCTGGCCTCTGTGGTATTGCTGTTTATCTGGCCGATTGTGTTTGGTGTGCTGATTTCTGTGGGTAATGCGATTATCGGGATGGATGCAGTGGGAGCCGGTATCTATGCGTTCCTGAACCGTCTGCTGATTCCTACCGGCTTGCATCATGCCCTGAACAATGTTTTCTGGTTTGATACCATCGGACTGGGGGATCTGGGCCATTTCTGGGCCGGCGAGACCTCGGCAGATGTGAGCTGGTCTCTGGGAATGTACATGTCGGGCTTCTTCCCCTGTATGATGTTTGGTATTCCGGGAGCAGCTCTGGCTATGGTACATTGTGCCAAACCTGAGAAAAGGGATGTGGCAGTAGGCCTGGTGGCTTCGGCCGCTGTCTGTGCATTTATCTGCGGCGTCACAGAGCCTTTTGAGTTTGGATTCATGTTCCTAGCTCCGGCTCTGTATGTGGTTTATGCATTGCTGTACGGAGTTTTCACTACGATTACGGTTTTGCTTGGCTTCCGTGCAGGATTCTCCTTCTCAGCCGGTGCCACCGACCTGCTGTTTTCCGCGTCATTGCCGGCAGCGCAGAAAACATTGCTGATTATTCCTTTGGGAATTGCTGCTTTTGCCGTATTCTATGTGGTGTTCCGCGTTGCGATTACAGCCTGGAATCTGAAAACTCCTGGGCGTGAGGATGATGAGGAGGATGAGTTAAAGGTAACGCTGGCTAATGATAACTTTACCCAGATTGCGGAGATTATCCTGGAGGGCGTTGGAGGCAAGGAGAATTTATCTTCCATTGACAACTGTATCACACGTCTGCGCCTGGAGGTGGTGGATACTACCAAGGTGGATGAAAAGAAGATTAAGTCAGCGGGGGTAGCCGGTGTGATCCGTCCCGGAAAGACCAGCGTGCAGGTGGTGATTGGTCCGCAGGTACAGTTTGTGGCGGATGAATTTAAGAAGCTTTGCAGATAATGGGAATGAAAAGATAAAAAGGAAAGTGGGGCGCCATTGACGGACGCCCCATTTTTCCCTTATAATATAAAGAAAACAGTAAACGGAAGGAGATCAGGGAATGAAGATTTATTGTGAAAAGGATTATGAGGCTATGAGCCGCCGGGCGGCGGGGATTCTTGCAGCACAGGTAATCCTGAAGCCGGATTGCGTGCTGGGGCTGGCTACCGGGTCATCACCGGTGGGGGCATATCAGGAACTGGTTCGGAGATATCAGGCAGGTGAACTGGATTTTTCCAGGGTAACTTCAGTGAATCTGGATGAATATAAAGGGCTTTCCGGGGAGAATGACCAGAGTTACCGTTATTTCATGGATACAAACCTTTTTAACCAGGTGAATATAGACAAGAACCGCACGTTTGTGCCGAACGGGCTGGAGCCGGACAGCGGGAAGGCATGCGCGGAATACAACGAGATTATCCGCAGGGAAGGGCCGGTGGATTTACAGCTTCTTGGCCTGGGGAACAATGGGCATATCGGCTTCAACGAGCCTTCCTCGTTTTTTGAGAAGGAGACCCATTGCGTTGACCTGACGGCAAGCACGATTGAGGCAAATAAGCGTTTCTTTGAGAAGGAAGAGGATGTTCCGCGGCAGGCCTATACGATGGGCATCGGCAATATTATGCAGGCAAAGAAGATCCTCCTTATCGTGTCCGGAGAGGCAAAGGCCGATGCGTTGGCAAAGGCATTCTGCGGGCCGGTGACCCCGGAAATCCCGGCATCGATCCTGCAGTTCCATCCGGATGTGACACTGGTGGGGGATGAGGCTGCCATGTCAAAGCTGACGGGCCTGTTGGGGAAATAACCGGGATGATACGGCATATAGACCTGGCAGAGATTTCTGACGGCCGCCGCTATCGTGCCAATGACATGGTGAAAGCAGATTGCGGCGGCTGCGAGGGATGTTTTTCCTGCTGTGAAGGGATGGGAACCTCAGTGGTTCTGGATCCCTATGACGTGCATCAATTGGTAAAGGGACTCTCGGTGACCTTTGAGCAGCTTTTGGCTTCGGTGTTGGAACTGAATGTTGTGGACGGGCTGATTCTGCCGAATGTAAAGATGGCGGGAGAGAAGGAGCGGTGCGGTTTTTTGGACGGTCAGGGACGCTGCCTGGTACATGCCTTCCGCCCGGGGTTTTGCCGTATGTTTCCTCTGGGACGGTTCTATGAGGAAGATGGGTTTTGGTATTTTTTGCAGGTGCAGGAATGCCGCAGAAAGAACCGGGGGAAAATCAAGGTGCGCAAATGGATTGGGGTGCCGGAGTTTAATCGGTATGAGGGGTTTGTGCTGGCGTGGCATGGCTTTTTGAAAAAGCGGCAGGAGCAGGTGAGCGGAGCACCGGACGGGGAACTGGCGCGTTCCTTATGCATGAAGATTCTGAAGGAGTTTTATCTGCAGCCTTTTGACAGCGGGCGGGATTTTTATGAGCAGTTTGAGGAGCGGGTGCAAAGTTTTGGGTGATATCTGGTTTTCAGGGAAACCATTAGGAGCATCAAGGCGGGGAAGCCGGAAAGCGTACAGGATTTGACAGTGCGCTTTCCGGTTTCCCCGCCTTTTATCGTGTCATGGTGCATGAGCTTCCAGTCCACAGACAGCCGGTCCTCAGAGTTTAACAGACAGCCGATAAGAAAAGAGTATGAAGCAGGAAAGCTCCATATTGGACGAATGGCGATGCGTGCGGGGAGCCTCTGACATCTGCAGAGGTCAAGGGAGGAATGTGTGAAAGAGAAAAGCAGGGTGCGGGGGACAGAATCCACAGATAAAGAGGGTGGATCCCATGCCTGACTGGTCAAGGATTGGCAGACTCCTGGATTTTTGTGCGGCATATTACACTACTCAGATTGTGCGGTGTGCGGCTTTTTCCTTTTTGCTGCTCGGACTGGTGATGCTGGCCCGGAAGATGCTTTTTTCAAGACGGACATTCCTAAGGGGGCTGTTATGGCCATCCTTCCTGCTCATCAGCCAAAAGCGGCAGGTCACTGACCGTTAATCCCCAACTTTTGGAAAAGATGCAGAAGGATCCCAAAACAGAAAGCTTAACGAAAGCCAGCGGCTGGACCATAGTGTACCAGCACAGTTATATTGACAAGAACGGAAAATATCACTGCAGAATGCAAACCAGAAACGACGGTACGTTAAAGTTGAGCGACAAGCTCCGGGCGAAAAGACGGAACAATTTATCTGAATGACACAGATAAACGAACAAGTATCGAAACTGCTCAGGAAGAAGATGCGGGCAAAACCGCTGTGAAAGACAAGACGCAGGTTGGTGCAAATCTGGATTTGAAAATATAAGGGAGGCGAGGATAACAGAAAAATTTGCGTTTACCGTGAGCTCTTAGAGAGGAGTACTTGACGATTTAACAATTATGTAATATAATAATAACTATCTTGTAACAACTGAGAGGGTTCCGGCTTCTGACCATGGCTGTCACAGCAATGTCAGGTGTTCCGGTCATTGCCGTAAGCAAGGAAACTCGAATCGGCAAAACAGTAATGATAATCCACATACCAGGAGGTGTCACAAACGAAATGAAAAAGAATTTCAGGAAACAATGGTCATTTGCAATCATATCCTTTATCACCATGCTTGCCATGGTATTTCCTTCGTCTGGGGCGCCTGCCAGGGGAAAGATTACAGGGGTGGATTCTGCGTCCATATCCGGCTGGGCCTGGAACCCGGAGGACACCAATGATGTACAGCAGGTAGAACTCCACATATTCCGTTCAGGGAAGTCAGAACCCATCAAATATCTCCACGTGACGGCGGACCAGTACAGAGAAGATCTGGCGGCTGACTTAAAGGACGGCTGGCACGGTTTTTCGGTAAAGATTGACTGGTCAGAGTTTGAGGGCAGTGATTTTAAGATAAAGGCATATACCGTAAAGGATGACAAGTACTATACCTTAGGCGAGACGGTAAGCTATAGCAAGGGCTCTTCCAAGGCCGTCCAAAACGCTGCCAGGGATACAGGAAAAAGCACAACAAAGGATGCGGCAAACACAGCAGCAAAGGCTTCCGGGAGTTCTTCTTCCGAAGCCTCCCAGACAGCCTCCGCAGGTTCCGAGGCCGGTCAGTCCCTGGGGGTCTTTTCCATCAGCGGCTACTGCAACTGTGAGAAATGCAGCGGCGGTCACAAAGTCACCTACTCCGGCAAGGTTCCTCAGGCAGGCCACACGATTGCCGCGGACTTAAGCGTTCTGCCCTTAGGCAGCAGAGTGCGGATCGGCAGTACGGTTTATACGGTGGAGGACAAAGGTTCTGCCATTCAGGGACATAAGATTGATATCTACTATGATACCCATGATAAAGCCATTGCCCATGGAAGGACAAGCCAGGAGGTATTCCTGCTCCGCTGAATATTCGGGCCTGGCGGGAGACAGGGTGAACCCGATTCCCGCCAGGCTTTCGTTTTTCCGAAGGTATCGATCTTCTATCAGCAATATTCACAAATTCCCCCTCATTTTTTTGTGAATCAAGTGAATGGAAACTTCACATCAAGTGTGATATAGTAAATTTGCTTGTTGAGAATACGTATTCTAAGGTGCAGCACATGATTACAATGACAGAGATTGCAAGATTAACCAAGGTTTCCCAGCCAACGGTTTCCCGGGTGCTGAATGGGAATATGAATGTGGCTCCGGATATCCGTGAACGTGTTCTGGCCTGTGCCAGGGAACACAATTACCAGCCCAATATTCTGGCAAAGGGCCTGCAGGGCAGCAAGACCCATCTGTTAGGAGTGCTGCTGACGGACATTTCCAACGGATTTTTTGCAGATGTGGCAAAGGCAATCGAGACGGAAGCCAGGAAGCAAGGCTACAGCATCATTCTTTTTAACAGCAATTACAACACAGACAGCGAGCGGGAATATCTGGATGTTATGTGCAGGTACCGGGTTGACGGGATCCTGGCGGTCCCTATCCGGGAAACCAGCGAGGCATGGCAGGAATATGCCAAAGAACTGGAGGTGCCCGCGGTAGCCGTGACGCGACAGGCTAGGGGGCTGGATTCTGTGTATGTAGACCACGCGGAAGCGGGAAAGATGGTGGCCGGGTATTTGATTCAGCAGGGATATCGGCAGTTCCTCTTTATCGGTAAGGACTATGACCGCAAATATGTGGGCTTTCGCCAGGCATTATCGGAATGGGGGCAGGCAGAAGCTGTCACCAATATGGTATACCAGGATGATGCACAGATGAAGCGGGAACTGAGGGCTTATCTTCCCCGCCGGAAGCTGCGGCTGGGAGTCTTTGCGGGAAATGATATTTATGCCCTGCGGATTCTTAGTTTTCTGCGGGAATTGCAGTTTGCTGTTCCCGCAGAAGCGGGAGTGATCGGTTTTGACGACACAATGATGGCCCGGTACCTGAATCCTGGCCTGAGCAGCGTTTCCCAGCCCATTGGACATATGGCGCAAAAAGCAGTCTCCCGCCTGGTGTACCGCATGGAAAATCCAGGGGAGCACCCCCTCTGGGACTGTCCCCTTCATGGACAGATTGTCCCGAGGCAAAGTTCCTAAAAGAGAGCCAAAAAACAAGGTTCTTTTTTTAGAAGCCATGTGAATACGTATTCTCATCGAAAAGAGTCCCTGTTGAGTTCCATGGGAAATGGTCTTAAGCGCCACTGGCGCTTGTTCTGAACGGACCGGAACGGAGTGAAGACTTCAGTGCCGCGCTTATTTTTTCAAGGCATGGCATTCACGTTTGCCTGTTTGTGAATACGTATTCAAAATCTTGTGTGCATTACCCCGGATCGGGGATAGAATAATTTATCAGAGAGGAAAAAATTATGGATTATGCAAAAACAGCACAGCAAATTTATGAAAAGGTGGGGAAAAAGGAAAACCTTATCTCCGCGGCCCACTGTGCCACGCGCCTGCGTCTGGTGCTGGCAGACAACGCCAAGTGTGATGCCAAGGCTGTGGAGGACATTGAAGGCGTAAAAGGGGTGTTCAGCGCCTCCGGCCAGCTGCAGATTATTCTGGGAACCGGGGTGGTGAATAAGGTCTATGAGGAATTTATTGCCGTTTCCGGTCTTACCGCCGCGTCAAAGGAAGAGGTGAAGGCGGCAGCCGCCGCCAAACAGAATCTGTTCAAGCGGGCAATCAAAACCCTGGGTGATGTTTTTGTCCCCATTATCCCGGCGATTGTGGCCAGCGGTTTTCTCATGGGAATCATGGAGGCTCTCAACTTTATGGTCAACAACGGGTTTCTGGATATCAATACCTCCGGCTCTATCTATGTCTTTGCCAACCTGTTTGCCAACACGGCCTACACCTTTCTGCCTATTTTGATTGCTTTCAGCGCGGCCAGGGCTTTTGGCGGGAATCCCTTTTTGGGTGCAGTCATCGGTATGATTATGATTCATCCCGACCTGCAAAATGCATGGACAGTGGCAACAGAAGGGGTGCTCCGGACCCAAACCGTATGGTTCGGGCTTTACCATGTGGATATGGTGGGTTACCAGGGGCATGTCATCCCGGTGATTATTGCCGTGTGGGTCCTCTGCTTTATCGAAAAGCGTTTGCACAAGGTGGTTCCTGCCATGCTGGATCTTTTCGTAACACCACTGGTAAGTGTGTTTGCTGCCGGTTATCTGACACTCTCGATCATCGGGCCGATATTCGTTGCTGTGGAAAATGGGATTATCAACGGGATTCTGACCCTGCTTACCCTGCCCCTGGGCCTGGGAAGCATGGTGATGGGCGGCCTTTATTCCCTGACCGTGGTGGGCGGCATCCATCATATGTACACGGTAATTGATGTGGGGCAGATCGCCCAGTACGGCTTTACCTACTGGCTGCCCCTGGCTTCTGCCGCCAACCTTGCCCAGGGCGCCGCAACCCTGGCGGTTGCACTGAAAACCAAAAACACCAAAATCAAATCCGTGGCGCTTCCCTCTTCCCTGTCCTGCTTTATGGGAATCACAGAGCCTGCCATTTTCGGCGTGAACCTGCGCTATTTTAAGCCCTTTGTCTGCGGAGCCCTGGGCGGTGCGGCAGGCGCCATGTATGCCTCCCTGGTGGGCTTGGGAGCCAGCGGTACAGGGGTAACCGGAATCTTTGGCCTGTTGCTGTGCCTTCATGATTCCCTGAATTACATCATCATGATGGCTGTTTCTGTGGGAGTGGCCTTTGCCCTTACATGGTTCTTCGGCTTTAAGGATGAAGAACCTGCCGGGGAGAAGAATCCTGAGTCCCAGACAACTCAGAGTGGGACCGAAACAGCAGGTTCCCGGCCCCAGGCAACCCAAAGCGAGACCGAAACAGCCGGTTCCCGGCCTCAGACAATCCAGTGCCAGCCCGGCACAGTCTACGCCCCTGTGTCCGGCACCGTAATTTGCTCGGAACAAATCCCGGATCCCACCTTTGCCGCAGGGGTATTGGGACGGGGCATCGGAATCAATCCCACGGAAGGGATGGTCGTAGCGCCCTTTGACGGGGAAATATCCTTTGTTACCGATACCAGGCACGCGGTGGGCGTGGTCTCTGCTGACGGTATGGAACTGCTGATTCATGTGGGAGTGGATACCGTAGCCATGGCAGGGGAGGGCTTTGCATGCTTTGTCCAGATGGGGCAGAAGGTGAAGGCAGGAGACCGGCTCCTTACCTTTGACCGGGAAAAAATCAAACAGGCAGGACACCCGGACTGCGTTGCCGTGCTCCTTTCCAACTCTGCGGATTATCCGGATTTATCCGTTCAGGAGGGTCCTTGCCATGCCCTAGACAAAGTAATCCAGGTCTGATAAAATAAAATCTGCATGCTGGAAAACGAGAGAGGAGAGGTGGTTGTTTATGAAAATATTATATATGGGAACAGCAGCGGCTGAGGGCTGGCCGGGACTGTTCTGCTCCTGCCCGGTCTGCACCCATGCCCGGAAGGCGGGGGGACGGAATCTGCGCACCCGGACACAGGCTCTTTTGGACAATAGCCTGCTGATTGACTTTCCGCCGGATACCTATGCCCACGCATTGCAATACGGACTGAACCTTGCCGCAGTCCACACCTTGCTGGTCACCCACAGCCATATGGACCACTGGTTTCCCACGGACCTGATTCATCGGCATGAGCATTTCGGCCACGGCGCAAAGGGGGTATTGGAGGTGTATGGCAATGAGGCAGTGAGAAAAGCCTTTGATGAACATATCCTGATTGACCGTTTCAAGCCCCATCCCATTGACGATACCGTCCATTTCCACGTAACCCACGGAGGCGATCTTATCCGCTCCAACGGCTGGGAGATCACAGCAGTTCCTGCTGACCATGATAAACGGGAGGAATGTCTGGTCTATCTCTGTAAAAAGGAGGGGAAAACCGTTTTTTACGGCCATGACACAGGCCGCAACCTGTCCCGGAAGGCCTGGGAACTGATAGAAAAAGAAAGCTTTGACCTGGTCAGCTTAGACGCAACCATGGGAACCAAATCCGTCAGGGAATACCACATGGGGCTTCCGGATGCGGAAGATATGTTTGAGAAGCTGGCCGGTATGGGATGCATCAGCGGCCGGACGGTAAAAGTAGTCAACCATTTCAGCCATAACGGGGAAATGACCTACGACCAGCTGGCTCTTTGGGGCCAGGAGCGGGGCATATTGGCCGCTTATGACGGGATGGAAGTGGAGTTTTGACGGAAAGCGATTGGAGGCAATAGATGGCAAACAAGGTCTGTGCCCCAATGGGTTTCGATTGCGTAACGGGAATAATCAGCAGATGTCTGTATAAAATTTCGGAGGAAAGTCAATAGGACTTTCCTCCTTGCATATGCCGCCAGTTTATTACCGTTATCAATCGACAGAAGTTTTCGGATGCTGACGGGCAGTGAAATCTGCCTTTTGGAAGAAACTGTCAATATTTTTGTATTTGTTTATCCTTTCTCTACGCTGTAATCACGGTTTCGGGCAGGCGGTTCCTCTTTCTTTTTGTCGGCGTTCGCCCGACCGGATTGCGGCGGCATGGTTTTTATATCCTTTTCCGCTGGATTCCATATATTCGGACAGCCGCTCGATGCACTGTTCTCAGAGGGCAGGGAGTTCTGTTTGAAGCTCTGAAAGTTCTGCAGAAGATAAAAATACATTCCGGTTAAAAGCGGGTATAAGATGATAATAGAAAAACAAGGCATTTTATGGTATACTGTCAAAGAAAGCCAAAGGCTGCAGCAAGAAGGGCAGATACAAAAGCAGAAACGGCTTTTACGGAGGCGGCACAGAAATTCAGGAAACATCCGATCCTTCTCAATGGGCCATGTGTTCCCCTGCCTGTTGAGGATAAGGAAAGGATGGGACGGATAACAGAAAAAAGGAGAGACCATAAATGAAACAGGAAGAGAGAAAAAAGCGGCTTGCCATAGCAGGCTGTGGTTTTTTGGGAAATTTCCTTATGGATGCATGGAAGAAGAGGAGGTCTTTGCCGGGAATACCAAAGAAGCCATCAAGCTTTTGCCCACCAAGGTCAACGTATCCGTAGCTGCCTCCCTGGCCACTGCGGGGACAGAAAAAACAAGGTTTTCCATTGTCAGCGTTCCTGGCATGACAGGGGATGACCACAGAATAACGGCAGAGGCGGAAGGGGTGAAGGCCGTGGTGGACATTTATTCCGACACCAGCGCCATTGCTGCCTGGAGCGTGGTGGCGCTGCTCAGGAACCTGGTCTCCCCCATTGTGTTTTAGGAGGCAGCTGGCCAGCTAAATCTCTGCAAAGTCAAAATCTGCAGGCCATTTAAACACGCTCTGGCTTTTCTAAGTTACAGGTTTGGTAAAACTATGCTGGCCCCGGGATATTGGAGGTCTGTCTTTCGGGCACTCCGGCACGGGACAGACACCTCTGGAACGATATCTGGCCACCAGGGAAAGGATCCGCAAGCCCGTCCGCGGGATGGGGGTGTTTACCGGCCGGGCATGGGCAAGACCTACGCGCTAAGACGCTTCATGAAGAATTGGCAAAACAGGGGAGGAAGCAAGATGGAACGGAACGGACTTTTGAGCCTTCAGGCAATGATGTTTTTGCTCATTGGGGCAGGGGTGTTTTTGAAGAAAAAGAATATTATCACTGGGGAGGGAAGGAAAGTTTTGACAGATCTGATTGTGGATATCATTCTTCCCTGCAACATTATCGGAGCGTTTTATACTGCTTTTGATAAGGAAATGCTGATTTCCGGCCTGCAGATTCTGATGGTCTCTCTGGCGCTGCAGCTGTTTTGCATGCTGATCAGCGGATTTTGCTATAAAAGAGTGCCCAAAAGCCAGCGGGTGATCCTGCAATATGGCACGGTCTGCTCCAATGCGGGATTTCTGGGAAACCCGGTGGCAGAGGGGCTGTATGGATCTCTGGGGCTTTTGTATGCTTCCATCTATCTGATTCCCCAGAGGATTGTTATGTGGTCAGCGGGGATTTCCTATTTTACGGAAAGTCCGGACAAAAAGGAAGTGGCAAAAAAGGTTTTAAAGCATCCCTGTATCATTGCCGTTGAGATTGGGATTGTCCTCATGGTGACACAGCTTCCTCTGCCGGTTTTTCTGGAAAAGGCTATTCGCAGTTTAGGAGGCTGCACCACTGCTATTACCATGTTGTTCATCGGAACGGTGCTGGCGGACGCGGGATTTCACCATATGGTTACAAAAACTACCGTGATTTATTCCTTCATCCGCCTGGCGGCAATTCCGGCAGTGGTGTTAGCAGGGTGTATTCTGTTTCAGGTGGATTCGGTGGCGGCAGGAATTGCGGTTGTGCTGGCAGCCATGCCTGCCGGGAGCACAACCGCGATTCTGGCAGCGAAATATCATGGAGACGAGAAATTTGCCACCCAGTGTATTGTCCTGACCACATTGTTGTCCGTGGGAATGCTGCCATTGTGGTGTATGGTTTTGGACCGGTTTTTGTAGGGGCTGCGAAAAACACAAAAGGGACAAGAGTGACGATGGTGGCGGAATGTAAAAGCGTGACGGCTGCGGCGAAAAAGCGGTACATATCCCAGCCCTCCTTAAGTCAGATTCCCTCCAATGATGAAGGAGACGTTTCGACAGGTCTGAACCGGAAACAGAAAAATTTATTATTATAACATTTTCTATTCTGGATAAAAGGGAAGATCTTTGGTTTTTTATTTGTAAAAAACAGACTGTCATGCAAAAGTGTTAAAATTTAGAATTTTCTTGACATTATTTTCTCGCATTTGTATACTCTCCTTGAACAAGGAAACTCACGGTTTTGCACCACAGATTCATGATTCTGCGCCGAAAAATTCCTTCGGACGGCAAGACGGAGGGAGAATGGTATCTGGCACATGAGAGAAGAGGTGCTTCCGGGAATGTTTAAGAATGGGAGGAAGATATGGAAAAAGAATATGATCTGTTTCTGTTTTGCGGCCAGTCCAATATGGCAGGACGGGGGATCACTTCAGAGGAATGGCCGGAGGAGGCACCATCCATTACACCCGGGGCGGGACTGGAATACCGTGCGATTTCGGATCCGGAATGCCTGCATCCGGTCCAGGAACCCTTTGGGGCAGAGGAGAACAACCCGGAGGGGATCTATGAGCCGGGGATGAAAACCGGTTCCCTGGTAACGGCCTTTATCAATGCTTATTATGCCAGGACCCTGGTGCCGGTGATCGGGATCTCGGCCAGCAAGGGCGGCTCGGCTATCGCAGAATGGCAGGGGGAGGATGACTGTCTTTCGGATGCCCGGATGCGCCTGAGGCGGGCAGAGGATTATCTGAAAAAAGAGGGAATCCCCATCCGGCATCGTTTTATGCTCTGGTGTCAGGGAGAGACGGACGGAGATCTGGGCACGGAACCTGCTGTCTACAAAGAAAAATTCAAAAGAATGCTGTCACAGGTCAGAGAAAGCGGAATCGAAGCCTGTTTTTTGATTACCATCGGACAATACAATGGAAGGGACGGTTTTGATTATTCAGGAATCCGCCATGCTCAGCGGGAACTGGCAGAGGAACTTGCGGATGTCTGGCTGGTGTGTGATGATTTTTATACCATGCAAAGCCGCGGCCTGATGAAGGATGATTTTCATTATTATCAGCAGGCTTACAATGAAGTGGGAACAGCAGCCGGGAATGTGGCGGGGCAGCTTGCCATGCAGCCTGAGGTGCTTTTGATGTCCGGGCAAGGGAGCCAAAGGTATTGAAAGGAACAAAGAATTTCCTGTCTTTGGTAAATTAAGTATTAAGTTGAAAAATGAGAGCGTGCTTTGGCCGCTCTCATTTTTTAACTGCTGCTTTTCCTCTGACCGGGAAGTTTAAGCAGAGTCAGGCCGTCATTTGACTGCTGCTTTTTCCAATGCTCGCTCAATGGCCTGCAGCAGTACCTGGGAGGTGTAACGGCTTTCTTCCGGGTAGGTCAGGTTTTTGGTGGACTGCGTGTCACAGATCTGCCTGGTAAGATTCTGCAGAGACGGCTGAACCAGCGGATACATGGTGGCGACAGAGTCGCTTAAGGATACCATGGATATGGCGCTGATGCGGTCTTTATCCACAGCCACTTCCACATTGACCTCCTGTGAACCCAGCTTTAGCGATGCGGAATAGACGCCGGGTATGTAGAGAACCTGGTCACTCGAGGCCGGCGCGTCATTTCCCTTTCCAGGCCGAAACATGATGAAAAGCAGCATGACCAGCAGAATGCCCAGGCCAATGAAGATGGCAGTATATATGATTTCCTTCATTCGCAGGACAACGATTTTGGTTCTTGAACTCATAAGTGCCCTCCGGGGTAGATTTGATATAATCTATTCCCGGCAAGAAGTATTTATGAACAAATTAGCAGTTACTTTTCACGGGGTTCCAAAAGGAACCCTTTTTCCAGAGCTGATATTTACCAGCCTCGAAAGAACGGGGAATGGGATGTTCAGCCTTGGGACAAGGGGAGGGATGCAGCCGGAACTGGTCTGGTGACTTTGACTTTGCAGGGATCTAGAAGTCCTTAAATCGCTGAGTTTTGCGTTGAAACGAAAATCCACACTGTCTGAGCGAAGCGAGTTTGTGAATTTTCGTTTTGCTTTTAGCAAAAATCAGGGATTTTAGGAATTCTTGATCCCGAAACCGGAAAAATCACCAGACCAGTTCCGGCTGCATCCCTCCCCTTGTTCCAAGGCGTACCTTCCGGAATCTTATTCTTTTTGCCGAGTTGAAAAAACGCCGATTCAATGGTACAATCTTCAGATAAAGAGAAGATACAGGGAGAGAATCATGGCATTACAGTTGATTTTGGGTGGTTCCGGGTCCGGGAAGACCAGCCATCTGTACGATACGATCATTCAGTCTTCCCTGGAGCATCCAAAGCAGAGGTATTTTATCATCGTTCCGGAGCAGTTCACCATGCAGGCACAGAAGGATATCGTGAGCCGCCATCCGCATCATGGGACGATGAATATTGATATTGTCAGCTTTCAAAGGCTGGCCTATCGGGTGTTTGAGGAGCTGGCAGTGGAGAATCTGCAGGTTTTGGATGATATGGGCAAGTCGATGGTGCTGCGGAAGGTAGCGGCACAGAAGCGCCGGGAACTGGTGCTGTTTCAGGGGCACCTGAATCAGACGGGCTTTGTAAGCCAGCTGAAATCCATGCTGTCGGAGTTTTATCAGTATGGAATTACTCCGCAGATTCTAAGGGAGATGGCAGAGCTGGCAGGGACCCCTCTTTTCCGGCAGAAGCTGAAGGACTTTGCTGTCATGTTTGAGGGCTTTCAGGAGTATATTGCCGGACATTATATCACCACGGAAGAGGTTCTGGACGTGCTGTGCGTTGTCATGCCCCGTTCGGCCATCGTGAAGAACAGTGTGATTGCGCTGGATGGTTATACGGGATTTACGCCAGTGCAGTACCGGCTTCTGGAGCTGTGCCTGATCCATGCGCGTCAGGTAACAGTGACAGTGACTGCAGACCGGAAGACATCGGTTTATGAGGCAGCGCGGATGCAGAATCTGTTTTATATGAGCAGCCAGATGGTGCAGCACTTAACAAAGCTGGCAGAGGATAACCGGGTGACGAAGCTGGAAGATATCTGGCTGGAGACCGGCGGGCCGCGCTTTCGGACGAGTCCTCAGCTGGGATGGCTGGAGCAGCATTTGTTCCGCTATTACCGGAGTTCTTATGAAGGAGAGGATACGCAGAGCCTGGAGCTGTATCAGGGGAATCATCCCACGGGGGAGATTTCTTTTGTGGTACACCGGATCCAAAAGCTGCTGCGGGAGGAGGGGATGCGCTATCGGGATCTGGCAGTGGTTACCGGAGATCTGGCAGGCTATGGAAAAGAGATTGCCCATCAGTTTGAACAGAATCAGATTCCCTTTTTTATGGATGATAAGAAAAATGTGCTGGACAACCCCATGGTCGAGCTGATCCGGGGAGCGCTGGAAGCGATTCAAAGGGATTTTTCTTATGAAGGGGTATTCCGCTACCTGCGGACAGGCCTGGTGACCGAGGAACGGGAAATGCTTGACCGGATGGAGAATTATGTGATTGCCATGGGGATCCGTGGCAGCAACCGATGGAGAGAGCCATGGAACCGGACGTATCGGGAAGCAGCAGATCTGAATCTGGAGGAGCTGAATGCGTTTCGGGATCAGGTGATGGAGCCCTTGTTTGCGCTGAAGGAGGCCTTTGGGCAGAAAGGGATCCCTGTGGCCGACAGGGTGCAGGCAGTGATGGACTTATTGGAAACATGCCGTGTCAGGGAAAAGCTGGAAGCGTATCAGGAGTATTTCTCTGCAAGGAAGGAGTACCGGCTGGCCAGGGAATACGGTCAGGTCTACGAGCGGGTGACAGAGCTTTTGTCACGGCTTGCAGAATTGTTAGGAGATGAGCAGGTAAGCCGGAAGGAATTCGCGGAGATCCTGGATGCAGGCTTTGGGGAAATCTCTGTGGGAGTGATTCCGGCGACCGTGGACCGGGTGGTGGTAGGAGACATTACCCGCACCCGCCTGGCTCATATCAAGGTTCTGTTTTTTGTGGGAGTCAATGACGGGATCGTGCCGATGAAAAAGGACAAAGGCAGCCTTCTTTCCGATCAGGAACGGGAATTTTTTGGAAAGCATCGGCTGGAGCTGGCGCCTACTGCCAGGGAAGACAGCTTCCGGCAGAGATTTTACTTGTATCTGATGATGACAAAGCCTTCGAAAAAGCTGATTCTTTCGTACGCGAATGTGGGAGGGGACGGGAGGAGCCGGAGACCTTCTTATCTGATCGGGGAGATCTGCAAAATGTTCCCGAAGCTGGAAGGTAAGGTCTGGGAAGGCGGCAGTCTGGAAGAGATCTATTCGGCGGAAGAGGCCAGGCAGCAGCTGGTGGCCGGGCTGCGGCGGTATCGGGACAGGCCGGCAGGAGCCATGGAGCCGGGTATGGCGGCACAGGCTGCGGAGGGTCCGGAAGAGGAATTCCTGGAATTATTCCGCTGGTTTCTGCAGTCCGAAAAGCACCGGGAGGAGGCAATAAGGCTGGCGGAAGCTGCTTTTTGCTGCTATGAGAATCAGGGGATCGGCCATGCGGTGGCACGTGCCCTTTATGGGAATATTTTGAGCGGCAGCGTGACCAGGCTGGAGCAGTACGCGGCCTGTGCCTATGCCCATTTCCTTCAGTACGGGCTTGAGCTGACTGAGCGGAGGCGTTACGAGCTGGCAGCGGCAGATATCGGCAATCTGTTCCACGATTCCATAGATCTGTGCTTCCGGAGAGTACTGGAAGAGGGAAGGGACTGGCGCACCATTACAGAGGAAGAGCGGACCAGCCTGGTGAGAGACTGTGTGGGGCAGGTGACAGAGGAGTACGGGAATACGATTCTGAAAAGCACCTCCCGGAATGCTTATCTGGCACGTCGGGTGGAGCACATCACGCAAAGGACGGTCTGGGCATTGCAGCAGCAGATTATCAGGGGGGATTTTTCGCCGGCAGGCTTTGAGGTGACCTTTTCGGCAGCAGATAATCTGAAGGCGATGCGGATCCCGCTGTCCGCGGACGAGGAACTGCATCTGCGGGGGCGGATAGACCGCCTGGATCAGTGTGAGGACGGGGAAAAGGTTTATGTGAAAATTATTGACTATAAATCGGGCAGCACAAACTTTGATCTGGCGGCGATTTACTATGGCCTGCAGCTGCAGCTGGTGGTCTATATGGACGCCGTGATCGAGATGACGGAGCGGAAATATCCCCAAAAAGAGGTGATTCCTGCAGGAATCCTCTACTATAATATTGCCGATCCGCTGGCGGAAAAGAACGGGCAGCCGGACGAGGATGAGGTCAATGCGGAGATCCTGCGCAGGCTGCGGATGAACGGGCTGATTAACAGCGAGCTGGAAGCAATCCGCCATCTGGACAACACGATTGAAAAGGAGTCAGACATCATTCCTGTGGTATTAAAGGACGGAGCCGTGCAGGAGGGAAAGTCATCGGTTGCCAACCGGGAGCGTTTTGACCGGCTGCGCCGGTATGTACAGGAAAAGGTAAGAAAAGCAGGTCTTGAGATCCTGGACGGAGAGATCGGTGCAGTGCCGTATAAGAGCGGTACGAGGACCGCCTGCGATTACTGTCCTTATCATGCGGTGTGCGGGTTTGACAAAAAGGCTTCTGGCTATGAGTATCGGAGGCTGAAGGGAAAGAAGACAGAGGAGATCTGGGAGGAACTATGTCAGTGAATTGGACAAGAGAGCAGCTGCAGGTGATTGAGAGCCGGGGGAGCAATCTGCTGGTCAGTGCGGCAGCCGGCAGCGGTAAGACGGCGGTTCTGGTGGAGCGTATCATCCGTATGGTTACAGAGGGAGAGCATCCTCTTGACATTGACCGTCTGCTGGTAATGACCTTTACCAATGCGGCAGCTTCCGAAATGCGGGAGAGGATCGGGGCAGCCATCGAGCAAAGGCTGGATGAACGGCCGGAGGACGAGCATCTGCAGCTGCAGGCGGCTTTGGTTCATCATGCGCGGATTACCACGATTGACAGCTTCTGCCTGGATTTGATCCGCAATCATTTTAACCTGCTGGATCTGGATCCGGCGTTTCGGATCGGAGATGAGGGGGAGCTTTTGCTGCTGCGGAGAGATGTGATGCAGGAGCTTCTGGAGGATTCCTATACCGAGGGCGGGGAGCGGTTTGTACGGTTTGTAGAAACCTATGCCCGCGGGAAGAGCGATGCGGGGATCGAAGATCTCATTCTCCAGGTCTATACGTTCTCGCAGAGCAATCCGTATCCCGGAGAATGGTTCCGGCAATGCCGCCAGGAACTGAAGGCTGCTGAAGGAGCGGTGCAGGAAGGGCCGGATGAGGCGTATGCCGTGCATGCGGTGGAGAGCGGGCCGGATGAGGTGTATGCCGCGGAGAATGGGCCGGATGAAGCGCATGCTGCAGAGAGCAGGCCGGATGAGGCGCATGCTGCAGAGAGCGGGCCGGATGAGGCGCATGCTGCAGAGAGCGGGCCGGATGAGGTGTATGCCGCGGAAAACGGGCCGGGCATGGCGGAAAAGAAGATCGGCTCCCTGCCGTGGATGCGGTTTCTTACCGCAGATATCCGCAGACAGGCAGGGGAGCTTGCCCGGCAGCTTGGGGAGGCGCTCTATGTGTGTCGTGAGGACGAGCTTTTAAATGCCTATGCTCCTATGCTGGATCAGGATGTGAGACAGCTGGAGAGTGTTGCTCTGGCGGAGAGCTTTTCGGATCTGCACAGCCGCTTGTCTGCGGTGGCCTGGGCGAGGCTGGCATCGGTGCGCAGCAAGGAGGCGGATCCGGAAAAGAAGGCATATGTGGCGGATTGCCGGGACCGTGCAAAAAAGGCAGTCACGAAAATGAAGGAGCTGGTCTGCTTTGCATCGCCGGAGGAAATGTTTCTGGACCTGGCCAAGACACGGGAGCCGGTGGAGACGCTTCTGGATCTGGCAGAGGAGTTTGCCCGGCGCTATCAGGAGAAGAAGCGGGAGCGCAACCTGGTGGATTTCAATGATCTGGAGCATGAAGCTTTGAAGGTTCTGATCCGGCTGGAGGATGGGAAGACAGAATATACGGAGGCGGCGGATGAACTCAGCCGTCAGTTCGACGAGGTGCTGGTGGATGAGTACCAGGACAGCAACCTGGTGCAGGAGGCCCTCTTGCAGGCCGTGTCGCAGGAACGGTTTGGCAGGCCGAATGTATTTATGGTGGGAGATGTCAAGCAGAGCATCTATAAGTTCCGTCTGGCGCGGCCAGAGTTGTTTCTGGAGAAATATCACACCTATGAGGCGTATGATCAGGCAGTCGGTACGGACAAAAAGATCGAGCTGCATCAGAATTTCCGGAGCCGGGCAGAGGTACTGACAGGAATCAACGACGTGTTTTACCGGGTGATGACGGAGAGTTTGGGGAACATCCGCTATACGGAAGAAACAGCTCTGCATCCGGGGGCGGTATTTCCCAAGGCAACGCTTCCGGAAGCAGAGAACCGGGAAGGTCGAAAGCCCCTGAAAAGTGAAGGATCCCCGGAAGGCCCAAAGGCCCCGGAAAGTGAAGGGTTCCGGGAAGGCCCAAAGACTCAGGAAAGTGAAAAGATCCCGGGAGAGCCGGAGATCAGATCAGAGCGGATTGCCGGCTTCCCCAAGCTTCTGGTAATGGATACCGGGGCGGAGGCATTGGCCGGCCTGGATGAGGAGGCGGCTGATTTTACGGCCAGGGAGCTGGAGGCAAAGCTGATTGCCGAAAAGATCCGGGAAATGACAGATCCGGATCACGGACTGTTAATCTGGGACAAGAGACTTAACGGAACCGGGGGATACCGGACCGCACAGTACCGGGATATGGTGATTCTGCTGCGGAGCACAGCCGGCTGGACAGAGAATTTCCTTTCCGTGCTGATGAATGAAGGAATTCCTGCCTGTGCAGAGTCACGGATGGGATATTTTTCCACCAGGGAGGTGGAGACTGTACTGAGCCTGCTGGCATTGATTGATAATCCGATACAGGATATTCCTCTGGCAGCGGTACTGAAATCTCCGGTGGCAGGGGTGACGGATTCGGAGCTTGCGCAGCTGATGGCCCGTTATCGGAGAAACGCAAAAAAGAGACAGGATCGCGGGATTTATGCAGCGGTTATGAGTTTTTTGGAGGAAGTGAAGGAGGAGCCTGCGGAGCAAGAAGGGCCGGCGGAGGGAAAAGGGCCGGCGGGGCAAAAAGAGCCTGCCGGGACAGAGGAACATCCGAACCAGAGTCTGGGAGAAAAGCTGCAGCATTTTCTGTCCCTGCTGGAGCGTTTCCGTACGGAGAGTACGTATCTGCCCATTCATGAGCTGATATACCGGGTATACGAGGAGACCGGGTATTATCATTATGTGTCAGCGATGCCGGCCGGGGAGACCCGGCGGGCCAATCTGGATATGCTGGTGGAGAAGGCGGCAGATTATGAGAAGACCAGCTACAAGGGCCTGTTTCATTTTATTCGCTATATCGAGAATCTGAAGCGGTATCACACGGATTTCGGAGAGGCATCGGTCAGCGGAGAAGAGGACAATACGGTACGGATTATGAGCATCCACAAGAGCAAGGGGCTGGAATTTGCGGTTGTGTTCCTGGCTGGGATGGGAAAGAAATTCAACAAACAGGATGTCTATGGAAGGATCCTGATTGATCCGGAGCTGGGGATTGCCACCGATTATCTGGATTTGCAGAATCGTCTGAAAACAACGACGATCAAAAAGAACGCGCTGCGCCGCAAGCTGGAGCTGGACAGTCTGGGGGAAGAACTGCGGGTCCTTTATGTAGCCATGACACGGGCAAAGGAACAGCTGATTATGACCGGAACCAGCCGCAGTCTGGCAAAAAGCCTGGAGAAATATGCCCATATCCCGCTGACGGATGGTCAGATTCCCTATACGGTTCTGGCCTCTGCAGGGTCGTATCTGGACTGGCTTTTGATGAGTGTCAGCGACGGCGCTGCCCGGGTCACTTTGACCGAGCTTCCTCTGGCCGGGGTGATGGGAGAGGAGATGCTCCGCCAGGTGAGGCATCAAAATGCCAAGGAACGTTTGCTGAATGGGAAGACAGACCAGGAGTATCAGGGAGAATACCGCAAGCAGCTGATCCGACATCTGAATTATCAATACCCCTATGAGGCGGACATCCGTCTTCATACGAAAATGACAGTATCCGAGCTGAAAAAACAGGGACAGGCTGCAGACGATGAGGAGAGTGCAGCCTTGATCGGGAAAGAGCTGATAAAGGTGCAGATGGAGAATCTGCCATCAGGGAATGGCTATGGGGCGACCCGCGGAACCGCCTATCACCGGGCGCTGGAGCTGATCCCGTTTGCGCAGATGGAGAGCATGGAGGATATCCGGGAGTATCTGCAGGACCTGAATGTACAGGAGAGATTCGGAAAGGAAAGCCTGGCTCTGATCGACTGCGAGGTCATCTGGCGTTTTTTGCAGTCGGAGCTGGGAAGGAGAATGAGAGAGGCAGAGAAAGAGGGGCGTCTTCATAAGGAACAACAGTTTGTTATCGGGATTCCTGCGCGGGAGATGGGCGCAGGAGCTTCCGATGAGCTGGTGGTTGTTCAGGGGATTATCGATGCTTATATTGAGGAAAAGGACGGGTTGGTGGTGATTGATTATAAGACGGATCGGATCGCTCATCCCGGATTGCTGGCAGAGCGGTATAAAACTCAGCTGGATTATTACAGCCGTGCACTGACACAGATGACGGGAAAGGCGGTAAAGGAAGCCGTGATCTACTCCCTGGCTATGCAGCGGGAGGTCTGGATGTGAGTCAGAGTCAGACCTCCTCTGCCGGCTGCCAGGCATCGCCTCGCTCTGACACCAGGGTAAAACCGGCTGCATTTACCCGCCGCTCAAGGCAGCTGCGGCATTCGGCAGCCTCTTCTCCGGTACAGATCTTATGATCATACAGTTCATATTGCCTGCGGTTCTTGAGGGGCGAAAGATTGGGCATGACCACATTGGCTCCATACATCAGTCCCTTTTCCCGCCCGGAGGGATCGAGGGTTCCCAGGGCAGTGGTAGCCGGAAGGAGAACCTCTGGCAGAAGAATCCGGACAAGGGAGAGGAGATAGAGAGTCAGCTCCACGCTTCCGGCCGGTTCCTTGGCAAAGACGGTATCATGGTGGGGGATAAAGGGACCGAGTCCCGCCATCTGAGGCTGAAGATCCTGGAGAAACAGCAGATCCTCTGCCAGTGTATGGATGCTCTGGCCGGGACTTCCCACCATCATGCCGGCGCCCACCTGATAGCCCAGAGACTTCAGATTCCAAAGGCAGCGCTTGCGGTTTTCAAGACGCATTTTGTCCGGGTGCAGCTGCCGGTAATGTTCCTCGTCTGCTGTTTCATGGCGAAGCAGGTAGCGGTCGGCCCCGGCCTCACGGAACAAGCGATAGCTTTCCAGGGATTTCTCCCCAATCGAGAGAGTCAGGGCACAATCCGGATAGCTTTTTTTGATTTCCCGGACAAGAGAGGCGATGACATCATCGGTATAGAAGGGATCCTCGCCGCCCTGCAATACAAAGGTGCGGAAGCCCAGGCCATAGCCCTCCTGGCAGCAGGCAAGAATCTCTTCCCGGCTCAGACGATAGCGGACAGCATTCCGGTTACCGCCCCGGATACCACAGTAGTAGCAATTGTTTTTACAATAATTCGTGAATTCAATTAGCCCACGGGTGAAGACTTTGGTGCCATAATATTTTTTTCTAAGCCGCAAGGCCTCTTCTCTTAACTGTTCTTTGATCTCTGGATTTTCAGAGAAGCCTAACAGGGTAATGAAATCTTCTTTGGTCATTTTCTGCCTGTGCAATAGTTTTTCTGTTACATTCATAATTTCGGATCCTTTTCCATATTGAGGACAATCATCGGCTGGTTATCCATTCCGCGGGCAATGAGTCAAGTGCCGTACTTGCAATGCTCTGACATTAGGCAAATGCCGGTCATGATATTTTGTCATGATACTGTGATTTTCATACATTCTCTGCGGTCAGACACTGACATCCACATACCGGCCTTTTTCCACCGGATTTTCCTCCACAACCGGAGCGCTTCGAAAGGTGGTTCGGGTGGTTCCGCCTGCCATGTAAACTCTTCCGCATTCAGGACAGACCCCGGTGCGGTAGCTGACTGACTGTGACACGATCTCCTGGTCTTCCTTCAGTGCTTTGACCCGGGCATGAGCCACGTGTTCGGCTTCATGGGCACGGATGGCAAAGGCGGCTTTTTCCGGGCTGAGCCTGGTAGGGGTCTTGAAGGATACACCGGGATCATTGGATCCGTCCTGATATCTGCGGTTCTTGCAGGTCTCGCATTCATAGGTGTCGTTATCCGGCTTTCCGGGAATCTTTGCCTGGTTATCGGTACCTGCAATTGGGAACCGACCAGGGACATGGGCAGCATCCGCCGGTATGGGAGATGACGCGGATTGTCCGGACATCCCGCGTGCCACGGGAGTCTGGGGGGAGCCCATGGCAGCAGGGGATAGGGAACTAAAGCTAAGATTGCTAAGCGATGGTAAATAGGTAATCATAACTGCCTCCTGTCTGGAAAGAGGGCAGGCTGTAAGACAGTCTGCCCTCTCTTATCAGGAAACGGCAAAAGAAGCCGCTGTCTCCTGTCAATGGATGATGCGAAAGCACAGGACTGTCTATACGGTCTGGTGCTTTGCTACATATACCGGGAAGCTGTCGCTGCCCTTAAGCTCCTTGCCTGCAGTGAAGGTCACATTCTTATCTGTAATGATGTACTCCAGATTCGCACCTTCCTCTACTACAGTATCCTGCATCAGCACACAATTCTTCACCTTGGCGCCTTTGGCAATCCGGACGCCACGGAACAACACGCAATTCTCCACTTCGCCTTCAATTATGCAGCCGTCGGCGGACATAGTGTTCTTCACCTTTGCCCCGCCGATATAACGGGTCGGGTTGTCGTCACGGATCTTGGTATAGATGGAATCTCTGGCAAACAGGCCATCCAGGTTCTTCTCATCCAACAGCTTCATGTTCTCGTCAAAGTAGCTCTTGAGATCACAGATCCGTGCCAGATAGCCGTCATATTGATAAGCCTGTACATTCAGTGTATCAAGCTGCGGAGCCAGAATGTCTCTCTCGAAATAGGAGTGGCCATGCAGATAGGCTGTGCTGATCTGCTCGATCAAAAGCTCACGATCCATGATGTAAATATTCATGGAGAAGTTCTGAACTCCGCTTTCCTTGGAGCAGATATCCAGCTTCACAACGCGTCTGTCTTCAATGACAAAGGAATAGTACATGTTGGTGCCGATATCATTCTTCTTCATGGCGCTGGCAGGAAGCTCTTCCTTACTGTAAGCCACGGTTACATCCGCACCGCTGGCGATATGGGCATCCATAAATGCCTTGAAATCAAAATTTACCGCAATGTTGGCATCAGACATTACCACATATTTTTCCTTCTGGGCTTTCAGAAACTCCAGGATGCTTGCCAGAGCCTCTACCCGTCCGGTGTACATCTTGATATTCTTCTGCGCAAACGGAGGAACAATGTTCAGGCCGCCGTTCTTGCGGGTCAGATCCCACTCACGGCCGGATCCCAGATGATCCATCAGAGAATGATAATTCTTGCGGACGATCAGGGATACATTGCCGATTCCGCTGTTAACCATACTGGAGAGAACAAAATCCACCATCCGGTAACGTCCTGCGAAGGGAATGGAAGCCATCAGACGTTCACTGACCAGCTCCGGAATCAGGCTGTCATAGGTATTAGGGAAAATGATGCCCAGAGCATCTGCATTGGAATTTACCATTGTTCTTCACCGCCTTTCACGTTGCTGTTGACCATGGCATTGGGGCCGATCTTGGCGCCGTCGCCAATATACACGCCGGAACCGATCGTGGCAACACCCTTTTCACCGTCCGTAGGCATAGCGCCCACTACGGCATTCTCACCAATCACTACATTTTCCGCCACGATACAGTGCTTCACCGAAGCGCCTGCCTTGATTGTAGTGCCGCCCATGACGACAGCGTCTTCCACAACAGCGCCCGGTTCCACGGTAACCCCGGCAAAAAGAATAGAATGCTTGACATTCCCGGAGATCCGGCAGCCGTCGGTGATCATACAGTTCTCAACCACTGCTTCATTGCTGATCCGATGGCCGGTCATACCGCTGTTGCGGCTGTAGATCTTCCAGTTCTCATCGAACAGGTTGATGCCGCTGTGCTCCGGATCCAGGACCTCCATGTTGGCCTCCCAGAGAGAGGAGATGGTGCCCACATCCTTCCAGTAGCCGCTGAAATGATAGGCGTACATCTGCCGTTCGTCGCGAAGCAGATTGGGGATAATATTGTTGCCGAAATCGTTCTCGGAGTTGGGGTCAGCCTCGTCCTCGATGAGGTATTTTTTCAGGACGTCCCAGTTGAAGATGTAGATTCCCATGGAAGCCAGGTTGGACTTGGGATTCTTCGGCTTCTCCTGGAATTCCGTGATCTTGTCATTCTCGTCTGCAACCATCAGGCCGAAACGGGAAGCCTCATCCCACGGAACTTCCATGACAGCCACGCTGAATTCGGCGCCCTTTTCCTTGTGGAAGCGCAGAAAGTCACTGTAATCCTGCTTGCAGATCTGGTCACCGGAAAGGATGATCACATACTGCGGATTGTAACGCTCGATAAATGAAATGTTCTGATAGATGGCATTGGCGGTTCCCTTATACCAATCCGAGCCGGAGGCCTGCTGATAAGGAGGCAGTACATGGACGCCGCCATGCAGACGGTCCAGATCCCACGGCTGGCCATTGCCGATATATTCGTTCAGAACCAGTGGCTGATACTGGGTCAGGATACCGACCGTATCAATGCCGGAATTGACGCAGTTCGACAGCGGAAAATCGATGATTCGGTATTTGCCGCCGAAAGGAACTGCAGGTTTTGCCAGCTTCTGGGTCAGTGCATACAGACGTGAACCCTGTCCGCCGGCAAGAAGCATTGCAATCATTTCTTTTGCCATATTAATCTCCCCCTGATTATTTGATTCCCGCGGGCAATGGGCAGGCGATATGCTTGCATGCATTGGCCATTGCCGCGAGTGCCAGATACCGTACCGCTTGAAAGCGGGGATATCTGACTGGTGAAAAGTTACAAGATTTGGCCGGACGGGATTGTCTGTCCCCATATTGTATCTTCACCGGTCCGGAAAGCCTGCAGGGCAGGCTTCCCGGACATGATATTGAAATTGTACCACAAAACAGGGAAAACGGGTAGTGCTTTGTGTAAAAAAATAATAATTTGTAGATATTTTGACAGACAGAGCAGGATTGAGGGGAAAAGGAAATCAAAGTTATCGGATTATTGTGGAAAATGATGAAAATCAGGAGGGTTTCCCGTCATCTGTATATTTTCCTGCCTCAGGTGTTTTTCCAGGATATCTGCTGCGTCAGCAGCCAGGTCGGCACAGGGGCGTTTCCGGTAATACTCTGGGGTACGGGCAGAGGGAATGGGAGAGTCAGCAGGATGATCGAGGCCCAGAAGCTCCCGGCAGATGATGCTTCCGTTCTGCTCCTGAAAGGTATGTGCCAGCTGCTGTACCTGTGCGTAAAGGGCCTTCTTCCCGTCCTGGTCTTTGGGTTCATGGTAGCCTTTTAAAAGCCCCAGAACCAGGAACATTCCGCTGACGGTTCCGCAGACTTCGCGCAGGCGGCCCATACCGCCGCCAAAGGCTGATGCCATGCGGGCAGCCGTCTCTTCATCTAAGCCCAGCTCTTCATGGAAGGCCAGAACGACAGACTGCGCACAATTGTAGCCTTTGAGAAAATAGGATTTTGCCAGTTCTTTGTGATGATTCATAAGATTCTCCTTTCTGTTGGGATTATGAAGGGAGTCTCGGCAGGAGACTGAAATCATTATAGTAGAAGAAGGGCGGGCTGTCCAGAGGACGGGAGGAAACTTTTGCGGTAAATGCGGGTTTTCGGTAACAGTTCAGATAAGTCTGCGCGTTCACCGCGCTGACCGTAAGAAAACGTAATGGTCGCAAGCATACGGCTTTTGTAATCCGTAGGGCAGGTCTTAGAAGAGGGGGATGCCTTGGCTTGAGGGGAAGAGGATGCATTTTTTTCTATAATTGTAGTATTCAAAAAACAAAATGTCGACATTTATAAATATAAGTTGACATTTGAATTGATATGTGCTACATTAAATACAGGAAATAACTGAAATTCTAAAGGAAAAAGGAGAATTGCGTATGAAAAGGCTAGCAGCTATGGGATTGATTCTGGCAATGGCAGTGGGGCTTGCAGGATGTAAGGGAGGGGAGGCAGTTTCACAGACAAAGAGGGCAGAGAATACCGCGAGTGAAGGCAAGAAGGAAAGTGAGGATGTTTCTGGAGAGGAAGAAGCGGAGACGACAAAGGCAGTGGAGGAGGCCGACAGCGAGACGGTAAATCTCAAGGTGTCTCATGTTTTTGCGGAGACGCATCCGGTTCATCAGGCATATCTGCAGGCATCCGGGGAGCTTTATGAGAAGACAGGGGGACGTTACCAGCTGACGATATTTGCGAATGGAACGTATGGCAACTATGCAGACAGTATTACGGCCTGTCAGATGGGAACGCTTGATATCGCCTGTCTGGACAGTGCATCGGACTGGCTTGAGTCAGGGGGAGTACTGTTTGCGCCTTATTGTTTTGACAGTTATGAGCACTGGCGGACATTTAAGGAAAGCGAACTCTGCAGTGAGATGAGAGAGGAGATCGGCAAGGCAGTGGGCGGAGTCCGTCAGCTGAATATGTATAATTTTGGCTTCCGCAATCTGACGGCGAATAAGGAGATCCGCACCCTGGAGGATTTTAACGGCCTGACGCTTCGATGTGTGAATTTTGAACCTTATTCTACCCTGAAAGATGTATTTCGTGTGGCGATTACCTCGATTCCTATTGAAGATGTGTATATGTCTCTGCAGACAGGGGTGGCGGACTGCCAGGAGAATCCGGTGACCCAGATTGTGACCATGAAATTTTATGAGGTGCAGAAATACCTGATTATGACCCGCCATATGCTGGCCTGTTCCTCGACGATTATCAATGAAAAGCTGTGGGATTCTTTGTCGGATGAAGATCGGGCGATTTTTGAGGAGGTATTCCTCAATATGGGAGACTATGTGGATCAGATGGTTGTGGAGAATGAAGCGACGCTGATAGAAGAGTGTGTAATGAATGGCATGACCTTGCTGGAGGATATTGACACTGCTCCGTTTCAGGAAAATGCCAGGCAGGTGGTGGCTGACTATCCGGCCTGGCAGGATTGGTACAGTCAGATTCAGGAAATGAAATAAGGAATTACGATGAAGGAGGAAGGCAAATATGGAACAGGCCTTTAGAGGGATGGTTTGGCTGAATACCCGGCTGAAGCGGGCAGAGAAGGCGTTGGGCTGTATCTGTCTGGGGGTGCTGTTTATTGTGATGATCAGTAATGCGGCATTGCGCTATTGTCTGCAAAGCGGACTGAACTGGTCGGACGAGCTGAATCAGTTTCTATTTGTGTGGATGGGATTTCTGGCAGCTGCTTATACGGCAGGTGAGGACAAGCATCTGAATGTGACAGCTTTGACCGGAATGTTTCCGAGTACGGTTCGTTTTTTTATCCGGCAGGTGATGAATGGGATTATGATTGTATTTTTTGTTCGGTATCTTCCGGAATTGATCACATTGTTAGGACAGCTTGCCATATCCAATGTGATGCGGATTCCTCTGAAATATGTGTATGCGATTCTGCCGGTCAGTTTTGGACTGATGAGCTTTCATATTCTATGCAATCTGATTTCTGACACCAGGGAATGGATGAAGAACAGGGATAATAAGAGGAGGGGAATCTGATATGTCTGATATGGCTTTGTTTTTAGTCAGCTTTCTGATGTTTTTTCTGTTGGGAATGCCGATTGCCGCTGCCATGATTGTGTCCTCCTTTCTCTATGCCCTGAGCAGTGGGATGGGGCTTGCCATTATGGGAACGAAGATGTTCACGGGCCTGAATAATTTTGCCCTGGTGGCGATCCCTTTGTTTATTCTGACCGCCGAGGTGATGAACCGGACCTCAGTGGCAGACCGGATTTTTAAATTTTGCCGGGATCTGGTGGGATATATTCCCGGAGGAATGGGGCACGTGAATATCACGACCAGCATTATTTTTGCCGGAATGTCGGGAAGTGCGGTGGCTGATGCCGGAGGAATCGGCCATCTGGCCTATCAGGCGATGGTGGATGAAGGATTTGACGAAGGCTTCAGTGCCGCAACGACGGTAGCGTCCTCCACGGTAGGACCGATTATTCCGCCGAGTATTCCGGCAGTCGTCTACGCTATGGTTGCCAATGTGTCTGTGGGACGTCTGCTTTTTGGAGGAATTCTGCCCGGTTTTATCATGGGGCTGATTCTGATGGCTTATGTATGGCTGTATTCCGTCCGGAATCATTCGTCCGGACTGCAGTGGCAGGGGTGGCGGTTTTATCTGGCGCAGCTTTTGGGTTCCTTTTTGTCCTGTATTCTGCCGCTTCTGACTCCGGTGATTCTGCTGGGCGGAATCTATCTGGGGATTGTGACAACCACGGAGGCGGCGGCACTGGCAGTATTATACGCGCTTATTTTGGGGATTTTGGTTTATCGGACGATGAAGCCTTCGGATTTTATCGAAAGCCTGAAGAGCGTATTTGTCACCAGTGGGTCCGTACTTTTAGTGATTCCGGCGGCCAAGTGCTTCAGCTTTGTCATGACGGCGGAGAATCTGCAGATGAAGCTGTATGCGCTTCTGACTGCATTTGCCGGAGACAGCAGATTTCTCGTGGCTTTGTGTATTACGATATTATTTTTGGTTCTGGGATGCTTAAGCGATCCCAATGTCAACATCATGGTATTTGTGCCCATGGTTCTGCCGCTTTTAAATGCTGCTGGCTTTGATCCGGTTCATGCCGGGATCTGTATCATTGTAATCGCCATGATCGGGAATATTACCCCTCCGGTCGGGGTGGTGCTTATGACAACCTGCAGCATTGAACATTTATCTATGGAACAGGTATGCAAAAAGCTTTGGCCGTTTTTGGCGGTTCTGATGGCAGAGGTGGTAGTTTTGTGGGCATTTCCGGGAATTGTAACCGGGATTCCCGACATGTTGATGCGATAGAGGGCAGAAATGAAATACATAACAGTAGATTTGGGCAGTACCTTTATAAAGGCCGGACTCTTTGATGCGGAAGAAAACCGGCAGATTGCCAGAAAAAAATATCCTACACCTGAGAAAAGATCGGACAGGGGCCGTTTGTATTATGAGAACCATGCCCGGGAATTTGTAGAAATTGTGCAGAGAATTATCCGGGAGTTCTGCGGCATTGCTTCGGATACGGCCGGAATTCTGCTTTCCACTCAGCAGCACGGATGCGTGATATCACATCCGCAGCTGGCAGAGGATATGTATATCTCATGGCAGGATACCCGTTGCTTAAAAACAAGAGCAGATACAGGAATCAGCTATCTGGAGGAACTCAGAGCCAGATTTTCCAGAGCGGATATGCTTGCGAATGGCGTTTATATCAAACCTGCGATGGCCTTTTGCAATCTGTATGCTCTGTTTGAGGAGGAGAAGCTGTCCAGAAAGCAAAGTACCAGGATTGATACGCTGGGATCTTACATTATCCGGAAATTGACAGGAAATGGGGTGTGCCATATTACCAATGCGGCGCCGCTGGGATTTGCCGATATTTTGACCAATACCTGGAGGAGAGATATGCTGGAAGAGATCGGTCTGGATTTTATCCGGCTTCCCAGGATCACGAAGGAACTGGAATGCTGCGGTACTTATGAGGAAGGGAATATTTGTGTTCAGGTATTTCCGGATGTGGGAGATGTGCAGACCAGCGTTTACGGGACGAGTGCCAGGTCAGGGGATCTGGTGATGAATATCGGCACCAGCGGACAGCTGATTTATCTGTCGGATGAATTTGTACCTGGGAATTATGAAATACGGCCTTTTTATGACGGAAATTTCTGTAATGTCATATCCTGTATGCCAGGCGGGAGGAATTTTGACGTACAGATTGATTATATCCGGGATGTGGGCGAAAAGATCTTTCATGTTTCTCTGAAGCGCGAGGAGGTCTGGCAGCAGATCTATCTTCAGGAGGGCTGGGGAGAAACCAGAGGTCTGGAGGTGGACTGTGGATTTTATGAACTGCCGGATCGGCTGGCAGATGGGAGCATCCGCCATATCACTCATGAGAATTTTACACTTCAAACGGTGATCGGAGCGACAGCGGCGGACTTTGGAAGGGCGTACCACAAGTACGCTCAGGTACTTCGGGGTCCGAAGGCATTCTCAGGACGGATCTATTTCACAGGCGGCGCCTTGTTGAAAAATCCCCTGCTGCAGGAAGCAATCTGCCGGCAGTTCGGCGCGGAGCGGATTGTCTGTGCACAGGAGGATGAGGTGTTCGCCGGCATGCAGAAGCTGATTCTGCACTGCATAGACAAAAAGGAAAATCCAGGGAGGAAAGGAAATGAGACAGCGGATTCGGGCAGGTGAAGAGTTGACAGGCATGTTTTTATCAGAGGTGGCAGCACCGAATCTGCTGCGCCTCATGCAGGCGGCTGGTCTTGATTATGTAATTGTCGATTGTGAGCATGGAAGTTTCGATTATTCGCAGGTATCTGCGCTCGCGGCGGTTGCTAACGGAATCCGTTTTCCGATGATCGTACGAATTCCGTCGGCTGATCGGGAATGTATTCAGAAATATCTGGATGCGGGAGCGGACGGGCTTCTGGTACCCATGACGGAGAGTGTAAAACAGGCGGAACAGCTGGTTCGGTTCGGGAGATATGCGCCTGAGGGAAAAAGGGGGATTTCCACCATGCGCCCCCACAGCAATTACAATCCCGGCGTGCTGACAGAATATACGAGGCAGGCCAATGAGCGTGTCATGCTTTTTGTCCAGATTGAGACGAAAAGAGGGGTGAAGCAAATCAGAGAAATTCTGAGTATTTCCGGCCTGGACGGGGTCTGGATCGGTCCCAATGATCTGGCATGTGATCTGGGAGGGATCGGTGATTTCGCGGTTCCGGGTCTGGAGGAGAGTATGGTGCAGGTGACGGATGCGGCGAAAGCATGTGGGCTGCCGTGCGGGATCATCAGCTCCAGGGCGGATCTGATCCGGAAATGCCGGAGGATGGGAATGACGATGTTTAGCTGTGACAGCGAGATGGGGTTACTGAAAAAGGGGATACTTGCGATGCGGGAGCAGGTGCAATGAGTTTTACAAAAAAGTACCCTTTTTCAGAGCTGGCACCCGCCGGCATCGAAAGAATCAATCTGGAACCAACCTGTGAAACAATGTCGGTTCATTTAGGGAAGGGATATTCGAGCTCCGCCCCACTCCATGAAAAGCAGCGGTCAGCATAAAATTCTGTTGTGTATTTCTAAAATAATTCTTGCGGAATCCCGTTTTTCCTCGTAAAATATTTTTGTTGAAAAGAGTGGTGACACAGACTTGTCCAGAGAGAGGATGGGGAGGATGGAAAAGGATGGAATCCGGAGTGTGGCGATTGTCGGGCTGGGTGCTATGGGGGCCGGATATGCGAGACAGATTGCAAAGAATAACCGGGAGGTCAGATTGTATGGGATTGTCAGAAATCTGCAAAAATATAAAAAGGATCCGATTTTCGTTAACGGAGAGAGGCTGAATATTGATTATGTTTCATGGAAAGAGGGCAGAAATGGGCCGGTGGATCTGGTGATTCTGGCAGTAAAGTCATATCATCTGCAGGAGGCGGTGCAGAATCTGGCAGTATGGATCGATGAGAATACGATTTTGCTTTCTTTGCTGAACGGACTGGATAGCGAGAGACGGTTGACGGAAGCCTTCGGCAGTGAGCATGTGCTTTATGCGACAGTTACCGGAGCAGATACCAACAGAAAGGAGAGCCAGGTTACCTGCAACCGGTGCGGCTGTCTTTACTTCGGAGAAAAGAAAAACGAGACGTGGTCTCCCAGAGTGAAACGGGTGGCGGGGTTTCTGGAGCAGAGTGGGATTGCGTATCAGGTACCGGCAGATATGGAGTATAAGCTTTGGGAGAAATTTTTGATTAATGTCGGCTGCAATCAGACGAGCACGGTTTATCAGATGAACTATGGGAAGCTGCGGGAAAGCGCTGAGGCGATGGAGAAGATGCGGAGTGCGCAGCGTGAGGTGATTCTGCTGGCCAGGTATTATGGGGTAGCCTTAGGGGAGGAGAATATCAAAGCCTGGGAGGAGGATTTGCAGCGGCTGACACCGCATGGCAGATCTTCCATGCTGCATGATTACTGGCAGGGAAGACCGCTGGAGACTGAGATATTGGGGGATGCCGTGACAGCAATGGCAGCAGAGGCGGGCATCCCTGTGCCGGTCAACAGGGAACTCAATGAGAAGATTCATGAGATGATTCTCGAACGCAATCTGGTCAATCGGGGTTCGCCGGCCACTCCGGATAAGATTGCCAATCAGCTGCGGATGGATATTTTGCATCAGAAGATTAAAAAAGGAGACAAGATGGCGGAAAATCAGCTGGCGAAACGTTTTTCTGCCAGCAGGAGTTCTGTGAGGACGGCATTGCAGATACTTTCGAATGAGGGATTGATTCTTACGCATGAGAATGGCCGGAGAGAGGCAGTGGAATTTACCGAGAAGCAGGTAATCGAGCTTTATCATTTCCGCTGGCTGCTGGAGCAGGAGGCCTTAAAGCGGATGCTGAGTCAGAAGAATTCGATATTTCCGCTGATTGCAGAAGTGCTGGCAAAGATCGAGAAGGCCTGCCTGGAGGAAAACGCCGATACAGACTGGTACGACCTGGATGTCCAGTTCCACAGAGCATGGGTTCGTACCTCAGGCAATATGTTTCTGGTCAATGCCTGGGAAAGCAACGCACAACTGGTTTACACCCTGATGAACTTCAACACCTCTGCAGGCTACGCACAGGAATATGCAGATACTTTTTTTGATAAACACAAACGTCTGTATGAGCTTTGCCTGTCCGACGGCGCCCAATGCTTCCAGGAGCTGGAAAAGCATATCATGGATGCGGAGATTATCACAAAATCCCTGTTGGGGGCATCTGTCTGAGAAAAAAGTCCTGTCCAGAGGAAACCAAAACTTGTTACTGTTCACACCCAATGTCAGTTAGTTAAGCGTCTCTGAAAGGTACGCCAAGGAAACGGGGAGAGCAGCCATCAGAAATGGTTTGCTGCTTTTTCCGGTTTCGAGATCAAGAATTCCTAAAATTTCCGATTTTTGCTAAAAACGAAACGAAAATTCACAAACTTTAAGGACCTCTAAATCTCTGCAAAGTCAAAATTCGCAAACCATTTCTGATGGCTGCTCTCCCCGTTTCCTTGGCTGTGCTTCGCGATTCCTTAACTAACTGACATTGATTGTGAACAATAACACAAACTTTGCGTTTACTGTTAAGCCCTACCACCTTTATATTGTTAAGAACAAAAACGTGTGGTATAATGTCCACGAAAGCAAAGAGCAGTGCGGAAAAAGGCAGGGAAGAATCCGCGTTGTGCTTGCACAAAAGCGGATTCTTCCCTGCCTTTTTCCATAGGGCCAAGGGCCCGTGAGCGAGCCGGAGCGCAGCGGAGGAGAGCGCACTGCGGAGTAGCCCAGCGGAGCGCAGGAGAGCGCCCAGCGGAGCGCAGGAGAGCGCCCTGCGGAGCAGCGGAGCGAAAACCAAAGCCACCGCGTGAGCGAAAAAGATATATTTTTATAACAACATCAGCTTCCCGGCCCCATGCCGGGCGGTAAAGGAAAGGACCGGAAACATGGAAAAAGAAAAGATAATACCAGAAACAGCGGAAAAGGAAGTGGTTTCGAGAAATTTTATCGAGCAGGAGATTGAGAAGGACCTGGCGGAGGGAGTGTATGATCATGTTCAGACCCGCTTTCCCCCAGAGCCGAACGGTTATCTTCATATCGGACATGCCAAATCCATTTTGCTCAACTATGGGCTGGCTCAAAAATACAACGGCAAATTCAACATGCGTTTCGATGATACCAACCCCACAAAGGAAAAGACGGAATTCGTACAGTCGATTCTGGATGACATCCACTGGCTGGGGGCTGATTATGAGGACCGCCTGTTTTTTGCCTCCGATTATTTTGAACAGATGTATGAATGTGCCGTGCTGCTGATCAAAAAGGGCAAGGCATTCGTCTGCGATCTGAGTGCGGAAGAAATCCGTGAATATCGCGGAGATTTTAAGACCCCGGGGAAGGAAAGCCCTTTCAGAAACCGCTCCATAGAAGAGAATCTGGAGCTTTTTGAACAGATGCGTGCCGGCAGATTTCAGGATGGAGAGAAGGTTTTGCGGGCCCGGATCGATATGGCAAGTCCGAATATCAATATGAGAGACCCGGTTATTTATCGTGTGGCCAGGATGAGCCATCACAATACCGGTGATCAGTGGTGCATCTATCCGATGTATGATTTTGCCCATCCGATCGAGGATGCGATTGAGCATATTACACACTCGATCTGTACGTTGGAGTTCGAAGATCACCGCCCCCTATATGACTGGGTGGTGCGGGAGTGCGAGTTTGAGAATCCGCCGCGGCAGATAGAATTTGCCAAGCTGTATCTGACCAATGTGGTCACCGGCAAGCGATATATTAAGAAGCTGGTGGAGGATGGGATTGTAGACGGCTGGGATGATCCGCGTCTGGTATCGATTGCTGCCCTGCGCCGCCGGGGCTATACGCCGGAATCCATCCGTATGTTCGTGGAACTGGTAGGGGTTGCCAAAGCCAACAGTTCGGTGGATTATGCCATGCTGGAATATTGCATCCGTGAGGATCTGAAGTTGAAGAAGCCGCGGATGATGGCAATTCTGGATCCGGTGAAGCTGGTGATCGACAACTACCCGGAGGGAGAGACCGAGCTTCTTGAGGTGCCGAATAATCTGGAGAATCCTGAGCTTGGTTCGCGCATGGTGCCGTTTGGCAGAGAATTATATATTGAGAGGGAGGACTTTATGGAGGAGCCGCCGAAGAAATACTTCCGGCTGTTTCCCGGCAATGAGGTCCGCCTGATGAGTGCGTATTTTGTGACATGTACCGGATATGAGAAAGATGAGACAGGCAGGGTGACGGTGATTCATGCCACCTATGATCCCGCGACGAAGAGCGGCTCGGGCTTTTGTGAAAGAAAGGTGAAAGGAACGATTCACTGGGTGCTGGCAGATACGGCAAAGACCGTGGAATGCCGGCTGTATGAGAATATTGTCGATGAGGAAAAGGGGAAGCTGAATGAAGACGGGACCCTGAATCTGAATCCCAATTCGCTGACTGTGCTGAAGAACTGCTATGTGGAACCGGCGCTGGCAGAGGCAAAGGCATATGACAGCTTTCAGTTTGTGCGCAATGGATTCTTCTGTGCGGATTGCAAGGACAGCAGGGAAGGAGCGCCGGTGTTTAACCGGATCGTTTCGCTGAAGAGTTCGTTTAAGCTGCCGAAGCAGTAAGGAAGAACGGCTTTGCAATGAGAATAAAATCAGAGACAGAATCAGGGCTGCCGTACCGAAAAATCAGTGCGGCAGCTCCGTCTGATTTACTGACAAGTTCCGAATCAGGGATCGTTCGGCTCTATATCTTCTTCTGTAATAATGGTAGCTGTGTCGGCTTCCTTCCTTGCCTCTTCTTCTGCTTGGTCAGCAAGAGCCCCGATATCATCGGACATCTCCTCTGCCTCTTCGGCGGCATTGGCGGCGGAACCGGTCAGGGTGGATTTCGCAGCCGCGGCAGTATCAGCGGCGGCGTTCATGGCATCGCGTGCCGTATCTGTCATGATGGCAGCGGCATCTCTGACAACATTCTTGGCGGCGCCGGCAGCATCTTTTACTGCGTTGAGCACATCTCCGGCGGCAACCAGGAATTCATCCTTGTCCGCGTGAAGGGAGACATAGTTGCGGTTCATCGTACTGTCGGGGATCGGGGACTCCTCGTCCTCTTCGAAATCACGGAAATCTTCGTCCAGTTCTTTGCTGAAGGAACGGTATTTCCGAAAATAGGAGATTCCTGCAGCCGCGACACCTGCGACAGCAGCCAATGCAAGAATCTTACCTGCCTTTTTTGCCATATCAGCACTCCTTTCTGTCAACGGGGTTATTATTTCCTGCCGAATGGGAAATGATTATGTTGAGCTAAAATCATTTTAACCTGAAATGAGGAAAAAAGAAAGAGGGGAACTGTAAAAAAATAATAAAATTAGCACTCGCCTCTTGACAGTGCTAACAACTCGTGGTATAAATGGTAATGTACATCAAAAAGGAACCTTTTACCGGGTCCCGATAAAGGAAAAAATAGAAACGAAAAGATTGAACAAGGAGGAATTATCCATGAAATTAGTACCATTATTCGACCGGGTTGTGTTGAAGCAGCTGGTAGCAGAGGAGACCACCAAGTCAGGAATCGTACTTCCGGGGCAGGCCAAGGAGAAGCCTCAGCAGGCCGAGGTCATTGCAGTAGGTCCGGGCGGGGTTGTGGACGGCAAGGAAGTTACCATGCAGGTAAAGACAGGAGATAAGGTTATTTTCTCCAAATATTCAGGAACCGAGGTAGAAGTGGACGAAGAAAAATATGTGGTTGTGAAGCAGAACGATATTCTGGCAGTAATCGAATAAAGGGTTGCGGAATATCCGGATTGCCTAAAGAAGCAGATAAAAGATTGGTAAATCCAGAGAACCAAAGATCAGGAGATCAAAGGAATTGGAAAAACCGATTAAGAAAAGATCAGAAAACGGAATTTCAGAATTTTAGAACAGAATATTCAGGAGGAACAGAATAATGGCAAAGCAGATTAAATATGGCGTGGATGCCAGAAAAGCATTAGAATCAGGTGTGAATCAGCTGGCGGACACCGTACGGGTAACCTTAGGACCGAAGGGACGGAATGTGGTCCTGGACAAATCTTTTGGCGCTCCGCTGATCACGAATGACGGTGTGACGATTGCGAAGGAGATTGAGCTGGAGGATGCTTTTGAGAATATGGGCGCTCAGCTGGTGAAGGAAGTGGCGACCAAGACCAATGATGTGGCTGGTGACGGAACTACAACTGCTACCGTGCTGGCTCAGGCCATGATCAACGAGGGCATGAAGAATCTGGCTGCCGGTGCGAACCCGATTGTGCTGCGCAAGGGTATGAAGAAGGCTACGGAGGCAGCTGTGGAGGCAATTGCCAGAATGAGCCAGCCGATTGAGGGTAAGGCTCAGATCGCAAGAGTCGCTGCCATTTCCGCATCCGATGATGAGGTGGGCGAGCTGGTGTCTGATGCCATGGAGAAGGTTTCCAATGACGGTGTCATCACCATCGAGGAATCCAAGACCATGAAGACGGAACTGGATCTGGTGGAAGGCATGCAGTTTGACCGCGGCTATGTGTCTGCTTATATGTGTACGGATATGGACAAGATGGAGGCCAATCTGGATGATCCGTACATTCTGATTACCGATAAGAAGATTGCCAACATTCAGGAGATTCTGCCGATTCTGGAGCAGATCGTACAGTCCGGAGCCAAGCTGCTGATCATTGCCGAGGATATTGAGGGTGAGGCTCTGACTACTTTGATTGTGAACAAGCTGAGAGGCACCTTCTCTGTAGTCGGCGTGAAAGCACCGGGCTATGGCGACAGAAGAAAAGAAATGCTGAAGGATATCGCGATTCTGACCGGCGGAACCGTGATTTCCGAAGAGCTGGGCCTGGATCTGAAAGAAGCAACCATGGCACAGCTGGGACGTGCAAAATCCGTGAAGGTACAGAAGGAGAACACCATTATCGTAGACGGCTGCGGCGATAAGTCCGAGATCAGTGCCAGAGTATCCCAGATCCGCGCACAGATCGAGGAGACCACATCTGATTTTGATAAGGAGAAGCTGCAGGAGAGACTGGCAAAGCTGGCCGGCGGTGTGGCTGTTATCCGCGTGGGAGCTGCTACCGAGACCGAGATGAAAGAAGCCAAGCTCCGCATGGAGGATGCTCTGGCAGCAACCAGAGCAGCTGTGGAGGAAGGTATCATTGCCGGCGGCGGAAGCGCCTATGTGCATGCCTGCAAGGATGTGGAGAAGGTTATTGAGAACCTGGAAGGCGACGAGAAGACAGGAGGTAAGATTATCCTGAAGGCTCTGGAATCCCCGATGTTCCACATCGTAGCGAATGCCGGACTGGAAGGCTCTGTCATTATTAATAAAGTAAAAGAATCCGAGGTAGGCATTGGATTTGATGCATACAAGGAGGAGTATGTAGACATGATCAAGGCCGGTATCCTGGATCCCGCCAAAGTAACCAGAAGCGCTCTGCAGAACGCAACCAGCGTGGCATCCACTCTGCTGACCACCGAGTCCGTAGTAGCCAATATTAAAGAAGAAACCCCTGCCATGCCAGCCGGAGGCGGCGGAATGGGGATGATGTAACGTAAGGCAGAGTCAGGTCAGGATTCCGGCTCATCCGGAAACAAACAGTCAGCCCTACCGACTGTTTGTTTCCAGATGAGACAGAGTCCTGATCTGACGAGCAACGATAGCGAGAAGGAGCGAAGCGGAATCGAGCTAACGTTGCCGCGATGCGAAGCAGCGCGGACTGCCTGGGCCAGGTCAGGATTCCGGCTCATCCGGAAACAAACAGTCAGCCCCACCGACTGTTTGTTTCCAGATGAGACAGAGTCCTGATCTGACGAGCAACGATAGCGAGAAGGAGCGAAGCGGAATCGAGCTAACGTTGCCGCGATGCGAAGCAGCGCGGACTGCCTGGCCGATAGCGAGAAGGAGCAAAACACCAATGAATGAATCATATGCCGAATGCCTGGTAAGGCGCCGTGTCCCGATGTATTCCAACATTGTCAACATTATAATGGGAGTTGTCACGGCTATCTGTGTCCTGCTGGCATTGACCACCAATATCATCGGATTGATTCTGATGTTTGTGTCAGGATTTGCCTGCTATATTTTATACCGCAATTCCCGCGTGGAGTTCGAATATCTCTATGTAGAAAAAACCTTGTCTATAGACAAGATTCTGGGAAAATCAAAACGGAAAAAAGCCTGGGAAGGAAAAATGGACGATATTCAGGTGATTGCGCCGTCGGGGTCTCATGTGCTCAATGATTATCAGTCCCCAAATTCCAAAACCATGGATTTTTCTTCTCAGCTGCCTGGCGCAAAGACCTATACGGCAGTAGTCCGGACCGGATCGGAGATCATGTGGATTGTTTTTGAACCGGATGACAAGATGATTCAGTGTTTTCGACAGACAGCGCCAAGAAAAATAGTTCAGTAGGCCAAAACCGTGATTCAAGAGAAAGAAAGGCTGTTTTAAAGGCTGTGGCACGATAAATGCCATGGTCTTTTTGTTTTGCAGAGGATCCGTCAAAACACGTCAGGGATGCTTTTTGCCGTTTAAAACGGGAGAATTTCAGATACTTTCAAAGAGTTTTTTTCGGCGGACTTTTGCGAAAAATGTATTTGACAAGCGTACAGAAATTTGCTACACTATGATACTAATAAGTGAAAGCTATGTAAAAAAACAAATAAACCAAAGAAAGAGAGGGAAACAAAGATGGGTACGATTATTGGCGATGGTATTACCTTTGACGATGTGCTTTTGATCCCGGCATATTCGCAGGTTATTCCGAACCAGGTGGATCTGACCACGTATCTGACCAAAAGCATTAAACTGAACATCCCGCTGATGAGTGCGGGCATGGACACCGTTACCGAGCATCGGATGGCGATTGCTATGGCGCGGCAGGGCGGAATCGGAGTCATTCACAAGAATATGTCGATCGAAGCGCAGGCAGAGGAAGTGGATAAAGTAAAACGCTCGGAAAACGGCGTAATTACTGACCCGTTTTTTCTTTCTCCGGAGCATACCTTAAAGGATGCCGATGAACTGATGGGTAAATTCCGGATATCCGGAGTGCCGATCACAGAGGGCCGCAAGCTGGTGGGAATCATCACTAACCGGGATCTGAAATTTGAAGAGGATTTTACAAAGAAGATTAAGGAATGCATGACCTCCGAGCATCTGGTAACAGCCAAAGAGGGCATCACTCTGACGGAGGCAAAGAAGATTCTTGCCAGGGCAAGGGTGGAGAAGCTTCCGATTGTGGACGAGGATTTCAATCTCAAAGGATTGATTACGATCAAGGATATTGAAAAGCAGATTCGATATCCTTTGTCTGCCAAGGACGCACAGGGAAGACTGCTTTGCGGAGCGGCTATCGGAATCACGGCCAATGCCTTGGAACGGGTAGAGGCCCTCGTGAAGGCAAAGGTGGATGTGGTGGTTCTGGACTCTGCTCATGGTCATTCCGAGAATGTACTGCACTGTGTGCGGATGATTAAAGAGGCATATCCGCAGCTTCCGGTGATTGCAGGGAATGTGGCAACCGGGGAAGCGACAAAGGCATTGATCGAGGCAGGCGTGGATACGGTCAAGGTGGGTATCGGCCCCGGTTCGATCTGCACGACCCGGGTGGTGGCCGGAATCGGTGTTCCGCAGATCACAGCTGTGATGAATTGCTATGAAGTGGCCAGGGAGTATGGGGTTCCGATTATCGCTGACGGGGGGATCAAGTATTCCGGAGATATTACCAAAGCGATTGCGGCAGGCGCCAATGTATGTATGATGGGAAGCATGTTCGCAGGCTGCGACGAGAGTCCGGGAACCTTTGAACTGTATCAGGGAAGAAAATACAAGGTATACCGGGGAATGGGGTCTATCGCTGCCATGGAGAACGGCAGCAAGGACCGTTACTTCCAGTCTGATGCGAAAAAGCTTGTTCCCGAAGGCGTGGAGGGCCGGGTTGCTTATAAGGGATTGGTAGAGGATACGGTATTTCAGATGCTGGGCGGCCTGCGTGCCGGTATGGGATATTGCGGTGCCAGTGACATTAAGACTTTACAGGAGACAGGAAAGTTCGTGAGAATATCGGCAGCATCCTTAAAAGAAAGCCATCCTCATGATATTCATATCACCAAGGAAGCGCCGAACTACAGTGTGGATGAATAATGGATTCAGCGGATCCGCAGACAGTGGTACAAGAGCAAAAGACAAGCAATAAGAGACGAGCGATAAAAGACGAATATTGACGATAATTTTGCGTCCGCCATATTTTACATGGCGGACATTTTGTGGTATACTGAACAGAGCGTGCCCTTCGGAACTATGCCCCGTGAAAACAACGCCGGAAGGAATATTTGAAAAAAATATATTGAGGAAGTGTAGCCTAATAAAGTAAAATATGGTATAATAACCAGATACTCTATGTATGACGGAACCAAATGATGGATGGTGGAAGATAATATGCTGAACGAGGATAAGATTAAGTTGATGACCGGAATTGCGATGTTTGAAAAAAGAGAAGGGAAGCGGATTTTTCCGGTGAACCGTTATTTTCGAAGCGATTATATCAGCAGACATATGTTTCGTTCATTCTTTTCCTACACGATCTGTTATTTGTTGTGCGCTATGATTTGGGTTTTATATTATATGGAGCGGCTTCTGAACACCCTGGATATCGGCGAATTGATAGAAGCAGGGAAGTATGCTGTTTTTTTCTATGTTTCAGGACTGTTTCTCTACCTGATCATCACCTGGCTGGTATATCGCAAAAGATATGAGTATTCCAAACGAGGCATGAAGGTCTATGTGGCTAAGCTGAAGCGTCTGGAGAAGCGGTACGAATTTCAGAATCGTGCCAGAGAATTATCAAGGGAGGGCAGCCGCCATGATCGTACTTCTCGAAATTAAGGAAAGATTGAAGTCATTTTACGGACGATTTGCAGCGCCGGTGGATGCAGGGATCCGATTTTGCGTCAGCCTGGCGGCATTGATTCTGATGAATGGGAATCTGGGATACCTGGCAAAGTTTAAGAACCCGCTGGTAACAGTTGGCCTGGCGGTTGTGTGCGCGTTTGTGCCATATGGAGCGATCAGCTTTTTGCTGGGAGCCGTGCTTTTGGGACACATCTATACCGTATCGATGGAATTTGCACTGCTGGCCGGTGTGTTCCTGGTATTGGTAGCTTTGCTGTATTATGGATTGCAGCCCAGGGACAGTTACTGGCTGATCCTGACTCCGATTGCCTTTGCCTTGCGGATACCGTTTGTGATCCCGCTGCTGGCCGGGCTTTCGGGCGGCCTGGCCGGGGTGATTCCGGTGAGCTGCGGGGTGGCAGTGTATTATATCATGCTTTATGTCAAGCAGAATGCAGGTCTGCTGACGAATGATGCTGCCATTGATATCACGGAGAAATATGTCCAGATGATTCGCGGCCTGGTATCGAATCAGGAGATGATGGTGATGATTGCCGTATGTGCACTGGGGATTCTGGTGGTCTATTTTATCCGCCTGCTTTCTGTGGATTATTCCTGGATTATGGCGATCGTGTTCGGAAGCATAAGTCAGATGGCGGTGATCTTTACAGGGGATTACCTGTTTGATGTGCAGATGCCGCTGCAGGAACTGGTTGTGGGGCTTCTGATTTCTCTTCTGGCAGCAGGGCTCTATCATTTCTTTGTGTTTGCCGTGGATTACAGCAGGACGGAATACACTCAGTTTGAGGACGATGATTATGTCTACTATGTCAAAGCTGTGCCGAAGGTGGTAGTGTCCCGGCCGGATGTCCGTGTCCAGCGGATCAACAATCCCCAGAAGGCACGCCGGGGCGGGCGCAGGGAAAGTGAGGCCAGATTATGACCGGTGTTTTTCGTCTGGAGGATATATGGCGCAATATTCAGGCCTGGTTTTCTTTCCTTCCGAGAATAACCCTTTCTAATATTTTTGAGATTATTATTATAGCCTTTCTGGTGTATGAGATTTTGTACTGGATTATGAATACCCGCGCCTGGACTCTGTTAAAGGGGCTGTTGGTGATAGGCCTGTTTGCAGCGATGGCGGCGATTCTGCGGCTGACCACAATTCTGTGGCTTCTGGAGAAAACCACGACGATTGCGGTGACAGCGTTGGTGATTATCTTTCAGCCGGAGCTCAGGAAGGCTCTGGAACAGCTGGGAAGCCGGAATCTTTTTTCCGGGATTTTTGATTTTGATGACGGCAAAGAGGAAACGGCATTCACAGCCCGTACTGCCAATGAGATTGTGAAGGCAGTCTTTGAGATGGCGAAGGTGAAGACAGGGGCGCTCATCGTTTTGGAGAGGAATATGCCTCTTAAGGAGACCGAGCGTACCGGAATCGAGATCAACGGACTGGTCAGCAGCCAGCTTCTGATTAATATTTTCGAACATAACACGCCGCTTCACGACGGTGCGGTAGTGATACGCGGAAACCGGGTGACGGCAGCCACCTGTTATTTGCCGCTTTCCGACAATATGATGATCAGCAAGGATCTGGGTACGAGACACCGGGCCGCAGTGGGAATCAGTGAGGTGACAGACAGTCTCACAATCGTGGTGTCGGAGGAAACCGGCAGGGTTTCTCTGGTGGAGGGCGGCATGCTGCGCCGGATCAGTGATGCGGAGAATCTGCGCCAGGCGCTGGAGCAGATGGAAAAGCAGGAGGAGGCCGGAGGCAACCGCTTTAAGATATGGAAGGGAATCAAGAAGAATGAAAGAAAGGCTGATAAGTAACAATCTGGGGTTGAAGATTCTTTCGCTCTTTTTAGCGTTTATTATCTGGCTGGTTGTGGTGAATGTCTCGAATCCTCTGGTGAACCGCCGCAGAGAGGTGACACTGGAGATTGAGAACAGTGAGGTTCTGACAGCGGCCAGGCGGGCTTATGAGATCAGCGGTAAGAATACGGTAACCGTGAGCTTTGATGTTCACACCAGGGATGAGTATCGGATCCGGCTTTCGGATTTTCGTGCCTATATTGATCTTTCCGAGCTTTATGATGTGACCGGTTCCGTGCCGGTGAAGGTTGAAGTCCTGAATAACAGTGATATCTATGAGAATGTTACCTCCCGTCCGGGCGTGGTGCGGGTGACGACGGAGGATTTGCAGAGTAAGCCATTTGAACTGCAGACCAGTATTTCCGGGGAAGCGGCAGCCGGCTATGTGTTAGGGGAGGTCCGCCTTTCTCCGGATATCGTGACCGTAGAAGGACCGATGTCCCAAGTGGGACTGATCAGTCAGGTGGGAGTAAGGATCCAGGCAGAGAAGCCATCTGCCGATTTTGAGGGGCATGCCAGTCTGGTATTCTATGATGCCAATGGCAATGAGCTGGAGGCAGATGACCGGGTTCACACGGATGTGGATGAGACAGGGGTGGCTTACCGGGTTTCGGTGGATAAAAAGAAGGAATTGCCGCTGGAAGTTCAGGTTACGGGGAATGCGGCGCCAGGATACCGTTATACAGGGGCGGAGTGTTCCCAGACGAGTGTGTTCGTAACCGGCGGAGATTCTGGGCTGGCCTCTGTGAATACCATTGTGATCCCTTCCTCTGTGCTGGATATCAGCGGGGCGACAGAGGATCGGATTGTGATGGTGGATATTCGGGAGTATCTGCCATTGGGAATAGAGCTGGCTGAGTCCGAAGAACCAAATCTGGAGATTCGTCTGTGTGTGGAAGAGCTGGGAACCAGGACTATGGAGCTGACAGAGCGGGATATTACGATGACTGGCAGGGCGGATGACCGGAATTACCGTCTGATACCTTCCCGGATTGAAGTGACGCTCCGCGGGCTGAGTGAAGAGCTGGGATATCTTTCAGAAAGGGATCTGGAAGCATCGTTGGAACTTGACGGACTGGGAGTCGGAGTGCATACGGTAGCTCTTAACTTTGCAGAGAGCGACAGGTTCGCCGTGACCGCCCAGTCGGAATTTCAGGTTGAGATAACGCCTCTCAGCGGAGTGGTTGAGGCAGGAACGCAGCCGCAGGAGACCGGGGAAACCGGTCAGGGAGAGAGTATGCCGGAACCGCCGTCATCTTCTGCACAGGGACCGGGACTTCCGGGACCTGCAGTGGAGGCAGGAGCAGATTCCGGAGCAGTGATTCCGGAGACATCAGAATAATGCAAGGATTCAGAAAGGAAAAGAGGGATAAAGTGGTTAGCAGAAATATTACGATCAAAAACGCATCTGGCTTGCATCTGCGTCCAACCGGCATGCTGTGCAATGAGGCGATAAAATACCAGTCATCGGTGAAGTTCCTGTCCCGCAATAATCTGACGAATGCGAAAAGTGTATTGAGTGTGCTGGGCGCCTGCATCAAATGTGGGGATGAGATCGAGTTTGTGTGTGAGGGTCCGGACGAAGAGGAGGCGTTGGAGGCAATGATCCGGCTTGTGGAAAGCGGTCTGGGGGAATGACGTTTTCTGCGAAGAGGATAAACAGGGCAACGATTTGGTGTGTGCATCCTTATGGCTTTCGGGATAAGCTGTGGGATGTGCGGCCGGATGGTTACATAGAAGATTTTAATAATTAATAAGGAGGGACTTGCTATGTTTAAGGGAACAAATGCTTCTTCCGGCATCGGCATCGGGACTGCCAGGGTCGTAGAAGAGGCGGATCTGGTGATCGAGAAGAAGACGGTCGCAGATGCTGACGCCGAGGTCACGCGCTTTAAGGGGGCGCTGGACAAGACAATGAAGGATACGGAGGCATTGGCAGCAGATCTGGCCACTCGTGTAGGGGAGAAAGAGGCCGAGATCCTGCAGGGACATATGATGCTTTTGATGGATCCGGCACTCACAGGAGAGATTGAGAATACCATCAAGGGGGAGAACATCTGCAGTGAATTTGCGGTGGAGATGGTATGTACCATGTATGCCAATGTATTCGCCGGTATGGATGATGAGCTGATGCAGCAGCGTGCCACGGATATGCGGGATATCAAGACGCGTATGCAGAGGGTATTGCTGGGCGTGGATTCTGTGGATATTGCCTCTCTGCCGGAGGGAAGTATACTGGTGGCAAAGGATCTGACTCCTTCCATGACAGCGGGAATTAATCCGAAGAATGTGACAGGTATTGTGACCGAGCTGGGCGGGAAGACTTCACACAGCGCCATTCTGGCCCGTGCTCTGGAGATCCCGGCCGTGGTAGCAGTGAGTGATTTCCTGTCTGAGGTGAAAAACGGTGATTTTGTGATTCTTGACGGTGATGCCGGTGTGGTCTATGTCAATCCGGATCCTGAGATTGAGAAGGAATATACTGCGAAGAGAGATGCGTTCCTGGCAGAGAAGAAAGAGCTGGAGAAATATATCGGCAAGCCGACGACTACCAGGGATGGTGTGACGGTAGAGCTGGTGGCTAATATCGGCAAGCCTAAGGATGTGGAAAAGGTATTGCAGTATGACGGTGAGGGTGTGGGCCTGTTCCGGACAGAATTCTTGTTTATGGATCGTAATTCCATGCCTACAGAGGAGGAACAGTTTGAGGCTTATAAGAAGGTGGCGGAAGCGCTGGCCGGCAAGCCGGTGATCATTCGTACGCTGGATATCGGCGGTGACAAGGAGATCCCTTATATGGGCCTGGAGAAGGACGAGAATCCCTTCCTGGGGTATCGTGCGATTCGTCTCTGTCTGGACCGCAAAGAGGATATCTATAAGCCGCAGCTGCGGGCATTGCTGCGTGCCAGTGCATATGGCAATATCAAGATTATGATTCCGATGGTGACCTGTATTGACGAATATCGGGAGGCTAAGATGCTGATAGGCGAGCTGAAGCTGGAGATGGATCGTCAGGGGATCGCATACAATAAGGATATTCAGGTGGGGATCATGGTGGAGACGGCCGCCGCTTCTCTGATTGCTGATATTTTTGCCAGGGAGGTGGACTTCTTCAGTATCGGCACCAATGACCTGACACAGTACACGATGTCCGTGGATCGGGGCAATGACAAGGTTTCTTATCTGTATTCTCCCTTTAACCCTGCGGTTCTGCGCAGTATCCGGCGGATCATCACCTGTGCCCGGGAGGCCGGGATCATGGTGGGAATGTGTGGGGAAGCAGCCAGTGATCCGATGATGATTCCGCTGCTTCTGGCATTCGGGCTGAATGAATTCAGTATGAGCGCTTCCGCGATTCTGTATTCCAGAAAGATGATTACCAGCTTAAGTACCGAGGAGCTGCAGAGCGTGGCGGATAAGGTAATGAGCTTTACCACTACCAAAGAGGTGGAAAATTATATGCGTGAATTCATTGCAGAACTTTGATACGAGAGAGGATAGACGTTATGGCTGCCGTGCGCTTTGGCGTGCAGCAGCCATTTCCGCAGAGGGAGAACAAAAGACACAAGGATAGGACGGGTGATTGTATGATTGTTTATCTGATCGCTTATGCAGGCAGTTATGCTCTGGCGCGGGGAGAGCACTATTATCTGTCAGGGATATTGCTGATACTGGCAGCATTATGGCTGTATCTGAAGGATTACCGGCAATTCGGGAATCTGATTCATCTGCGCGGACTGTTTTCTTTGTTCTGGGTAGGCGGACAGGGACTGGCATGTCTGAAGCTGAGCCATTTGCAGAAGGACTGGATGATGATGACATGGATCTGCCTGGGGCTGGCGTTTGCGGGCTTTTGGGTGGTGTTTGAGGTGATGAGCCGTCTGTACGGAACGGGGTATGACAGCCATAGCCGCTGGCGGAGCTTTACCGGCAATCCCAAACCCATGTTTCATATGGTCTGTGCTCTGACGGCAGCTTCTCTGGCAGCTTTTGTGACAGAGGCAGTGGCGTTGGGCTATGTGCCGCTGTTTGTGCGGGGAGTGCCGCATGCTTATTCGGAATTCCATCTGACAGGCATTCATTATATTACCGTGTCCTGTGTGCTTGTGCCTTCTGTGGCAGTATTGTATTTTCACATGGAACGGGGGCGGGGAAGTGAGCGGCGTATGCTGCTGGCATCTCTTATGACCGGGATTTCTCTGATTCTTCCTATATTATGTGTATCGCGGTTTCAGTTTGTCTTTGCTGTGATATTGGCTGGGTTTACTTACATTTCCCTTCAGAGACGTTTTCAGCCTCTGTATTTGATCGGACTGGCGGCAGTGATTCTTCCGGTATACCTGCTTCTGACGGTAGCCAGAAGCCATGATGTGGAATATCTGAATGGGATTTTTGAGATGAGATATGCCCGGATGCCGATATTCATTACCCAGCCCTATATGTATATTGCCAACAATTATGACAATTTTAACTGTCTGGTGGAGGCGCTCCCCCGCCATACGTTCGGATTGCGGGGGTTGTTCCCGCTGTGGGCCCTGACCGGACTGAAGTTCGTATTTCCCCAGCTGATTAATTTTCCGATCTATGTGGATAAAAAGGAGCTGACTACCCTGACTCTTTTCTATGATGCCTATTATGATTTCGGATGGTCAGGAGTGCTGATATTTTCCTGCCTGTTGGGTCTGGCTGCGTATGTGCTGGTGCTCAAGCTGCGGGAGATGCGCAATCCGATCGGTTATCTTCTTTATGCTCAGATGGGAGCTTATCTGATGCTGTCCTTTTTTACAACCTGGTTCAGCAATACAACCACCTGGTTTTATCTGATTCTGACCGGGCTGATGGCAATTTACTATTACTTAAACGAGCGACATTAATTACGCAAAAAAGGAATGACTGAAAAAGGAGAATGATATGATTTCAGAAAAGATGAGGCCGTTGGCAGAGAATAACTCCGTGATCCGGGTGATGTTCGAAGAGGGCAAACGTCTCGCTGCCATTTACGGGGCGGAGAATGTATACGATTTCAGTCTGGGGAATCCGAATGTTCCGGCCCCGGATGAGGTGAAGGAGTCCATTTTGGAAATCCTGGAGGAAGAGGAGTCTGCCTTTGTCCATGGCTATATGAGCAATGCCGGTTATGAGGATGTGAGAGAGACCATAGCGGATTCTTTGAATGCGCGGTTTGGCACATCCTTTGGGGTGAATAATATTTTGATGACCGTAGGGGCAGCCAGCGGACTGAATGTGATTTTAAAAACTGTGCTGGAGCCAGGCGATGAAGTGATCGTTTTTGCTCCCTATTTTGTAGAGTACGGGAATTATGTGCGTAATTATGACGGAACGCTGGTCGTGATTTCACCGAATACGGAAGACTTTCAGCCGAATCTTGAGGAACTGAAAGAAAAGATCACGCTCAGAACCAGGGCTGTGATCATCAATACACCGAATAATCCGACCGGGGTTGTATATTCCGCACAGACGCTGGAGAGGCTGGCGGAGATTCTCAGACAGAAGAAAGAAGAGTTTGGCACAGAGATCCTGCTTATTTCCGATGAACCATACCGGGAGCTGGCCTATGACGGGGCGGAGGTCCCTTATGTGACCCGCTACTATGAAGATACGGTGATCTGTTATTCCTATAGCAAGTCATTGTCTCTGCCGGGAGAGCGGATCGGATATCTGGTGATTCCGGATGAACTGCAGGATAGCAGTGAGGTATTTACGGCAGCTACCATTGCCAACCGGGTTCTGGGAAGCGTAAATGCGCCGTCCCTGATGCAACGGGTGATTAAACGCTGCATCGAAAAGGGGGCTCATGTGAATCTGGCTGCCTATGACCGCAATCGGAACCGACTGTATGAGGGGCTAAAGGATTGGGGATTTTCCTGTATTCGTCCGGAGGGAGCTTTTTATCTTTTTGTGAAATCTCCGATCCCGGATGAGCAGGAGTTTTGCAGACAGGCAGCCAAATACCGGCTGCTGCTGGTGCCGGGCACGTCTTTTGCCTGTCCGGGGTATGTCCGCATTGCTTATTGCGTATCCTATGAGCAGATCGAGCGGTCGATGCCGGCATTTGGAAAGCTGGCGGAGGAATACGGACTGACGGAGGATAAGGCATGAGAGCATGGGAGGCGAATATCAGAAGGGTGGTTCCTTATGTGCCGGGGGAACAGCCGAAAGGAGAGAACCTGATCAAACTGAACACGAATGAGAATCCTTACCCTCCGGCACCAGAGGCGGCGCAGGCGCTGCGGGAGATGGATTATGACCAGCTGAGGAAATATCCGGATCCGGCAGCAACGGAGCTGACGGCCTGTCTGGCGGATTACTATGGTGTGGGAAGGGATCAGGTGTTTGTGGGAGTGGGTTCGGATGATGTGCTGGCGATGGCTTTTCTGACCTTCTTTCATTCCCAAAAGCCGATTCTGTTTCCGGATATCAGCTATTCTTTTTACAAGGTTTGGGCGGAACTGTTCGGGATTTTGTATGAGACACCGGCGCTGGATGCGGATTTTGCCATCTGCCCGGAGGATTATTACCGTGAGAACGGCGGTATTGTTTTCCCCAACCCCAATGCCCCGACCGGGCTTTTGATGCCTTTGGAACAAGTGGAGAATATCCTTTGCCATAATCCGGATGTGATTGTCCTTGTGGATGAAGCATATATTGATTTTGGAGGCAGGTCAGCGCTGGAGTTGCTGGACCGTTACGAGAATCTTTTGATCGTGCAGACCTTTAGCAAGGCCCGTTCCATGGCCGGGATGCGGATTGGCTTTGCGATCGGAAGTCCTCTGTTGATCCGGGCTTTGAATGATGTAAAATATTCCTATAATTCCTATACGATGAATCTGCCGTCCCTGGTTCTGGGAGCGGAGGCAGTGAGAAACGAAAGATATTTTCGGGAAACGTTAAAAAAGATTACGGATACCAGGGAAAGAGCTAAAAAGAGATTCCGGGAATTGGGATTTTCGTTTCCGGATTCTATGGCAAACTTTCTGTTCGTTACGCATGAGCACGTGCCGGCAAGGCTGATTTATGAGGCATTGCGGGCAAAGCAGATTTATGTGCGGTATTTTAATCAGAAGCGGCTGAGGAATTATCTTCGGATTACCATTGGCACAGATGAGGAGATGGAAGCATTGTTCGCGTTTTTGAAGGAGTATCTGGCATCTTAGCGCAGCATTGCATTCAGGTCTTTTGCCGCAGATGTGCTCTGGGGAAAACGGAGGCAGACGAGAGGATGGACAGTGTAAGAAAATATGCAAGGATTCTTTTGAATATCGGGATTCCGCTTGCGGGAATTCTTCTGGCGTGCTGGGTGATTCCCAGACTGCTGGGATATTTTATGCCGTTTGTGATCGGGTGGCTGATTGCAATGATCGCCAATCCGCTGGTCCGCTTTCTGGAAAGCCGGATGAAGCTTGTGCGGAAGCATGGGTCGGTGCTGATTATGGTTCTGGCATTGGTACTGGTGATCGGGCTGGGGTATTTTCTGGTTTCCCGGCTGCTTTATCAGGCTTTTGGTCTGGTAAAGGATTTGCCGGAGATGTATGCGGCGGTCTCAGCGGTTCTGGAGGATTTTTTCCGACGCTTTGATGAGTTTTATCGTTTCCTGCCTCCGAATGTGATGCAGGCCTGGAGCGATTTCACTGGGAATGTCGGGCAGATGATCGGTCTGCTTCTGCAAAAGGCGGCATCTCCCACTGTGGAGGCGGCGGGGAATGTTGCAATGAGGATCCCCAATGCTATGGTCAATGTGATCGTGACTATTCTTTCTGCATATTTTTTTCTTGCCGAGCGGGAGCGGATCCTGGAACTGTGGCAGAGGTATCTTCCGGAAGGAGGAAACCGTTATTGCAGGAAGCTGCGGGAAGACCTGATACAGCTGGTGAGCGGATATTTTATGGCGCAGTTTAAAATCATGTTTATGGTAGCCCTGATTTTGCTGGCCGGTTTTCTGGTGCTGGGAATCCGCTACGCGTTTCTGCTGGCAGTGTTGATTGCGGTTCTGGATTTTCTGCCCCTTTTTGGCACAGGGACCGTGCTGCTGCCCTGGGCAGCAGTGAAGCTTTTGTCCGGGGAATATATGCTGGCAGCCGGTCTGGCGATGCTTTATGTCGTGAGCCAGGTGACCAGGCAGATGGTTCAGCCTAAGATCGTGGGAGATTCCATGGGCCTGCCCCCCTTGCTGACCTTGTTTCTTTTGTATCTGGGTTTTAAGGCACGGGGAATCTCCGGGATGATTCTGGCGGTGCCGCTGGGGATTCTGGCTATGCGTCTGTATGAATATGGCATGTTCGATTCTCTGATTGAGAATGTGAAGCTTCTGGTCAGGGAGATCGGGCAATTCCGCAGAGGAGAATAAGAAAGAATGTTGTCCGAAGGAAGGTGCCGGGCAGAGCAAAAGAAGAGGAGTATAAGGAGAATGACAAAAAAACAGCGGGCTTTGGAGATTATTGAGAGACTGAAGAAGGAGTATCCGGAAGCAGGCTGTACATTGGACTATGATCAGGCATGGAAGCTTTTGGTCAGTGTACGTCTGGCGGCACAGTGTACGGACGCGAGGGTGAATGTTGTGGCAGAAGGGCTGTATGAGAAGTATCCGGATGTCAATGCACTGGCAGAGGCATCAGTGGAGGATATCGAAGAGATCGTCCGGCCCTGCGGTCTGGGCCACAGTAAGGCGCGGGATATCAGTGCCTGTATGAGGATGCTGCGCGATGATTACGGAGGCAGGATTCCGGAGGACTTTGACGCGATTTTGAAACTTCCGGGAGTAGGAAGAAAGAGCGCCAATCTCATTATGGGAGATGTGTTTGGAAAGCCGGCGATCGTGACAGATACCCATTGTATCCGTCTGGTGAACCGGATGGGGCTGGTGGATGGAATAAAAGAGCCGAAGAAGGTGGAAATGGAGCTTTGGAAGCTGATTCCGCAGGAGGAGGGCAGTGATTTTTGCCATCGCCTGGTGTTTCACGGACGGGAGGTCTGTACGGCAAGGACAAAGCCTTATTGTGACAGATGTTGTCTTGCAGATATATGTAAAAGGGCAGGGGTGTAAGAAGAACCTCTGCCTTTTCCGGCATGGGAGTAATAGATACCTTCTGACAGAAAGGACACAAAAATGAACTATCATATACAGACATGCTTTCATCATTTTATATGTACCGGGGCGGAATGCGAGGATACCTGCTGCAAGGGATGGCGCATTCGAATCGACAGACAGAGCTATCGGAATTATCTGCAGGTAAGCGGCGCATTTGGCCATCGTCTTTTTTGGGAAATCGATCATGGAAGACGAAGCTTCCGGATGAGGGGGAGAGCCTGTGCCTTCCTTAACCGTGAGGGATTCTGTGATATCTATAAAGAGCTTGGGCGCAAAGGTCTGTGCAGAGGATGCCGGGAGTATCCCAGACACCGGGAGAATTATGGACAGCTCCAGGAAGTGATGCTGTCCCTCTCTTGTCCGGAGGCAGCCCGCCTGATTCTGGAAGACGAAACCCAGGGAATGTGGAAGGAAAAGAAACGGCCTGCAGTTTTTTGGGAACAGCAGACAGCAGTCCGGAAGAACTGGCCAAAGCCAGAGCTTCTTGAGGATCTGGAGGAGTTGCGGCGTACCATGGTGTGTTTGATCAAGGATCGTTCGGTGGATTGGCGTCAGCGCCAGGCCATGCTTTTGGCATTGGCACATGATTTTCAGAGACACTGGAATAAGATCCGGGAGGCGGGGTACCCTTATTCCAGACAGAGAAGGCGGCAATGGGGGAAGCGGCTCTCGAAACGTTACCTGGCCCGGGAGGCAGCAGGGCGGTTTGCCAGACGTCTGGAGCATCTGCAGGGGGCAGGAAAAGAGCAGAGAATCCGTATTGCAGCCTGGATGCGGCTGATGCAAAGGATGGAGCCGGTGCTTTTTGGCTGGGAGCAAAAGGCGGCGCGGATGTGCAGCAGCCTGTACCATCAGCGCAGTGCCGCTGAATATCAGCTCCTTTGCCTGGATTTTGATGAAGCAGCAGCAAGTCTGGAACAGGAATGGGAGAATCTGATGCTGTATTTTGTGAATACGTATGTACTGGGAGCTGTCTATGACGGGGATGTATATACCAAAGTGAAGCTGGCTGTCTTTGGGACACGGATCATTCGGGAGTGGTGTCTGTTCCGGTATGGGACAAGCGGAAAAATCAACAGAGAGGAACTGGCGGGTGCAGCTTACCGCTATTCACGCGAGGTGGAGAACTGCGATGAGAACCTGGATCTGCTGGAAGAAGAGCTTGGACAGAATCCGCTGTTTGGGCTGGAAGAGATGCTGAAGGGAATCTGAGAGCTTGCTGTTGCCGGATGGCAGCGGAAAATACAAAGATAAGGTGGAAAGGAATATGGGAGTCAGGGTTGTGGTTGTGGATAACGCACCAGAGCTGTTAACAAAGATGAGAGGGATTTTTCGGAACATGGAGAGGGTAGAGCTGGTCGGCTGCTTTGAAGAGGCAGTGACAGTGGTGGACTTTGTCAAAGAGAACCCGGTAGATATGGTGTTTACGGATATCGTGATGCCGGATATCAGCGGGATCAGCCTGGCATCCGTGCTGCAACGGCTGGCAGAGCCGCCGGCCGTTGTTTTGATGTCCAGCATTCCCGGATTTTCGTTGGAGGCGTGGAAAATTCAGGCGTTTGGTTTTATAGAAAAGCCCTATACCCGCCTCGATGTGGCAAAGATGGTGGAAAAATATGAGAAGGAGAGGAATGACATCTGTGTCTGAGCAGGAACGAAAAAGCAGGGAATTCAGGATTGTGCGTGCAAATTTAAGGGACAAGAACCGGGTATTTTTGTCAGGATTGCTAATGGAAAATGATGGATTCCTGTGATAGAATGGGCAAAAGGCGGCAGAATGCCCCAATTTTCTGAAAGCGAGGAGCAATGATGAGCGACACATATATTTCGGAATCTGTTTTTTATATCGGAGCCAGTGATATGACCTTGGACTTGTTTGAAAGTCAGTATCCGGTTCCGAACGGAGTGACCTATAATTCCTACTTGATACTGGATGAGAAAAATGCCGTATTGGATACCGTGGATGTCCGGGGATCCGAACAATGGTTTGCGAACCTGGATCAGAGCCTGGCCGGAAAACCAGCGGACTATCTGGTGATTTCCCATATGGAGCCGGATCACGCGGCGAATATCGAACAGTTTGTAAGGATCCATCCGGAGGCAAAGCTGGTAGGCAATGCCAAGACCTTTGGCATGATCCGGCAGTTCTTTGATCTGGATCTGGAGGGCAGGACCGTGGAGGTTAAAGAGGGAGACACCCTCAGCCTCGGAACGCATATCCTGCAGTTTTTCATGGCACCGATGGTACATTGGCCGGAGGTGATGGTAACTTATGAGCAGACGGAAAAGATTCTGTTTTCCGCAGACGGCTTCGGGCGGTTTGGCACCATGGACAGCGCAGAGGAGTGGTCCGAAGAGGCGGCCCGTTATTACCTGAACATTGTAGGCAAATACGGAGCACAGGTACAGACTCTGCTGAAAAAAGCGGCGGGTTTGGATATCCGCATGATCTGTCCTTTGCATGGACCAGTTCTGAGAGAGAATCTGGAATATTATCTGGAGAAATATCAGCTTTGGAGTACGTACCAGCCAGAGAAGCATGGGGTGTTGGTGGCCTGTGCCTCGATTCATGGCAACACAGCAAAGGCGGCAAAGCATCTGGCGGAGATTCTAAGAGAACAAGGGGAAGAATCCGTGGAGGTTCTGGATCTGTCCCGGACCGACATATCCGTGGCAGTGCGCAAGGCATTTTATTATGATCGGATGGTGGTGGCTGCTGCTACTTATGACGGTGGCGTATTCCCGTGTATGGAAGAGTTTCTGCTGCATATCCGTTCGAAGAATTACCAGAAGCGCACAGTGGGGATCCTGGAAAACGGAAGCTGGGCTCCGATGGCCGGAAAGGTGATGCGGGGTCTTTTGGAGAGCATGAAAAATGTCGAGATTCTGGAACCTGTGGTGACGGTGAAGTCAGCGGTAAAGGATGCGGATCTGGCTGCCATGAAGGAGCTGGCAAAGAAATTGGCCGAAGCATAAAAAGGTTGCTTTTCGCGGGGGAGGGCCTCTCTCCCCTTTTTCCAAGGCTGAGTTCTGCAACCTATAAAAGAGCTCCTGCTCCTCGTACGATTTGAATTTATTCACTCAACTTATTCCGCAAAAATTGATATGTTAGAAAATTGATTTCCTGTGAAAAGTTCCTAAAAAGAAGCATTCTCCCACAGAAGCAAAAGACCTGTCAGGAGAGTGCTCCTTTCTTTGTATTCGTTGTACTAGTATAACCCGTTTTAAATAACCTTCCGTTTCGCCAGTCTGCTTTCCCGATAGCACAGAGGGAAAATGCTCAACGTAGCCCCACTACGCCTCCGCTTTTCCCTCTGCACTCTCGGAAAAGTATCCTTGCCGAAACAGAAAGGTATTTAAAACGGGTTATACTAGAATTTCTCGAAGCGTTCCACGTCCGTGACAAAAATGGTAGCGCCGCCCAGTTCTACGGTCACGGGCATCATGACATAGCCGGCGGAGATGGAGCCGATGTTGGGAGAAGGGATGTCGCAGGTGATTTTCTGCCGCTTTCCGCAGGTTTCCCGGATCAGTTCGATGGCGGTATCTACCCGATCCTCATCCGTGCCGACCATCAGAGTGGCATTCCCTTTTTTCAGAAAACCGCCGGTGGTTGCGAGCTTGGTCACGCTAAACTGATTTTTATTGAGAACATCGGTTACCCGATTGCCGTCATCGGAGCTGACTATTGCGTAAATGATTTTCATAAATACCCCTCCATTTGTCAAAAATTTACTCATATTTTACCACAAAGCGCAGTTAGTGTAAATAAAATCTGAAAATTTTCACGTTATTTTTATTTGATTTGAAATGGGGTTGCCACTCAAAGCTCTGTTGTTTTCCGGCAACGTTCTTTCATAAAAGCCGCAATAACAGCGATATCTTCACCTTCATAGTATTTTGCAAGCAGTTGTCTGTATTCCGGCACCTCCTTTTCAGGAATTACCAGGAAACCTCCACCATGCGAAATAAGATAATGATTTGCAAAAATAACAGAAGCCGGCACGTGCGAATGCGATGTTGTTGACAACATCAGCAGAAAGTTCGTCTTCAGAATAACCAACTGCAGCAAGTTGTTTTTCAATACTGCGGAGTGATTTCCTGATTTGGCGGATTTCTCTGGCGTTTCGAAGAAGCAGATGATACAGTTTCTCGGTATATGCCCCTACATAAGTAGAGGTCTGTTTGCCTGCGACACGCTTTCTCACATAGAGGTATTTTCCATCACCATGTTCTTTGATTTCAGGTGTCCAACAGTCAATGAAGAATGAGGAACCCTTTTTCCAGAGCGTACCTTTCAGAAACGCTTACCTAACTGACATTGCCCATGAAAAGTAACCATGCAGTTATGAATGTAAAAACAGGTATGAAAAAACAGTACTAAAATTGCAGGAAGCATGATATAATAACATAAATGAGAAAATATGCCCTGAGGGCAGAGGGTACAAAAGGGGGCAGGCAGATGACGATCAGAGAGGCCCAGGAGGCCTGGGAAGCCCAGTATTTGAGTCCATATGCATCTTTGAGCCGGAATACAAAAGGGAGGGATGTCCCGGAACCATTGTGCGATATCCGCCCGGAGTATCAGCGGGATAGGGATCGGATCCTGCACTGCAAAGCATTTCGAAGGCTGAAGCATAAGACGCAGGTGTTTCTGGCTCCGGAGGGCGATCATTACCGGACAAGACTGACTCATACGTTGGAGGTGTCGCAGATTGCGCGCACGATTGCGCGTGCCCTGCAGATGAATGAGAATCTGACAGAGGCGATTGCGCTGGGACATGATCTGGGACATACTCCTTTCGGACACTCCGGAGAGAAGATACTGGATGCGCTGTGCCCGGACGGTTTTGCGCATTATCAGCAGAGTGTGCGGGTGGTGGAGCTTCTGGAGAAGGACGGAAAGGGGCTGAATCTGACGAAAGAGGTACGGGACGGAATTTTGAATCATCGGACCAGCGGAAGTCCGTCCACGCTGGAGGGCTGTATTGTGCGTCTGTCGGATAAGATTGCCTACATAAATCATGATATTGACGATGCGATTCGAGGGAAGATCTTTAAGGAGACGGATATTCCGGAGTGTTATACTTCCCTTTTGGGACATAGTGTGCGGGAGCGGCTGAACACGATGATTCATGATATTATTGAGAGTAGCAGGGAGAAGCCGCGGATTGAGATGTCGCCGGGAATGCAGGAGGCAATGCAGGGACTGCGTGCCTGGCTGTTCGAGAATATGTATCTGAATGAAGTTCCCAAGGCAGAAGAGAAAAAAGCACAGCAACTAATCGCATCTTTGTATCACTATTATCTGGATCATGCCACCGAGATGCCGACGGAGTATCGCCTGATGATGGAGCAGCGGGGAGAGAAGAAGGAACGGGTGGTCTGTGACTATATTGCGGGAATGAGCGACAGCTATGCGATCTGCAAATTCGAAGAGCTGTTTGTACCGCAGTCATGGAAAGCATAGAATACAAAGGAATGGAATACGATAAGATACGGGAAAGGAGGCTGGAGTTCATGTATTATCCGGAAGAGATCGTGGAGGAAGTGAGAACGAGAAACGATATCGTGGATATCATTTCGGGGTATGTGAAGCTGCAGAAAAAGGGCAGCAACTATTTCGGCCTGTGCCCGTTCCATAATGAAAAGTCTCCGTCCTTTTCCGTGTCGCCTCAGAAGCAGATGTATTACTGCTTTGGCTGCGGGGCAGGCGGGAATGCGATCACCTTTGTAATGGAATATGAGAATTACAGCTTTCCGGAGGCGTTGAAGATGCTGGCGGATCGTGCTGGTGTCCGGCTGCCTGAGGCGGAATATTCTCAGGAAGAGAAAGTGAGGGCGGATCGCCGTCAGGAGCTTTTGATGATCAATAAGGCGGCAGCGAACTATTTTTATTACCAGCTTCATCAGCCGCAAGGGAGGTATGGATACGAGTATTTTAAAAAGAGAGAGCTGACAGAGGAGACGATCCGACGGTTTGGGCTGGGGTATGCGAATAAGACGAGCAATGATCTCTATCAGTATTTGAGATCCAAGGGATATCCGGATGAAATACTCAAAGACAGCGGTCTGGTGACGATAGAGGAGCGGGGAACGTATGACAAATTCTGGAACCGGGTGATGTTTCCGATCATGGATGTCAACAGTCGGGTCGTGGGCTTCGGCGGTCGGGTCATGGGGGACGGGGAACCGAAATACCTGAACTCTCCGGAGACACTGGTGTTTGATAAGAGCAGGAATCTTTACGGACTGAATTATGCGCGGACCAGCCGGGAAAAATATATGCTGGTCTGTGAGGGATATATGGATGTGATTGCCTTGCAGCAGGCTGGTTTTTTGAATGCGGTGGCCTCATTGGGGACGGCGCTGACAGCGCAGCATGCTGTACTTTTGAAGCGTTATACCGGGCTGGTAATTCTGACGTATGACAGTGACAATGCAGGGGTAAAAGCGGCATTACGGGCGATCCCGATTCTGAAGGAGGCAGGGCTTTCCGCCAAAGTACTCAATATGCGTCCGCATAAGGATCCGGATGAGTTTATCAGGAATTTGGGAGCAGATGCCTTCCGGGAGCGGATTTCTGAAGCGCAGAACAGTTTTCTTTTTGAGATTGAGGTGATGAAACGGGATTATCAGCTGGAGGATCCGGAGCAGAAGACCCGGTTCTATCATGCGGCGGCGCAGAAGCTTCTGGAGTTCGGGGAAGAACTGGAGAGGGATAATTATATTCAGGCGGTAGCCCGGGAACACATGATACCCTATGAGAATCTGCGGCGTCTGGTGAACCGGCTGGGCAATGTGCCAGGAGCGGCGCTTCGGGCAGAGTCAGCGCATCAGGAGAGGCGGGGACAGAGAGGAACACGGGGGGGAGAGAAGGATGACGGGAACCGCCGGGCACAGCGCCTGCTGCTGACCTGGCTGATCGAGCGTCCGGAGCTATTTGGCAGGATTGAGGGAATCATTACAGAGGAGGATTTTGTGGAGCCTCTGTATCATCAGACGGCACAGCTGGTATTTGAGGGATACCGGCAGGGGAATCTGAATCCGGCCGAGATTTTGAATCATTTTATTAATGATGAAGAACAATACAGAGAAGTAGCGGCATTGTTTCATGCCAGACTTGAGGAATCGCTGAACAATGACGGACAGAGGAAGGCTTTTTCGGATATGGTATACCGGGTAAAGAACAATAGTCTGGATCATGCCAGACAGCAGGCAACGAATCTGAATGAGCTACAGCGGATTATCCGGGAGCAGGCAGCGCTTAAAAAGCTTTCGATTACCATTGACCAGGAAATGGATCCGAAAAGGCAATGAGAGCGGTTTGAAAGGAGCAGAAAGGCGGGCAGACATGGAAGAGCACAATCATACTTTGGAGGAAAAGCTGATTCTGTTGCTGGAAACAGCGAAAAAGAAGAAAAATGTGTTAGAGAACCGGGAAATTCTGGATTTTTTCCGAGGGGAGATTCTGGACCCGGACAAGCTGGACCGCATCTATGAATTTCTTGACCGGAATAAGGTAGACGTGTTGCGGGTGGGCGAAGAAGACGATATGGATCCGGATCTGTTTCTGGAGGAGGAGCTGCAGGACGGTGAGGAGATTAATATCGAAGAGATGGATCTGTCCGTACCGGAGGGAGTCAGCATTGAAGATCCGGTCCGTATGTATCTGAAGGAGATCGGAAAGATCCCGCTTCTGTCTACAGAGGAGGAGATTGAGCTTGCCAAGAAGATGGAGCTAGGAGACAGTGAAGCCAGAAAACAGCTTGCAGAGGCTAATCTGCGGCTCGTGGTAAGCATTGCCAAGCGTTATGTGGGGAGAGGAATGCAGCTTCTCGATCTGATTCAGGAGGGCAATCTGGGACTGATCAAAGCGGTGGAAAAGTTTGATTATCGGAAGGGATATAAGTTCAGTACGTATGCGACCTGGTGGATTCGCCAGGCAATCACCCGTTCCATTGCGGATCAGGCCAGAACCATCCGCATTCCGGTGCACATGGTGGAGACCATCAACCGTCTGATCCGGACACAGCGTCAGCTGGTGCAGGAGATGGGACGGGAACCCACGGAGGAGGAGATCGCTGCGAGGATGGATCTGCCGCCCGAGAGGGTACAGGAGATCCGCAAGATCTCTCAGGAGCCGGTTTCTCTGGAGACCCCGATCGGGGAGGAGGAGGACAGCCATCTGGGAGATTTTATTCAGGATGACCAGGTGGCAGTGCCCGTGGATCAGGCTACCTTTACACTCTTGCGGGAGCAGCTGATGGAAGCGCTGGAGACACTGACAGAACGGGAGCAGAAGGTGCTGCGTCTGCGTTTCGGATTAGATGACGGAAGGCCAAGAACCTTGGAGGAGGTAGGCAGGGAATTCCACGTGACGAGAGAACGTATCCGTCAGATTGAGGCCAAGGCGCTGCGGAAGCTGCGCCATCCCAGCCGGAGTAAGAAACTAAAGGACTACCTGGATTAAAGACACCAAAGGAGGACTGGGGTGAACGATGGAAACAAAGGATTCTGCCAAAAGGAACAGGAACGATAAAAAGAGGTTTTTTGGTCAAGAGGTTATAGAAGGGATCAGAGATCGGACAACCCGCTTTCTGATTACCAGTCTCCTGGCAGTGTCGGTTCTTTGTGTCACGGTTTTTACTTATTTTGCTGTCCATATGAACTATAAAAGTTCAGAGACGATCAGTGAGATCGGAAAGATCTACATGTCGGGAATGAGCGAACAGGTTGCCATGCATTTTGAGACAACCATCGGAATGCGGCTGTCTCAGCTGGAGGAAGTAGTGAAGATGCTGCCGCGCGATTCTGCGGACGGGCCTGCTTTGCGAAAGCAGCTGGCAGAGCAGGCCAGGCTCAGAGACTTTGAATATCTGGCTCTCTATTCCCGGGAGGGCGATTTTGAGATGATTTACGGCGATCAGGTAAGGCTGATGGATCCGCCGCCGTTTCTGCGCTCTTTGAACCTGGGTGAGAAAAAGGCGGCAGTGGGGAAGGATGCATTGGACAAGGATATTGTGCTGATGGGGATTCCCATGGACGGCCAGATTCAGGGCGATAAAGATTATGGTGCATTGGTGGCCGGATTTCCGGTGAGTTATATTGAGGAGACACTATTTCTGAATACAGAATCCTCGATGGAATATTATTTTATCATCCGTCGGGACGGAAGCTTTATTATCCGGCCAGATGATGTGGAGGATGAGAGCTATTTCGAGAGGGTATGGAACCGCTATGAGGAGATCAACGGACAGACGGCAGAGGAATATCTGAAGAATCTCGGGACAGCTATGGATGCACAGAGGGATTTTAGCACGGAGTTTGTGATTGAGGGAGAACGCCGGCATCTGTATTGTACCAGTCTTTCTTACTCCGAGTGGTATCTTCTGATCTTTATACCCTACGGAATTTTGGACGAGACAATCGCCAAGCTGGGAGGAGAATGGATCCTTACGGCTTTGTGCGGATGTGCAGTGATTCTTCTGGCGCTGATGATTGTGTTTGCCAAGTATTTCCGCCTGACCCAAAAACAGATGCTGGAGCTGGATGAGGCAAGGCAGGCGGCGGAGCATGCCAGCAGGGCAAAGAGTGAGTTCTTATCCAATATGAGCCATGATATTCGTACGCCGATGAACGCGATTGTGGGCATGAACAGTATTGCCATGGCCAATATTGATAACCGTCAGCAGGTTCTGAACAGCCTGAAGAAGATTTCGCTTTCCAGCCGCCATCTGCTGGGATTGATTAACAACATCCTGGATATGTCCAAGATCGAGAGCGGAAAGCTGACGCTTCATATGGAGCAGGTTTCCCTGAGCGAGATCGTGGAGGGAATTGTGAATATCATTCAGCCTCAGATCAAGGCTAAAAATCAGAACTTTGAGGTTCATGTACATAATGTTTTTGAGGAAAATATCTGTTGTGACAGTGTGAGGCTGAATCAGGTTCTGATTAATTTCCTTGGCAATGCTGTGAAATTCACACCAGAGGAAGGGACAATCCGCCTGTTTTTGTGCGAGGAGGAATCTCCGCGGGGAGATGCGTATGTGAGAGTCCATCTGCGGGTGAGTGACAATGGCATCGGGATGTCAAAGGAGTTCCAGAAGAAGCTTTTTGAGTCGTTTTCCAGAGAGGACAGCACCCGTGTGCAGAAAACAGAGGGCACCGGCCTGGGAATGGCGATCACCAAGTATATTGTGGATGCCATGGGAGGAACGATTGTTGTTAACAGTGAGTCAGGGAAGGGAACCGAATTCCATGTATCTCTGGATCTGGAGAGATCTGTGACGCCGGAGGCGGATATGAGACTCCCGGCATGGGATATGCTGATTGTGGATGATGATGAGCAGCTGTATGAAGGGGCGGCAGAGGCACTGAAGTCCATTGGTGTCCGGACTGAATGGGCAATGGACGGTGAGAGCGCAATCTGTGCGGTGGAGCAGCGAATGCAGCAGGGGCGGCAATATGATATTGTTCTTATGGACTGGAGACTGCCGGGGATGGATGGAATCGAGACCGCCAGGAAGCTTCAGAAAATCTATGGGTCAGAGCTCCCGATTCTCCTGATTTCAGCCTATGACTGGAGTGAGATCGAGAAGGAAGCCAGGGAGGCGGGGATTTCTGGTTTTATCGCCAAGCCATTGTTTAAGTCCACGCTTTATTATGGGCTGAGAAGGTTTGCCGGGGAGGATGAAACGCCGAAGCTGGCAGAGCAGACATCTGGTCCTGACTTTACCGGAAAGCGTATCCTGCTTGCGGAAGATAATGAACTCAATTGGGAGATTGCCGAGGAGCTTTTATCAGAACTGGGCCTGGAGCTGGATTGGGCAGAGAACGGTCAGATCTGCGTGGACAAGTTTGCGGATGCTCCGGAAGGGACTTATGACGCGGTGTTGATGGATATCCGGATGCCGGTGATGACAGGCTATGAAGCTACCCGGGCGATTCGGGCGCTTAACCGGAGGGATGCCGCAGAGATTCCGATTATAGCCATGAGTGCAGATGCATTTTCCGAGGACATTCAGAAATGTCTGGCCTGTGGAATGAACGCGCATATTGCCAAGCCGATCGATATGCGTGAAGTGACAAGAATGCTGGAACGGTATGTGCTGAAAAGCGGTAATACACTGGAAAGGGATGTCCGGCCTCAGGAAAAGGACAAAGAGGAATGAAAACGGATGAAATTATCAAAACGCCTGGAAACGATCCTGGATATGGCCAAGCGTTGGGTGTCTGGTCAGGAAGCGGAAGGCCAAAATGAGATCTGTGCGGCGGATGTAGGGACGGATCACGGATTTGTGCCGATTTGTCTGGTGGAACGGGGGATTGTTGGCCGGGCATTGGCTCTGGATGTGAGAACGGGGCCTCTTCTTCGGGCGCAGGAACATGTGCGGGAACGGGGATTGCAGGAACGGATCGAGCTGCGGCTGGGAGATGGACTGAGCCCGATCGAGCCGACGGAAGCGCAGCTGGTGATTCTGACAGGTATGGGAGGAGAGCTGATGCTGCGGATCCTCAGAGAGAATGCGCAGGTCAGGAAGTCGGTCAGAGGTTTTATTTTCTCGCCGCAGTCGGAACAGGCGTTGTTCCGGCACGGCCTGGAGGATCTGGGGCTGGCAATCCGCGAGGAGGAGATGATCAAGGAGGACGGGAAATACTATACCGTCATGATGGCAGAGCCTGGCAGGATGCATTATCCATTGGAGTATTCGTATCGCTACGGGGCGGGAGAGATTCAGAGGCAGCCTGCGGTGCAGAAGGAATATTTGGAGCAGGAGACGGGAAAGCTGGAGGGGATTCGAAGACAGCTTTTGGAGAATATAAAAAAAGGGAACGGTGCGGCAAAGCAGCGTTTGAAGGAGGTGGAGAGAGATCTTGAAGAGGTCAGGATGGCAAAGCAGCAGTTATTAAAATGAAGAACAGGAGAAGGGAATTATGAGATGTAAAGAACTGATGGAGAAGCTGGAGGCACTGGCGCCGGTTTCCTACGCTTGTGAATGGGATAATCCTGGCTTTCTGGCGGGCCGTGCAGACAAAGAGATTCGCAGGATACGGATTGCACTGGATGCCACGGATGAGCAGGTGGATCAGGCCATTGGAACGGGAACAGACCTGCTTCTGACCCATCATCCGCTGATTTTTAAACCTCTGAAAAAAGTGAACGACGAGGATTTTATCAGCCGGAGGATATTAAGACTGATTCAGGCGGACATCTGTTATGTGGCCATGCATACCAATTTTGACATTGCGCCGGGCTGTATGGCAGATCTGGCGGCAGAGCGTCTGGGGCTGCGGGCCGAGGCGCCGCTTCAGGTGACCGGGGAATACGAGGGAAAGCCGGTGGGGATCGGAAAGATCGGAATACTGGAGCGGGCGATGACTGTGGAAAAGCTGGCTAAGCTGGTGAAGGAGCGGTTTGACCTGCCTTTTGTGACCGTATATGGGCTGGAGCGGGTGACGGAGCCGGTCATGCGGGTAGCGGTTTCTCCGGGGGCCGGAGGCAGTATGATCCGACACGGCCTTGCCTGCGGGGTACAGGTGCTGATTACCGGGGATATCGGACATCATGAGGGAATCGATGCGGCAGCTTGCGGGATGGCAGTGATTGATGCAGGGCATTACGGTTTGGAGCATATTTTTATGCCGTTTATGAAGGAGTATCTGCAGCAGGTGACCATGGGAACTGTGGAGATTGCAACAGAAGTTATCCGGCTTCCGGTGCAGGTTTTATAGGCCAAAAGCAGAGCAAAAGACAGGAGGAACCATATGGTATCGGTTACGGTAGAAAACGAGAGACGAGAGTATGAGGTGGGGACCTTATTGAAGGATGTTGCGGCAGAGTTTCAGCCGCGGTTTGATCATGATATTCTGCTGGCATTTGTCAATGGAAAGCTGCAGGAGCTGCACAAGGTAGTGCGCAATGGCTCTGAGATCCGTTTCCTGACAGCCCGGAATAAGCCGGGGATGCAGACCTATCACCGCAGTGTGCTTCTGATGTGCCTGAAAGCGTTCTATGAGGTGCTGGGGGAGGAACGCTTAAGAGAGCTTTCCGTGAAATTTTCGATGGGTGGGGGACTGTATCTGGAGTCGGCCGGTGATTTTGTGCCAGACGCGGCATTGATCGGTCAGATCAAAGCAAAGATGCAGGAATATGTGGATGCCAGACTGCCGATCATGAAGCGGAATATCAGCACCGATGAGGCAGTCGAGCTGTTCCGCCATTATAAGATGTATGATAAGGAAAAACTGTTCCACTTCCGGAGAGTTTCCCGGGTCAATATCTATAATCTGGATGGCTTTGAGGATTATCATTACGGATATATGGTTCAGCATACCGGATACCTGAAATATTTTGATCTGGTGCCCTATCAGCAGGGAATGGTGCTGCTTTTGCCAGATATGTCGGAACCGAAACGAGTGCCGGTATTTGCTCCCCAGGAGAAGCTGTTCCAGGTGCTTAAGGAGTCCGGGGAATGGGGGAGAAAGCTCCACACCTCGAATGTGGGTTCCCTGAATGAGCGGATCAGCGCGGGAGGAATGAATGAGCTGATTCTGATCCAGGAAGCGCTGATGGAAAAGAAGATGGGCGACATCGCTGATCGGATCGCGCAGAAGCCGGATACGAAATTTGTGATGATTGCAGGTCCTTCTTCCTCTGGCAAAACGACCTTTTCTCACCGACTGTCGATTCAGTTGCGGGCCAAGGGACTGGTGCCGCACCCGATTGCCGTGGACAATTACTTTGTCAACCGGGAGGACAGTCCCAGGGATGAGCAGGGAAATTATAATTATGAATCCCTGAAATGCATCGATGTGGAGCAGTTTAACCGTGACATGCAGGATCTGCTGGCAGGGAAGACGGTGGAGCTTCCGGAGTATAACTTTATCAGCGGCAGGCGGGAATATCGGGGCAACCGGATGAAGCTGGGCACAGAGGACATTCTGGTGATTGAGGGGATTCACTGCCTGAACGAGGAGCTGTCCTACAGCCTTCCCAAGGAGAACAAGTTTAAAATCTATATCAGTGCGCTGACACAGCTGAATATCGATGAGCACAACCGGATTCCGACGACAGACGGGCGTCTGATCCGCCGGATGATCCGGGATTCCCGGACCCGGGGAGCTTCGGCTCAGGATACGATTCGCCGCTGGCCGTCCGTGCGTCGGGGAGAGGAGGAAAACATCTTCCCCTACCAGGAGGAGGCGGATGTGATGTTCAATTCTGCACTGGTGTATGAGTTTGCTGTTCTCAAGCAGTATGCAGAGCCGCTGCTGTTCGGCGTACCGAGAGACAGTGCGGAATATCTGGAGGCAAAGAGGCTTTTGAAGTTCCTGGATTATTTCCTGGGAGTCAGCAGTGAGGATATTCCCAAGAATTCGATTCTGCGGGAGTTTATCGGAGGAAGCTGCTTTAAGGTGTAACGGTTGACACTGTTTTTTACTGATGATATAATGGGAAATGCCTGAGTATGACAGATGGCCGCTGCCGCAGCGCCGAAAGGCGGCGGGAGAGGAAAGTCCGGGCTTCACAGGGCAGGATGCCAGATAACGTCTGGCGGAGGCGACTCCAGGGACAGTGCAACAGAAATATACCGCCGGCTACCAGCCGGTAAGGGTGGAAGGGCAGTGTAAGAGACTACCGCCCGCCTGGCAACAGACGGGGCACATGTAAACCCCATCCGAAGCAAGACCGAACAGAAGGCATAAGGCGGCCCGCCTGCTTTCGGGTAGGTTGCTTGAGCCGGACGGCGACGTCCGGCCTAGATAGATGGCCATCCGCGACATAACCCGGCTTACCGTCCTGCTCAGGGGCAGAAGGAGAGGATTCGTCCTCTCTTTTTTGTCATAGGTTGGGAGAAGAGGTTGTTGCGTCCGGCTGAGAAAGGAAGTCTGCGGCGGAAGAAGTACAGAAGAGAGGATTGAAGAGCCTGTGAAGGGGAGGAGAATCGGAAGACTGGCGTTTTTATTGGCGCTGGCTTTGGCATTGGTTTTTAAAGGGGGACACCTGGGATATGCGATGGAGGCGCCGGGGGACGGGGATCCGGGGTGGTATTACCGGCAGGAGAATCATCACTGGTGTTACCGGCAGGAGGATCAGAGCCTGTATACAGGGTGGCTTGAGTATCATGGGGAGTGGTACTGGTTTAATGGTGACGGATGGATGGCAGACGGAGGTTTGAGGACGGTCGACGGTTTGCCTTATTATTTTTTTATAAACGGACATATGGCATGGAATCAGTATGTGGGCATGAAATTTTACGATGAAAACGGGCAGCAGCAGCCGGAGCATGATGTCCGGGTGATCGGGAAACTGTCTCCGAGCGGGGAGGACCGGGATCTGTTTTCTGACTATATGTATGAGGTTCCCAGAAGCTGGATCGCCCGATTTATCCGCGACGGGTGGGAGTTTATGTTCTACAAGCAGAAGAAATATTTTGCAGCCCCGTCTACGGATCAGGGAATCTATTATGTCTATCACAGTGTGGACACGCATTATAAGAAAGTGAAATTCACGGATGTGGACAGTGTGCTTCAGGCCTTTGGCGAATATGTAGGCTATGCTTCCGGATGTTATCGAGAGGGGAATGAGCGCATGGAGGCTTTGTGGGCACAGGAACCGGCTATCGCCTCCTTTTTGGGGATTCCTGATTACTATGCAAGCGATGCCAGATTCTATTTCGGTAAGGTGTTTGCCGCCTATCTGGATGAGCAGGAACGGGAAATTCTGATGCGCCTTTCTCCAAAGACCTGTGAGATCCTGTCAGAGATTCTGATGTTGCCAGAGGATGATAAGAATCGGCTGTACTTGCAGGAAAAGGCCAGACAGGAGCAGGAAAAAGCGGCAGAGGAGCGTGCGCGCAGGGTTGCCGAGGAAGGTTATGGTCCGGGACAACAGAAGAAAAAAGAAGGACCGTGAAGGCAGGCTTTTGCAAAGTCAGGTACCAAGAGAGGAGAAGGGTTTATGAAATACGTATATACAGTGGGAGAACGGATATTTTCCCCGGATTTTCTGGTGCAGATGGAATATCTGTTCCGAACCTTGCTTGCTCTGTTTTTTGGCTTTTGGATCGGCTTTGAACGAAGGAAGAACAGCAAGTCGGTGGCCACACGTACCTTGTCGGTAGTGGCGTTCGGGGCAGCGTTATTTATGGTGATTTCCAAATACGGGTTTCTGGATGTGCCGGATTATGATGCGGCAAGGATTGCGGCGCAGGTGATCGGAGGTATCGGATTTCTGGGAGCCGGGGTGATCTTTGTGAAGAACAACCTGGTAAACGGTCTGACCAGCGCGGCGATTATCTGGGTGACAGCAGGAATGGGGCTGGCACTGGGAGCCGGGATGTATCTGATCGGGATCGGGGCAGCTCTTATTATTCTTTTTTTGCAATATGTGTTTCAGAATATTGCTTATTTTACTCAGGAGTCGTATAATGGATGCGTCCGTATGACGATTGCCCAAAAGCCAGGAGCAGTGCAGGAGATCGAGGCATTTCTGGCTGCGCAGAAGGTAGAGGTGCTGGGCGCTAAGGTACATAAAAAGAAGAAAGCTGAGATCGCGCTGGAGTTTGATGTGATCTATCCGATAGGGTTTAAGAAGGAGCATCTGCTTTCGGCCCTGGCGGAGAGAGAGGATGTGCTGACAGTCAGTGAGTGAGTACAAAGAATGCTTCAGGACAGAAGATTTCAGGTGAGAGAGGAGGATGCATGGAAAGAGAGCAGTTGCTTCGGGAAACAGAGCTTTTTGTGCTGGATATGGACGGGACGTTCTATCTGGGAGATCAGATTTTGGAGGGGGCGCTGGAGTTCCTTTTGCAGGTAGAACGATCGGGGAAGAGATTCGTGTTTTTCACGAACAACTCTTCCCGGTCGCCCAAGGAGTATATAGAGAAGCTGGCAAGGATGGATTGCCGGATTACGAGGCAGCAGATTATGACCTCAGGAGATGTGATGGTTCAGTATCTGAAACGCTTCTATTCGGAAAAGTCGGTTTACCTTCTGGGGACTCCGGCATTGGAGGAGAACTTCAGAGAGAATAAAATCCGTCTGACTGCAGATATGCCGGATGTTGTGGTGGCAGGATTTGACATGACACTGACATATGAAAAGCTGGAGCGGGCATGTACCTATATTCGCAACGGAGCGGAGTTTCTGGCGACACATCCGGATATCAACTGTCCGACGGCAGATGGCTTTATTCCGGACTGCGGCGCCATATGTGCGGCGATTACACTTTCCACCGGAAGGGATCCCCGGTATGTAGGGAAGCCCTATGCAGAGACTGTGGATATGGTGCTGGAGCTTACAGGAGTGCAGCGGGAGCAGGTGACCTTTGTCGGAGACCGGCTGTATACGGATGTGAAGACCGGGGTGAATAACGGAGCACGGGGAATCCTGGTGCTTTCCGGGGAAGCAACGATGGAGGATGTTGCGAAGTCGGATGTGAAGCCGGATGCCGTATTTGCAGGCCTTGGCGAGATGGGAGAGCTTTTGCGGCAATTTTAAAGCAGGAAAAGAAGAAAAGGATTTATTTTAGGAGGAACATAGCTATGATTGAGAAATTGGCGGAGATGGTCGGAGTCACTCCCCAGGTATTTATGATTACGATTGCTGTTTTTGTGGTTTTGTTTATTATTCTTTTCGTTAAGATGAGTCTGGATGAGAAGAAGGGGGTGAACAGTGAGGAGAAGGCAGAGATCCGCAAGATTATCAGTAACCTGATTCCTGACGGGACACAGTATACGGCAGCGTATGCCCACAGCAAAGAGGTATATGGCTCTGCCCGCATGAGACGGGAGGTCTATCATTATTATGCGGTCGGATTCCGGCCGGATAAGCCTGATCACCTTTGGGTGGTGCCGATCGGCGTGGAGCATGGAAAGATTGTCTATACAGAACCGATCAAAGCCAGTTCGGAGAATCTCAATTATGTCGGCGGCAATGCCTATCAGCTTCAGCTGAATTTTCCGGGTGGGAAGAAGAATGTCTATCTGATCACAGTAAGCGCCAGCAATACCAAGATGGGGAAGGAATGCCAGGTGAATATCCAGCAGAAGGAGGAGGCGGAAGCCTTTGAGAAGTTTGCAAAGGATTTCCAGGAGTGCGTTAACCGTGAGCGGGGCGTGGACAAAAAGGGACGCGTGGTGAAGTCATAACAGACAGCTGCCGTTATGGCAGATGATTCATAAATTGGATGCAGCATTGCAATTTCATACCTAACAGCCGGATGCGGGGATATGATTGATGTGATGCTGCATTGTTGCATTATACATAGCAAGAAATGCAGCAGCGGGAGGAGGAAGGCAAATGCCTTCCGACGACATGCCGCCGGACGTACGTGAGGGGCACTATATTAAATTAATGATACGAGGAGGAGAAAGAATGAAAATCGGGGATTTGATCCGGAGTCTGAATACGGCAGTAGTTATGCTGCTTTTAGGAGGCGGAATCGCGCTGTATCTGTCGGTGCCGGATCTGATCATATCCTTCAAGCCGGCAATCAGTTTTGAGGAGCTTTTGGAGGAGGACGGCAGAGAGCTGACATCAGGGAGCCATGTGACGGGCAAGGTGGTGTATGCGCTGGATTATTTTGCTTCGGAGAGCAGCTATACCAGACGCAGTGACGGATCCCGCAGCGGCGACCGCAAGTCGGGCAATTATTATCTGATCCCGTCCGTGGACGGATATTTTGCTTTGAAGTGCCCGCAGGCGGATGTAGAAGCATTGAATCAGCTCTCTGACGAGACATTTTCCTATCTTTCCTCGGGAACAGAGCCGTCAACAGAATTTTTTACCGAGGGCAAGGCAGAGCTTTTGGAAGGGAATCTGGTAACGTATTATGAGGAGTATCTTACGGAGCTGGGATATACGGAAGAAGAGATTGAAGCCATGGGGGCTCCGATTGTGGTCCGCTATGTCAGCTTTACCGCTGTCCGGGTGATGGCGGTGATCGGGATCGTGCTGCTGCTGCTGGGACTCTGGCTGCTTCGCCGGGGGTATCGGCGGGAGGTACGGGGATCGGGATTGAGACGGGCAGCGGATCTGCCGGATGTACCGTGAGATGCGGAATATTTATTAGAACGGAAAATTAATAGAATTAGATATATTAATTTTACTTATAAGTTTCTTTGTGCTATGATATCCTTAGCAGACAAGTGTGCTCTTCTGTCCGTTGAGGGGACTGATAAGGCTACCCTCAGTGGACAAGGGCGCGTGTCTCTTTGTCCACTGAGGGTAGCGAAAGCAAAAGGAGGATTTTCTATGAGAGTGAGACGGGTGTTTGTAGAGAAGAAGCCGCAGTTTGCCGTAAAGGCGAAGGAACTGAGGGAGGAGATCGGAAGCTATCTGCATTTGGATACGGTAAGCGCCGTGCGGGTGCTGATCCGGTATGATGTGGAGAACCTGTCGGACGAGGTGTACAGGCAGGCGCTGGCGACTGTGTTTTCTGAGCCTCCGGTTGACCTGGTATATGAGGAGGATTTTCCGAAAGAGGCCGGGGATACGGTATTTTCGGTGGAGTATCTGCCAGGGCAGTTTGATCAGAGGGCGGATTCGGCGGAGCAGTGCGTAAAGCTTTTGAACGAGGATGAGGAGCCGGTGATCCGAACCGCTACGACTTATGTGCTGACCGGCTCTTTGACAGAGGAGCAGAAAGAGGCGGTTAAGGCATTCTGCATCAATCCGGTGGATTCGAGAGAGGCGGAGGAAAAGAAGCCCCGGACTCTGATGACAAAATTTGATACGCCGGCGGATGTGGCAAGCTTTGAGGGCTTTTGCGGTTATGACAGGCAGGAGCTGAGACGGCTTTATGATTCTCTGAACCTGGCTATGACCTTTGAGGATTTTTTGCATATTCAGAACTACTATCAGAATGACGAGCATCGCGAGCCTACCGTGACAGAGGTACGGGTACTGGATACCTACTGGTCGGATCACTGCCGCCATACTACGTTTTCTACAGAGCTTAAGGATGTGACCATCACAGACGGCGATTATGAGGAGCCGATCCGGAAGACCTATGAGCAATATCTGGCTGACCGTGAGGTGATCTATCAGGGGCGGGACGACAAGTTTGTATGTCTGATGGATCTGGCGCTGCTGGCTATGAAGAAGCTGCGTGCCGAGGGAAAGCTTGCAGATCTAGAGGAGTCAGAGGAGATCAATGCGTGCAGTATTGTGGTGCCGGTTACGATTGACGGGGTGACGGAGGAGTGGCTGGTTAATTTTAAAAACGAGACACACAATCATCCGACAGAGATCGAGCCATTCGGAGGAGCGGCGACCTGCCTGGGCGGTGCGATCCGCGATCCGCTTTCCGGACGGACCTATGTGTATCAGGCAATGCGTGTGACCGGAGCCGCGGATCCGACCCTGCCCTTGAGCGAGACGATGAAGGGCAAGCTTCCGCAGAAAAAGCTGGTGAACGGCGCGGCCTCCGGCTACAGCTCCTATGGCAATCAGATCGGGCTGGCGACGGGATATGTGAAAGAAATCTACCATCCGAATTATGCGGCAAAAAGAATGGAGATCGGTGCGGTGATGGGAGCGGCTCCCAGAAAATATGTAAAACGGATGACTTCCGATCCGGGAGATATCATTGTATTGCTGGGCGGGCGGACCGGACGTGACGGCATCGGCGGGGCGACCGGATCTTCCAAGGTGCATACGGAGGCTTCCATCGAGGTCTGCGGCGCCGAGGTGCAGAAGGGAAATGCACCGACAGAGAGAAAGATTCAAAGGCTGTTTCGGCGCCCGGAGGTCAGCAGCATCATCAAGAAATGCAATGACTTCGGTGCGGGCGGTGTGTCCGTGGCCATCGGTGAGCTGGCAGCAGGACTGACGATTGATCTGGATCGGGTGCCGAAGAAATACGCAGGACTGGATGGCACGGAGATTGCCATTTCCGAATCTCAGGAGAGGATGGCAGTGGTACTGGATCCGAAGGATGTGGATGCGTTCCTGGCTTATGCAAAAGAGGAGAATCTGGAGGCTGTTTCCGTGGCAGTGGTGACGGAGAAGCCGAGACTGGTGATGAACTGGCGGGGCAGGACGATTGTAGACATCAGCCGGGCATTTCTGGATACCAACGGTGCACATCAGGAGGCTAAGGTCGTGCTGGAGGTTCCTTCCAGAGAAGGCTGTCTGTTTGCGAAAAAGGATGTGCCGGATGTGCGGAAGGCGTGGCTGCAGATACTGGCTGATCTGAATGTGTGTTCGCAGAAAGGTCTGGTGGAGATGTTTGACGGCTCCATCGGGGCTGGCTCGGTATTCATGCCTTACGGCGGGAAATACCAGCTGACAGAGACCCAGACTATGGTGGCAAAGCTTCCGGTTCTGCAAGGAACCACAGATACCGTGACCATGATGAGCTACGGTTTTGATCCATACCTGTCCAGCTGGAGTCCTTACCATGGGGCAACCTATGCAGTGGTTGATTCCGTAGCAAAGATTGTGGCCGCCGGCGGGGATTTTAAAAAGATTCGTTTTACCTTCCAGGAGTATTTCAAACGGATGACAGAGGATGCGGCACGCTGGGGAGTTCCGTTCGCGGCGCTGCTGGGTGCATACCAGGCGCAGTTAGGCTTCGGACTGCCCTCCATCGGAGGCAAGGACAGCATGTCAGGCACTTTCAATGATGAGCAGCATGGAGAGATCCATGTGCCGCCGACCCTGGTTTCCTTTGCAGTGGATGTGGCCAGCTACAGGGATATCATCACGCCGGAGTTTAAGAAAGCGGGCAGTAAGATTGTCGTGTTCCGGGCCGAGAGGGATGCCTGCGATCTGCCAGTCTATGAGCGGCTGCTGGACGGCTATGAGAAATTGCAGGCCGATATCCGTGCGGGAAGGGTGATTTCTGCCTATGCGGTGGAAAGGCATGGACTGGCAGAAGCAGTCAGCAAAATGGCATTCGGCAATAAGCTTGGTGTGAAGATTGAGCATCATGTGGATCCGAGAGATTTCTTCGCAGCCGGCTGGGGAGATATTGTCTGTGAGGTTGCAGACGGGAAGATCGGTGAGCTGGCAATGACCTATACCCTGATCGGAGAGGTGACGGATCGGGCAGCGCTCGAATATGGATCTGTCAGCATTTCTCTTGACGAGGCGCTGACGAGCTGGACACATACTCTGGAAAAAGTGTTCCCCACCCGTTCAGGCGTTGCACAGGAAGCAGTGCCCAGTGAGGTCTTTCATGCAGAGTCGGTCTTTGTCTGCCGCCATAAGCTGGCACAGCCGACGGTATTTATTCCGGTATTTCCGGGAACGAACTGCGAGTATGACAGCACAAAGGCATTTGAGCGTGCCGGTGCAAGGGTTGTGACACGGGTATTTAAAAATCTTTCGGCAGAAGATATCCGGGAATCCGTGGAGGTCTATAAAAAGGAGATTGCGGGGGCACAGATCGTGATGTTCCCGGGAGGCTTCTCGGCAGGCGACGAGCCGGAGGGAAGCGCCAAATTCTTTGCGACCGTATTTCGGAATGCCGTGATTCAGGAGGAGATCGAGAAGCTTTTGAATGAGCGTGACGGACTGATGCTGGGAATCTGTAACGGATTCCAGGCGTTAATCAAGCTGGGACTGGTGCCGGAAGGCCGCATTGTAGAGCAGAATGCAGATTCCCCGACTCTGGCGATGAATACTATCGGACGTCATATCTCAAAGATGGTTTACACCAGGGTGGTGAGCAACCGTTCACCATGGCTTCAGAATGCAGAACCAGGCAAGGTATACTGCAATCCGGCTTCTCATGGCGAGGGACGTTTTGTGGCCGGCAGGGAGTGGCTTGAGAAGCTTTTTGCCAACGGTCAGGTAGCGACTCAGTATGTGGATGATCAGGGCATGCCTACCATGGATGAGTTCTGGAATCCCAATGGTTCATACATGGCGATTGAGGGAATCACCAGTCCGGACGGAAGAATCCTCGGAAAGATGGCACATTCGGAGAGACGTGGGGAAGCCGTGGCAATCAATATCTATGGAGAGCAGGATATGAAGATCTTTGAGTCCGGGGTGAAGTATTTCCGGTAAAAGATTGTTTGTTGCTTTTCGCGGGGGGCCGAGAGGTACGCTCTGGAAAAATGGTTCTCGAAACGCCAGAGAAATTCGCGAAATCAGGAAGTTCCGAGAGGTACGCTCCGGAAAAAGGGTTCCCCGGCTTGCGGGTTTCGGATGCAGAAACTCTAAGCTTGCAGGAATCTGCTAAAAGCAGTGTCAAAAATACAGAACTCGCTTCGCTCAGACAGCTGTATTTTTGACACTGACGCAGATTCCTGCGAGCTAAGAGTTTCCAGGCATCCTGCAAACGCAAGCCGGGGAACCCTTTTTCCGGAGCTGAAACTTGCCGGCATCGAAAGAATCGCAGCGATTGTTTTCCCGGGGCAGGGATGCAGCCGGAAATTTTCTTGACAGCATCCGGAATTTACAGTATTATGTTGTCGAACATAACGGATTACAAGGGGGATCAGAAAATCCCAGCAGATAGGAGAGGACATGATGAAAAAGGTTGTAAAATTTGGCGGAAGTTCCCTTGCCAGTACCAGACAGTTTAAAAAAGCAGGGGAGATTATCCGTTCGGATAAGACAAGGCGGTATGTGATTCCTTCCGCGCCGGGTAAGCGTAACGATAAGGATGAGAAGGTAACTGACATGCTGTATGCCTGCTATGATGCCGCCAGCGCGGGCGTGGCTTATAAAAAGCTTTTAAACCGGATCAAGGATCGTTATCTGGAGATTATCAATGGACTGAATCTGGAACTGAATCTGGATTATGAGTTTGACCGGATCGAGGAGAATTTCGTGAAAGGGATTGGCCGGGATTATGCGGCCTCCCGCGGCGAATATCTGAACGGTATTGTGATGGCCAATTACCTGGGCTATGAATTTATTGATGCCGCAGAGGTGATATTTTTTGACGAGCAGGGGAATTTTGAACCGGATACGACCAATAAAGAACTGTCGGAGCGTCTTGAGCATGTAGAACGGGCAGTGATTCCGGGATTCTATGGCTCGAAGCATGACGGAAGCATCAAAACCTTTTCCCGGGGCGGTTCTGATGTGACCGGCTCGATTGTGGCAAAGGCGATCCATGCGGACCTTTATGAAAACTGGACGGATGTGTCCGGATTTCTGGTGGCAGATCCGCGGATTGTCAAGGATCCGGAGGTGATTGAAACCATCACGTATAAGGAGCTGCGGGAGCTGGCCTATATGGGGGCCAGTGTGCTTCATGAGGATGCCATTTTTCCGGTAAGAAAAGAAGGGATCCCCATTAATATCCGTAATACCAATAAGCCAGAGGACAAGGGCACGCTGATTGTGGAAAGCACCTGCCGTAAGCCACGCTACACGATCACGGGGATTGCAGGAAAGCGGGGCTTTTGCGCCATCAATATCGAGAAGGCAATGATGAATGCCGAGGTGGGTTTTGGGAGGAAGGTGCTGGGAGTATTCGAGAACTATGGGATCTCCTTTGAACATATGCCGTCTGGGATCGATACTATGACCATTATGGTCCATCAGGATGAGTTTGAAGAGTACGAGCAGTCTGTGATCGCGGGAATTCACCGCGCTGTGGAACCGGACAGTGTGGATCTGGAGTCGGATCTGGCATTGATAGCAGTGGTCGGGCGCGGTATGAAGGCCACCCGCGGAACTGCCGGAAGGATCTTCTCCGCCCTGGCTCACGCCCGTATCAATGTCAAGATGATCGATCAGGGTTCCAGTGAGCTGAACATTATCATCGGGGTGAAGAACGTGGATTTTGAGGCAGCAATTAAGGCGATCTATGATATCTTTGTTTCGGCGGAAATGCGGTAGAGTTCCGGGGGGTACGATCCGGAAGGAGGTTCCGAGGGGTGCGCTCTGGAAAGGGTTGAGGTTTGGGGAGGTACGCTCTGGAAAAAGGGTTCCCTGGCTTGCGGGTTTCGGATGCAGAAACTCTAAGCTTGCAGAAATCTGCTAAAAGCAGTGTCAAAAATACAGAACTCGCTTCGCTCAGACAGCTGTATTTTTGACACTGACGCAGATTCCTGCGAGCTAAGAGTTTCCAGGCATCCTGCAAACGCAAGCCGGGGAACCCTTTTTCCAGAGCGTACCTCCTCAAACCTCAACCCTTTCCAGAGCTTGAATCTGCCGGTCTTGAAGAAGCCGTCCTCTGTATCATGTAATTTGATTTAGGAAAAGGCGTACCTCTCAGAAATGTTTTACTAAATGACATTGCCCGTGAAACAATGTCATTTAAAGGAAACGAAAACACAGCCAAGGAAACAGGGAGGGAAGCAATCGGAAATGGTCTGCGGATTTTGACTTTGCAGAGATTTAGAAGTCCTTGAATTTCTGAGTTTTGCGTTGAAACGAAAATTCACACTGTCTGAGCGGAGCGAGTTTGTGAATTTTCGTTTCGTTTTTAGCAAAAATCGGAAATTTTAGGAATTCTTAATCTCGAAACCGGAAAAATCCGCAGACCATTTCCGATTGCTTCCCTCCCTGTTTCCTTGGCGTACCTTTTGGAACTAGTATAACCCGTTTTAAATAACCTTCCGTTTCGCCAGTCTGCTTTCCCGATAGCACAGAGGGAAAATGCTCAACGTAGCCCCACTACGCCTCCGCTTTTCCCTCTGCACTCTCGGAAAAGTATCCTTGCCGAAACAGAAAGGTATTTAAAACGGGTTATACTAGCTGATATTGCCCGTGAAAAGAGCAACAATTCTTTTATCTCCTCTTTCTAAAAAATTCCAGATATGGTATAATCTCGACAGAGATTATACCTGCGCCGATTTGCGTCCGTCCAGAGGTCGGACAATTACAGAAGCAAATCGTGCGCATCCCCCGGAGGGGATGATGTCCGGAGGACATGATATAATCTCGACAGAGATTATACCTGCGCCGATTTGCGTCCGTCCAGAGGCCGGACAATTACAGAAACAAATCGTGCGCATCCCCCGGAGGGGATGATGTCCGGAGGACATGATATAATCTGGAATAAACCGTAGCGCGGTGAAGACGAACTGGACTGCGGGTTTATGGTAAAAAAATTTGTCCGAAAGGAGAGTGCGATGGACAACAGGCAAGGATCCCGACGGGCGATTCTCCTGGCGGCAGCGCTGGCGGCGGGATGCATGGCAGGAGGATGCGCCGGGCCGTCCACCCGGGTTCTGCCGCAGGAAAGCAAGGAGACTTTTCCTATGCAGGAAGAGCCTTTTGTACTGGAGGAGAGCAATCCGTTTTATCTTCAGGAGGAGCTGGAGATTCTTGCTGCGTCTCCGCGTGTCTGCGGAAGTGAGCAGGATCGGGAGGCGGTCCGCTACATTCGGCAGCTGTTGGAGGACTACGGATATGAGACCTCCTTGCAGCAGTTTGCCAGGTATTGGGGATCAGAGGAAGAGCGGGTTATTGGTACGAATGTGGTGGCAGTGAGGCTGGCGCAATCCCCAGATGCGGATATTATCATTCTGGGCGCTTCTCATAACACTTTGCCCGGGAGTCCCGGAGCGGGTGACAGTGCATCAGCTGTAGCGGTTCTTTTGGAGACTGCCAGGCTGCTCTCCCGTATGCCCACAGACACGGAACTTCGTTTCATCAGCTTTTCCGGATATCCCCAAGGGATGGACGGATGCCGTTTTTATGTGGATTCCTTATCGGAGGAGGAGCGATACCGGGTGATCGGGGCGATTCAGCTGGACGAGCTGGATTGTTCGGTGAACGGAGGAATTACCCTGGAGACGGAAGACGGAAAGCCGACCTTGCTGGGGGATGTACTATTGGAAGCATCTCAAGAGCTTTTGCGGGAAAGCTGGTCTTATGAGCAGGGAGAGGGCAGTCACAGCCGCTTTGTCCGTGGCCGGATGCCGGCAGTGTCTGTGAGACAGAGCCGGGAGTCTTATGTGTCCGGATCACGGTTTGACCGGCCGGAGATTGTCGATATTGAGCGACTGGCACAGATTGTCAATGTACTGAGCCGTGCCCTGTCCGATATTATGAGTCCGGATACCCCGTCCATGATGGCGAAAGCGCATCATTATAATGATTTGCGGGATACTGCCTATATACAGCCGGTAAGAATGCCGATTCCCTTTGGGGAGACTCCCCGCGAGACTGAAGAACGTATGAGCATGGAGGGAAGTCTCGTGGCTGAGAATACGGACAGAGAGGGCAATGAGATCACCGCGTATCAGTATCCGGTAAAATGGCTGGGGGTGAACCAGGTCCTTCTGACGAACTGTTATTATACCAACGGCCGGCTGAGCGTGGTGACGGTAGACGGAGACGGGGCCGGGGTGGATTTTGCAGACATGCAGGAGCGTCTTGTCACAGTATACGGCATGCCGGCTGAAATCAACGAGGGTCCGGCCGGAACCGGATATGTCTGGAAGGATACAGTCAGCCGGACTTCTGTTCTCATGACTCCGGAGACAGAGGGATACGAGCTGGAGTTCCAGGAATATACGACAGAAAGGACGGTTGAGGACAGTTATGGGATTATCTCCTCGTCTGAACAGAATCCTCAGCTGAGTCTGGGACGCAGGGAGGCAGAAGGTCAGAACGCACAGGATTTTCGGGTGAATGTACTGCTGACACTGGTGCGTCAGCTTCTGCCGATGCGGCAAGAACAGCGTTTGTTGCGGGTTGATCTCTATACGGACGGGATAGGAAAGACCAAGACCTTTCTGGAGGTAATACCGCCTGAGGAGGACGCCGCAGAGAATGATGAACCGGTATTTGTGTGGGGCGTGGATGTGGAGGACGCTTTGACGGCGGATGGCAGGTGGCAAAATGAGACGGATTTTGTGCGTCAGATCCTTTTGCTGTATGGGCAGATGCTGGAACAGACGGAAAGCTATCGTTTAGCCTTTGCGGCAGCATTTCCGGAAGAGGAGGATCCGGGGATACAGGTACAGCTTGGGGTAAAACCAGGGGATTATGTGGAGCCGCCGCCAGATATGAAGGAGAGTTTTTTATGGTTTGTACTGACAGACCAGCCAGGGGAAGAGTCCGGCAGTTGGGGAGCGAGGATCCGATTCTTTTATCGATTTGAAGAATTGGTCGCATACCGGACACAGATACGGAACAACCTTAAGATAGGAGACTAAAATTAAGGAGAATCTGGAGGGAAAAGGGATGTTAGAGAAGATTGATTTATCGAGAACCGTAGACAAGGAGATCTATAAGAAGGTTCAGGAGGAAGAAAGCGCAAAGTTAGGACAGCTGCAGAGACGCCTGAAGGATGCCGGAATACCCGTGCTGGTTCTCTTTGAAGGGATGGGAGCAGCCGGTAAGGGAACCCAGATCAATCGTCTGATCCAGGCACTGGATCCGAGAGGATTTGATGTGTATGCCAGCAACCAACCCACAGAGGAAGAGAATATGCGGCCGTTTTTGTGGAAATTCTGGACCCTGACACCGGAGAACGGACGGATCGCTATCTATGACCGCAGCTGGTACCGGAAGGTACTGACAGACCGATTCAACAAGGTGACAAAGAAGAAGGAGCTTCCGGAAGCATTTCGGGATATCTGCTCTTTTGAAAAGCAGTTAAGCGATGGCGGTGCAGTGATCATTAAGCTGTTTTTATATATTTCCCAGGAGGAGCAGAGGAAACGTTTCAAAAAGCTGGAGAAGTCCGTGGAGACCCGCTGGCATGTCAATGACAGTGACTGGGAAAAGAATCGGAATTATGAGGAATATCTTCAGATCAATGAAGAAATGCTGGAAAGGACGGATACGGAGTTTGCACCCTGGACGATCATTGAGGCCACGGACCGTAATTATGCGGCAATGAAGATCATAAAGACCGTGACAGAGAGATTGGAGCGGGCGTTGACAGAAAAGCAGGCGCAGAAAGCCATGAAGAAGGTGGATTCCGGGATTTCTCTGGATGCGGGAAGCCGTTATCAGAACGGAGTACTGTCAGGAGTAGACCTTTCCAAGTCTCTGACTAAGGAAGAATATAAAGAGAAGCTTGGCAAGCTGCAAAGGCGGCTGGAGATCCTTCACAGTGACATTTACCGACTGAGGATTCCGGTTGTGTTGGGTTTTGAGGGCTGGGATGCCGGCGGCAAGGGCGGAGCGATCAAGCGTCTGACCAGCCATATGGATCCGCGAGGCTATCAGGTGTGTCCGACAGCATCTCCGAACGATATCGAGAGAAAGCATCATTATCTGTGGCGTTTCTGGAATAAGGTACCCAAGGCCGGGCATGTGGCAATCTTTGATCGTACCTGGTATGGCCGGGTGATGGTAGAACGAATCGAAGGATTCTGCACGGAGGATGATTGGAAACGGGCTTATCAGGAGATCAACGAGATGGAAGCGCATATGGCTAATGCCGGTGCAGTTGTGCTGAAATTCTGGCTTCACATTGATAAGGATGAGCAGGAGAGGCGCTTTAAGGAGCGGATGGAGATTCCGGAAAAGCAGTGGAAGATAACGGACGAGGACTGGCGTAACCGGGAAAAATGGGATCAGTATGAGATCGCAGTCAATGAGATGCTGGTGAGGACCTCCACGACCTATGCTCCCTGGATTGTTGTAGAGGGGAACAGCAAATATTATGCCCGGGTCAAGGTCTTGCAGACGGTCGTGAATGCGCTGGAAGAGAAGATCCGGCAGGTGAAAGCAGAACAGAAACATTAGTTATGAGTAAAGTAGTGATTATCGGCGGCGGAGCGGCAGGCATGATGGCGGCCGTATCCGCCGCCAGTGTCGGACATCAGGTACAGATATATGAAAAGAATGAAAAGCTGGGGAAAAAGCTTTATATTACCGGAAAAGGACGCTGCAATCTGACTAATGCCTGTGACACACAGGAGCTGTTTGAGCATGTAAACCATAATGCAAAATTTCTCTACAGCTGTTTTTATACCTTTTCCAATCAGGATATGATTGCCTTCATGGAGAAAAATGGTTGTCCGGTTAAGACAGAGAGAGGCGGCAGAGTCTTCCCGGTATCCGATAAATCCTCGGATGTGATACGGGCACTTTCCCGTTGTCTTAACAAACTGGGAGTAGAGATATTTCTTCAGGAGGAGGTTGCAGATCTGATACAAGAGTCTGGTCATATGACCGGGATTCTTTTGAAAAAGGGAGACCGCCGGGTTCGTGCGGATGCGGTGATTATTGCCTGCGGCGGATTATCGTATCCTTCTACCGGCTCTACCGGAGACGGATATGCTTTTGCCAGAAGGATGGGACATACCATGACGGAACTCAGTCCGTCCCTGGTGCCTTTTGAGGTACAGGAGCTGAGCCTGGTACAGGCATTGCAGGGACTTTCCCTGCGGAACATTCAGGTACGGGTGCAGAAGGGAAGCAGGATCAAGTATGAGGCGTTCGGGGAGATGCTGTTCACTCATTTCGGAGTCAGCGGTCCTGTACTGCTTTCGGCAAGCAGTTATGTGGCAAAGGATTTGAAAAAAGAGGCATTGATGCTGTCTGTGGACCTGAAGCCAGCACTGACAACAGAGCAGCTGGATGCACGGATCCGCAGGGATTTTGAGGAGCGGAAGAATAAGCAGCTGAAGAATGCCTTAGATCAGCTTCTGCCCCTGAAGCTGATTCCGGTCATCATAGAGAAAAGCGGTATTGCAGGGGATAAACCGGTAAATGAGATTACCAGAGAGGAACGGCAGCGTCTGACAGCTGCCATGAAGGATTTCCGGTTGACACTGACAGGGCTTCGGGACTATCGGGAAGCGATTATTACCCAGGGAGGAGTGTCGGTGCGGGAGGTGGATCCTCATACCATGGAGTCCAGGAAGGTGAAAGGACTGTACTTTGCAGGAGAGGTGCTGGACTTAGATGCGGTAACAGGTGGCTTTAATCTGCAGATTGCGTGGTCTACCGGCTATCTGGCCGGATTGTCGGTGCCGGGCAGGCAGAATGGGAGCGGTCAGGGAATGGACGAAGGAAAAGAGAAGGAGAGGGGATAAAAGATGCAGGATCAGATTTTTGCTATTGCGGTAGACGGACCGGCTGGCGCCGGGAAGAGTACCATCGCCCGTTTGGTGGCGGAGCGGCTGGGATTTATCTATGTGGATACCGGGGCGATGTACCGGGCGATTGCACTTTTTTGTCTGCAGAGGGGAATTCAACCGGAGGATGAGACAGAAGTCTGTACGGCGATTACGGAGGCTCATATCAACATCCGTCATCAGAACGGAACACAGCGGGTACTTCTGAACGGTGAGGATGTGTCTGGACAGATTCGTACAGAAGAGGTAGGCAATACGGCTTCGACAATCAGCGCTTATCCGGCCGTGCGTACCCATCTTCTCGATCTGCAGCGTGAACTGGCGGCAAAAAGCAGTGTGATCATGGATGGGCGGGATATCGGTACTTGTGTGCTTCCGAATGCACAGGCCAAAGTATTTCTGACCGCAAGCCCCAAGGTACGTGCTATGAGACGCTATAAAGAGCTGAAAGAAAAAGGTGAGATGTGTAATTTGCAGGAAATTGAGCAAGATATTATAGAAAGGGACCAAAGGGACATGAACCGTGCGGCTGCACCGCTAAAGAAGGCAGAGGATGCAGTGTTAGTGGACGGTTCGGATATGAGCATTGATCAGGTGGTATCCGCCATCATTGAGGTGGCAAAGGGCTGCGGACTTTTGGTCAAATCGAGCGTATGGAGGTAATCGTGGCAAAAACCGCCGGCTTTTGCTTTGGAGTGAAGCGGGCGGTGGAACAGGTATATGAACAGATTGAGAAGGCAGAAAAACCGGTATATACGTATGGTCCCATTATCCATAACCAGGAGGTGGTACGGGACTTAGAAAATAAGGGTGTCCATGTGCTGAACACAGTCGAAGAATTGGCGGCTCTCAGAGAGGGGATTGTAATTATCCGGTCTCATGGAGCCGGTCGCCAGGTGTACGATATTCTGGAGAAAAACGGGGTCACGGTTGTGGATGCGACCTGTCCGTTTGTAAAGAAAATTCACCGGATTGTGCAGGAACAGGAAGCGGCCGGCCGTCGGGTAGTCGTCATCGGGGATCCGGCGCATCCCGAGGTGAAAGGAATATGCGGCTGGTCCGGCGGTAACATTCTGGTGGTTCAGGATACTTCCGGGATCGATACCCTGCCTGTCCGGAAGGGAGAAGCCCTGTGTTTTGTGGCGCAGACGACATTTAATTACAATAAATTTCAAGATTTAGTTGAAAAATTTGAGAAAAAGGGTTATGATATAATTGTTTTAAATACGATTTGCAGTGCAACTCAGGAAAGACAAGTAGAAGCCAGCCGTATTGCTTCAGAGGTGGATGTGATGATTGTTATTGGCGACAAGAAGAGCTCCAACTCGCAGAAACTGTACGAAATATGCCAAAAGAAATGTAAGAACACTTACTTTATCCAGACAGTAGGCGATTTCAATCCTGAATGTGTGAATTCTGTACGCAACGTAGGTATTACAGCCGGGGCGTCTACCCCGAAACAAATTATCGAGGAGGTTCATGCAAATGCCAGAATTAAATGAGTTTGAACAAATGTTAGAGGAGTCTTTAAAGACAATACGTACAGGAGAGATCGTCACTGGTAAAGTCATTGATGTGAAAGATGATGAGATTGTCTTAAATATAGGCTACAAATCCGACGGAATCATTCCACGCAACGAGTATACCAACGAGAATAATGCGGATCTGCGGAATCTGGTTCATGTAGGCGATGAGATGGAAGCAAAGGTAGTAAAGGTCAATGACGGTGAAGGCCAGGTGGCGCTCTCTTACAAGAGGCTTGCCATTGACAAGGGCAACAAGCGCCTTGAAGAGGCATTCAACAACCAGGAGGTTCTGACGGCAAAAGTAACTCAGGTGCTGGATGGCGGACTGAGTGTGGAAGTGGAAGGCACGAGAGTATTCATCCCTGCCAGCCTGGTGTCCGATACCTATGAGAGAGACCTGACCAAGTATGCGGATCAGGAGATCGAGTTTGTAGTAACTGAGTTCAATCCGCGCAGAAGACGGATTATCGGTGACCGGAAGCAGTTGATGGTAGCTCGCAAGGCGGAGATGCAGAGAGAGCTGTTTGAGCGTATTCAGGTAGGAGATGTGGTTGAAGGTACAGTAAAGAATGTTACCGACTTCGGCGCCTTTATCGATCTGGGCGGAGCAGACGGACTGCTTCATATCTCCGAGATGTCCTGGGGACGTGTGGAGAATCCGAAGAAGGTATTCAAGAGCGGAGAACCGTTGACCGTCCTGATCAAGGATATCAACGGCGAGAAGATCGCACTCAGCCTGAAGTTTCCGGATCAGAATCCGTGGGCGAATGCGGATGAGAAGTACGCTGCCGGAAGCATCGTGACCGGACGGGTGGCACGGATGACTGATTTCGGCGCTTTTATCGAGCTGGAACCAGGGGTGGATGCTCTGCTGCACGTATCCCAGATTTCCCGTGAGCATGTGGAGAAGCCGGCGGATGCATTGAAGATCGGTCAGGAGATCGAGGCCCGGGTGGTTGATTTCAATGGAGAGGATCGCAAGATCAGCCTTAGCATTAAAGCTCTTCAGAATGCGCCGGAGCCGGTGCAGGAGGAGAATCCGGATGTGGCAGATGTGGACATTGAAGCAGTTGCTGCACAGATGGATGCAGAATAACAGAAAGATGACAGGAAAGCCAGGTAGGAGTTCTCTTATCTGGCTTTTTTATTTGCAGGAAAGTTTGGGTGCCGAAGGTACGCTCTGGAAAAAGGGTTCCCCGGCTTGCGGGTTTCGGATGCAGAAACTCTAAGCTTGCAGGAATCTGCTAAAAGCAGTGTCAAAAATACAGAACTCGCTTCGCTCAGACAGCTGTATTTTTGACACTGACGCAGATTCCTGCGAGCTAAGAGTTTCTAGGCATCCTGCAAACGCAAGCCGGGGAACCCATTTCCAGAGCCGATGCATGCCGGCCGCTTCCCGTTCCTTGTTCCATGGCGTACCGTCTGGAAAAACTTAACTAAATGGATTGTTTTGTCGTGGATTATGAATTATAGATGCTTGACAAATAATATTATATGATATATAATATGGAAAAACAAACAGTATTATAGAAGTAAATATATGGAAACAGGACTCAGAACAGGAGAGAAATCATGGTATTTAATACAGGAGCAGCGCTTTTGGATGCGATCGTGCTTGCGGTAGTGTCGCGGGAGCAGCAGGGGACTTATGGCTATAAGATCACCCAGGATGTCCGGGGAGCCATTGATATCTCGGAATCCACTTTATATCCGGTGCTGAGAAGACTTCTGAAGGAAGAATGTCTGGAAAGCTATGATATGGCGATTGACGGCAGGAACCGGAGATATTATCGGATTACGGAGAGCGGGAGGCTGCAGCTGAATCTGTATCGTGGAGAGTGGAGCAGCTATTCCCGGAAGATTTCCAGGATACTTGAGGAGGCGGACTGATGAACAGAAGGGAATTTATAAGAGAGTTGGAATATCTTCTGCAAGATATCCCCGAGGAGGAGAAAGCAGACGCCATTGCTTATTATCGGGATTATCTGGAAGATGCAGGTGAGGAACAGGAGGAAGATGTGATTCGGGAGTTCGGCAGTCCGGAGAGAGTGGCTGCGATTATTCGGGCAGATCTGAGGGGCGATCTGGATAGCGGAGGGGAATTTACGGAAAGTGGTTATCAGGATGAACGGTTTCGGGATCCCAGATTTCAGGTGGCAGAGCGTCATAGGGGCCTGGGGGATTCGGACGGACAGAGAAATGCGAAGGATCGATTCTGGAATTCCCATTCCTCCGATTGGATCCAGGGAGAAGAAGGAGTATATTCAGGGGAGGGCAGGGAACAGGGAAGGCACAGAGGCGGCTTATTGTCAAAAGGCAGTGCAGGAAGCCAGGTACTGAAGATAATTCTCATTTTGGCGTTGATTTGCGTGCTTTCACCGGTTCTGTTGGGATTGGGAGGAGGAATTGTCGGAGTAGCAGCCGGTTTCCTGACTCTGCTGATAGCCGTTGTGCTCCTGGCAGGGGTATTGACTGCAGCAGCGTGGATCGGCGCAGCAGCATTGCTGGTGTTAGGAGCCGGGATGCTGTTTGCCTATCCCTGGAGCGGAGTATTGATTATCGGCTGCGGAGTGTTTGTTCTGGGGCTGGCTTGTCTGGGGGTGGCTGTCTCAGTGCTGGTATATGGGAAGCTGGTTCCCTTTTGCCTGTGCAGTGTAGTCAACTGGATTAACCGGCTGCTGTATCGAGGAAGGAGAGACAGAACATGAAGAAGCTGATAAAATGGATGACGATTTTTTCTGTGTTTTTCTGTCTGCTGGGTATCGGAATTATAACAGCAGGGGCAATGATGGGAGGAAGCCATTATCTGGGACAGGCTTTGAGAGAGGCAGACCGATGGGATTGTGATTATGAGGAATGGACGGACGAATTCCCGCAGGCAAAGCGTGGGACAGATGTGACGGAGACTATCGTGTTCCGGGAGGAAGAAACAGCAGAACCAGGGGACACAGAGCTTCCCCTAAAAGCAGCAAGCCAGTACGAGGATATCCGCAAGCTGGAGGCAGAGATTACAGGAACCGTATTTTTTCAGGAATCCGCAGAGCTGGAAGACGGCCAGGTAAGGATCGCGATAGGGGATGACGGAGAAGATTATGAGTACAGGCAGGAAGGAGATACACTGAAGATTGACGGGAGCTTGAGAAATTGGAGGAAGAACGAAAACTTTCATAATACCATTACCATCCTGGTGCCTGTCGGATGCTACCTGGAAAAGGCAGACATAGAAGTAAACGCCGGAGAATTCCAGGCAGAGATCCTGAGGGCGAGAGAACTCTCTGTGGAGGTGAAGGCAGGAATGGCAGCAGTAAGACATGGAGAGGCTGATGATTTGGAGCTGGAGGTAGATGCAGGGCAGATCATCTGTCAGGCGGATGTGGCGAAAAAGGTATCTGCGGACAGCGATCTGGGAGAGATTCTTCTTACCCTGAAGGGGAAAAAGGAAGACTTTAATTATGAATTGGAGTGCCAGGCGGGAAGGATCGTCCTGGAAGATGATCAGCCTGCAGAATATCTGGGGCTGCACCATAAAGAAGTGCTGGATAATTCTGCCGGAAAGAGGGCAGAGCTGGAATGCTCAGCAGGGAATATTGTGGTAAGCTATCGGGAAGAAGAGTCAGACACTCCGTAGCAGGCGGATTGGCAATAAAAGAGCGAAAGGAGAAAGAATCATGGATAGAAACCGGAGATTACATCGTTCCAGTAAGGACAAGATGATTTGTGGGGTATGCGGAGGTCTGGGAGAATATCTGGACGTGGATCCGACCCTGATCCGACTGATCTGGGTGCTGTTAACCTGTTGGGCCGGTATGAGTATTTTGGCTTATCTGATAGCGGCGATTATTATTCCCATGGAATCTGATTGATAACAGAACCGGATATTTTGTATAAGTACAGATAGCAAAGGGCATACTCTTAGGGAAATAACGGAAAGGAGTATGCCTTTATTATGCCTAAAAGTAAGAAAGCAAAGAAACCGTTCGACATAAACAACATGACACCGGAGGAGCAGCTGAAGTTTGAGATTGCCGAGGAACTGGGGCTGGGAGCCAGGGTCCTGGAAAGCGGCTGGCGAAGCCTGACTTCTAAGGAAAGCGGCAGAATCGGAGGGCTGATTACCAAAAGAAAGAGGGAAATGCAGAAAGCATTGACTGCGGAACAAAAATGAAAGAATGTTTCCGGTTTATTAACCTTTGTTATGGATTTTTTGTGGTTTTTGCGGTACGCTGACTATAAGAATATCACAGGAGGTATCGGCTATGAGTATGCAGAAACCAATAAAAATCTATGCAAAGGAACATCCTGAGGTAATGCTGAAGGTTACAAAGGGACACTTTTCCTCGGATCGTTTTCATATTAACTATTATATTGACATGACCTCTTTGAAAATGCGCCGCAAGGATGCGCAGGAGGTGGCGAAGGCCATGGTGTCCCGCTATGTGAAGCGGGTAAACCTGGAGAATTTGGCCGGGAATATTTCCCTTGCCGGTGCAGAGATGCAGCAGATGATGGCTTCTCTGGCTACCAAGACTCCTATTGATACGATTATCTGTATGGATGGGTGTGAGGTGATCGGGGCTTATGTGGCAGAGGAACTTTCCAATGTGGGAGTTACTACCTTGAACAGCCATCATACCAGTTATATCATTACCCCGGAATTTGACTCTGCAGGTCAGATGGTGGTGCGGGATAATATCCGTCCTATGCTAAAGGATAAGCATGTGCTGGTGGTTCTTGCAACTGCGATGTCCGGCAGGACCATTGCCAAGAGTATCCGCTGCATTAATTCCTATGGCGGTATCATTGAGGGGATCTCTGTGGTTTTCTCAGCTGTGGATGAGATTGACGGCTATCCGGTGAATTCTGTGTTTGACGTGACGGATCTGCCGGATTTCAGACTTTCCGATCCTGCCAATTGTCCGGATTGTCAGAATGGTGTGAAACTGGATGCGATTGTCAACAGCTATGGGTACACGGTTCTGGATTAAGGAGTTCTGAACTTTTGAGTGGGAAAAGCTGTCCTGTCGGCTGTATGGGTATTTGGGCTGACAGGGCAGCTTTTTGGTCGGATTTTATTTAATATCAATTCCGTTTTCAATCATTTCCTGCAGCCGGTTTTCATCCCGGATTACTACATAACCCTGTTCTTTGGCAATGCAGCCTTCTTTTTTCAGGATAGCCACAATGCGGGAGACCGTGACAGGATGGGTGCCTAAGTATTTAGACATCTCCAAGAAGCTCATGGTTTTGGGAAGAAACTTTTTGCCGTCTCTGGTGATGTAGAAATCCAGGAGCAGGCGGCACAGACGAACACTGGCGCTGTCCTCTAAAGCCTGCTGGAAATGGCTTAAGACCTCCTGGAAATTGGAGGCAGTTGCCTGCAGCATCAGGCGGTTGAATTTCAGATCCTCGTCTAAAAGTCTGCGGAAGACGGATCCCTGCATCCGGTAAAGCACACAGCGGGTTTTGGTCATCTGGACTAAGTGGCTGGGTATGGCATTGCCAGTGATTTCCTGGCAGTTGGTGGCGTCCAGCAAAAGAGACATAAAGGAAATGATCCGCGGTCCCTTCATATAGAGATATACCCGTTCCTCGCCTCCCCGGGAATAGCTCATCAGAGCCACCAGCCCGGATTCCAGAAAGTAGAGGGAGTCTGACTGGGCTTTATTGTCCGGGGCATAGATAATCTTGTTCTTTTCTACCACAATTCGTTCCCCATAGGTAAAAAAGCAATCAAATACTCCGTATTTTGTTTCCATAATACGATTACCATCCTTATTGAAATTCCTGGTACAGCATGGATTACTCGAGAATGAATGGAATGCTGTACAAAAGCTCGTCTGGAAACAGTATACCACTGTTTAGAGAGTTTTACCATATTTTTTCAAAAACTTAACATATGTTATGCTATATTGGACAAATGGATGTTAAAATAATAACAGGAATAAAAAAGAAATGGAGGTATTTACTAATGAGCAATTCTTCTGCTTCAATCAGCCGACGGGCGGTCCACTCTCTGGTGGGTGTGGCCATTATGTTTTTGTTTCGTTACCTTCCACTTCATCTTCCGGAAGTCACTCCTGTAGGTATGGAGATTATCGGGGTGTTTATCGGAACCTTATATCTGTGGACGACGGTGGATCCGGTCTGGTCAAGTCTTTTAAGTATCTTTATGATCGGGGTGTCCAGCTATGGGCCTATGAACCAGGTGCTGTCCGCTGCCTTTGGGAATCCGGTAGTGATTCAGATGCTGTTTTTGATGATTGTCATGAATTCGATGGTCTACAATAAGCTGACTGCCTATATCGGGCGTTTTTTTCTGACCATGAAGATCAATAATGGACGCCCCTGGGTGTTTACCGCCATGTTGATGGTAGGAGCCATGCTGATGGCTGCTTTTGTGGGGCCTTTTTCTCCGATCTTTTTGTTCTGGCCAGTGCTTTATGATATTTTCCAGGAGATCGGCATTGAGAAGGGGGAGAAATATCCTACGATTATGCTGATTCTGGTGGCCATTGCCACACTCCTGGGGTTTCCGGTTCCGCCGTACAGCGGGAATTCCCTGGCTCTGATCGGTAACTACGCCGGGATTACGGAGAATATGGGCAGCAAGGTGATCATCAATAATGCGGCCTATCTGGCGGTGGCTCTGGTGTACGGCTTTGTGTCTATCGCGGTGATTGTTCTCTTCTGTAAATATGTGCTGAGGCCGGATGTGTCCAAGCTTAAGAATCTGGATGTGGAGATGCTGAAGAGGAATCCGCTGCCTCCCTTAAACGGCAATCAGAAGTTCATGGCAGTGTCTTTTGTGATCTATATTCTCACCATGCTTCTGCCAAGTATGCTGCCAAAGCTGAAGATTATGCAGTTTTTGAGTGTGAACAATTACGGGATTGCCCTGGGCTATACGGCATTGCTTTGCTGCGTCAGCCTGGATAAGGAGAAGCATGAGCCGGTGCTGCCTTTTGGCAAGGTGCTGAATGGCTTTGCCTGGGGAACCTTTTTCCTCTGTACGGCTGCCATTCTTCTGGGAAGTGTGCTGACCAATGAGTCCACCGGTATTTCCGCATTCCTGAATACCATTTTGCGCCCGGTTTTCAGCAGCATGTCCCTGGTGATGTTCTATGTGGCCCTGCTGGTGATCACTTTGCTGTTGACGAACATCTGCAACAGCCTGGTGGTGGGGATGCTGATGCAGCCGGTGATCGCCTCCTTCTGCCTGTCGAGCGGGATTAATTCGGCGCCGATTACATCCTTGATTATTATCTTTGTGCTGGCAAGCGCTTCCGTGACTCCCTCGGCCTCGCCCTTTGCGGCTATGATTCATGGCAATAAGGAGTGGCTGAAATCCGGGGAGATTTACAAGTATACCATGATGTTTGCGGTTATTGAGCTGGTTCTGGTGATTGCGGTGGGGATTCCCTTTGCCACGGCGCTGATTCATTGAGTGATAATGCTCTCATCTGTTGAGGGTAGTATTTATTATATTTTCTTAAAAGGAGGAATTTGTTATGGAGTCCATTAAGTATTCGTTCCTGCCGTCAATCCTGACCCGCCAGGCGGAGGCGGAAGCTGCTATGCTGGCGGAGTTTGAGGCTGGCAATTATACGATCCAGGAGCCTCTTGTGAAGTATAATCCGTATCTGATCAATCCCTTGGCTGCGGTGGTGCTTTTCAAGACCGAGGAGGAGACCGCTGTGACGGTGACGGTTCTGGGCAAGGAGCAGCCCCAGGGGAATATCAGCCATACCTTCCCCCGGGCAAAGACCCACATTCTGCCGGTTCTGGGATTGTATGCGGATTATGACAATACGGTGGAGATTGAACTGTACCGGGGCTTTAAGAAAACCATCCATATCAAGACAGAGCCTTTGGGAAAGGATGTGCCGAAGCTGATACATATGAATACCACAGCCGGCTATCTGCGGGATCAGATTATCATTATCACCCCGGCTCTGACTCAGCTGGCAACAGGTTTTGATTATCAGGGTGAGATCCGCTGGTATCTGAATATTCCGGTGGTATTTGACTTAAAACGTCTGAAGAACGGCAATATCTGTGTGGGCACAGACCGTTTGCTGCAGATTCCTTATTATATGTCCGGCATTTATGAGATGAGCATGGCGGGTAAGATTTATAAGGAGTTCGGAATCCCGGGAGGCTATCACCATGACCAGTTTGAAATGGAGGACGGCAACCTGCTGGTTCTGACCGAGGATTTAAGAAGCGATACCGTGGAGGATATGTGTGTCCTGGTGGACCGGAATACGGGTGAGATCTTAAAGACCTGGGATTACAAGAAGTTTTTGGATCCGGGGTGCAGCAAGTCGGGAAGCTGGTCTGCCCATGACTGGTTCCACAACAATGCGGTATGGTACGACAAGAATACCAATTCGCTCACTTTCTCCGGGCGTCATATTGACTCTATGGTGAATATTGATTATGACAGCGGGGAACTGAACTGGATTATCGGGGATCCTACCGGATGGCCGGAGAAGTATCAGAAGTATTTCTTTACTCCTGTGGGGGATGGGGAGTTTGACTGGCAGTATGAGCAGCATGCAAACCTGATTACCCCGGACGGAGATGTGATGTGCTTTGACAATGGGCATTTCCGTTCCAAGATCCGGGAGCAGTACCGCCTGAACAAGGACAATTTCTCCCGGGGCGTCCGCTATAAGATCAATACGGATGATATGACCATCCGCCAGGTATGGCAGTATGGTAAGGAGCGGGGAGCGGAGTTTTTCTCTTCCTATATCTGCAATGTGGAATATTATAAGGAAGGCCACTATATGGTTCATTCCGGCGGTATTCAGTATTATAAGGGAGTGGCCTCTGAGCAGTTTGCTGCATTGATGCAGGATGATCCGGATGTGTCCACCAGGAGTATCACGGTGGAGGTGTTAGATGACCAGGTGATGATGGAACTGGAGGTGGAAGGGAACTTCTATCGGGCAGAGAAACTGCATCTGTATCATGACCAGGATAATCTTACCATGGGCAAGGGGGTATTTTTGGGTTCCATGGGAGTGACGAAGGAATTTGACACGGATATCCCGCTGGAGACCTCTGGCGTTATGATTCCGGATAAGTATGGTTCCGAACTGATTGAGGAAGATGACCGTTTCACCTACAAGGCAGTTTTTGAAAAGGGCCAGCTGGTGATGCTTATGCTGGAGCAGGGGGAGGAGAAGCACCGCTATTATATCTCCACGGCTGCCAACAAGTTTGAGGCTCTTTGCTGCGGCACCTTTATCAACAAGGACGGGCGGGCGATTATGCTGAGTGTCAACAAGGCAGGGCTTTCCGGTGACTATGATGTGCGGGTGATCGTGGATGACGAGAAGTTTGAGACCGGGGTTAAGATTCATTGCTGATCATCGGTGCCAGTACAGTTTTGGTATATAGATCGCAGAAATAAAAAACAGACCGGAAAGGATGGGATTCCGGTCTGTATTTTTTGAATCAATGAAAAAGCCGGAAATATTTTCATTTGTTGAAATACAGGGTAATGCAGGGGGCGGAAGCAATGGCTGTAAACAATTCGTAAGAAATATTTTCCATAAATTCCATTCCGCCATCCGTATGGTATGTATCATGAAGAAACAAGACAAGCCACTGGTGTACTGACCAGCACACCAGTGGCCAGGTCCCGGTAAACCGAAGAGAGGAGAAAACCATGAGGAATCACAGAAAACAGCGGATAGCCTGCCTGATGGCAGCGGCAATGGCAGTAACGGCAGTAACCGGCTGCCAGAAGACGGGGGCATCCCCGGGGCAGAGCCAGGTGGCCGGGGAAAGTTCCGGACCAGAGGCCGATATGACGGGAAAGGAAGAACAGGAACCTATGGAGAAGCAGAAGTATAGCAAGGGGGAAACCTGTAAAGCCCGGGAACCGGAGAAGGCAGAACTTTCCCCGGAGGATTATGAGGGCTGGAATCAGCTGTTGGCCGAGAATCAGATTTCGGAGGCCTTTGCCAAAGGGCTTGATGCCTTTGCCTATGAGAGCGGGAGCGCGGTTCTGAAATGTGCCGAAGGAAACGGGAATTACAGTCCTTTAAGCCTCTACTATACCCTGGCGCTGGCAGGCTGCGGCGCCGAGGGGGAGACGGCGGAACAGATTTTGGAAAGGCTGGGGGTAACCGACCAAGAGGAACTGGCGGACCAGTGCCGCAGGCTTTATCAGTCCTATGCATACCACAGTCAGAGGGAACAGGAAAGGATGGAGTATTACGGCATGGAGGATTACCGGAGTACCATCCAGTTGGGCAATTCCCTGTGGATATCCGATCAGCTGAATATTTTTCAGGAATACCAGAAGCTGGCAGGGGAGAATTTTTTTGCCTCCTCCTATGGGGTGGATTTCGGGAGTCCGGATACAGGCAAGAAGATGGGAGAGTGGATTTCCCAAAAGACCAGAGGAGTGCTTTCCCCCCGGCTTGAGCCAGATCCGGCAACCCTTCTGGCGATTCTCAATACCCTGTATTTTTACGGAGGATGGGCAGAGCCGTTTTCCGGGGAAATGACACAGGAGGATGCGTTTTACTTAGAGGAGGGAGGCCAGGTTGTGGTTCCTTATCTGAACCGGACGCAGATGGAGGGAGCCTTCAAAAGGGGAGAGGGATATACCTTGTCTTATCTGGGAACCGACAATAACTGCCGGATGATGTTTCTTTTGCCGGATGAGGACAGAACCGTGGGGGAATTTCTGGAAAGCCAGGAGAGGCTTGGAGAGGCCCTGGAGGTGAAGGAGGAGGACTGGGTCAGCGGAAAGGTGGTCTGGAAGGTGCCGAAGTTCGACTTTGGCAGCAGCTACCAGCTTAAGGATACCTTAAAGGCCATGGGAATGGAGAGGATGTTCGGGGAACAGGCAGAGTTCGGAGGCATTTCCCCGGATCCGCTGATGGTGTCGGATGTGATTCAGGAGACCCACATCGGTGTGGATGAGAATGGAGTGGAGGGGGCTGCCTACACCATGATGACCCTGGCCAGGGGAGCCATGATTCAGAATGAGGAGATGGCGGAGATGATTCTTGACCGACCCTTTTTGTTCGGGATCCGGGATGATACCCACGGTACCTGGCTGTTTCTGGGAGTGTGCAGGAATCCCGAGGGGGAAGCCGAAAAGGCGGAGAATGACCTGCTTCTGACCTCGGCCCCGGAAATCGGGCTGGTGGATGTATTGTCCAGCAGCTGGCAGTCGTTTACGGTGCAGCCGGGCAATTGTTCCTGGAATTGGAGGGAGAACGGGGAGATGGTGGGCCAGGTGGCCTGCGGGAGCCATCCCCTGGATGTGGATCCGGAAAAAACAAAAAGGTTGAAGATTCCGCACTATAAGGGACAGGAAGAGGTGAATTATAGGTTAAGCTGCGCGAGGATGCCGGGGAGGGTGACTCTCCATGAGTGGGACATCTCCCAGTTGGGGAAGGCAGAGACAGCAGAGCCTGCGGTGAAGGTGTATACAGGACAAGTGATGCTGCCTCTTAAGCCGGACAAGGTCTACGAACTGGTGGCAGAGTGGCCAGAGGAAGATCTGGAGGAACAGGGATTCTTCGGGGAGGCCAGGTATGTGGTGGTGACGGACTGAGCGGATTGCTTATCCGTACGTCGAGGGATTCGGATGGATCGTGATATGCTTGACGTCCGACCGGTGATGCCAGGCATCGGCCATAAAGGCCGGGGAGTTCACGATTTTGGCGTAATGCCGGGGGTAGCAGTACATGATCTCCTTGGAAACGATAGAAATGAGGGCGGCAGCCAGGGCGAGGACGCTGGAAACGGCCAGAGTTTCATAGTGGCCGGCAAAAATCTTTTCCAGCCCGATCTTACCGATTCCGAAACCGGTGACCAGCAGAATCGCGCCCAGCAGCCATACAGAATGTAATGCAGTGCAAAAAGTTATTTGGTTATAACGTAGCTTATGCCGTTTGTCAATATGATGTGACGGAAAAGAAACAAAAGAAACAATAACGGGAACCCGTTTATGACATGGTTTTGCCAGTTCATGACATAGAGGGAATGTTTCCCCGAATTTTGCCGATAAACAAAATTTATGATGCTGCACTTGAAGAAGGGAGAAGAAAAGTACATGCTATCCATTGCAGTTTGTGACGATGAACTTCTGGAATGTTTGCGGATATCGGCAAAGATTCAAAGCCTTATGGAGGAGATGAAGATACCCTGCTGTGTTGAGCAGTTTTACAGCGGAAGGGAACTTTTGGCTTCCCTGGAACGGTTTGACCTTATTTTTCTGGATATTCTCATGAAAGGAATGGACGGTATGGAGACAGCCAGACGATGCCGGGAACTGGACTTTCATAAACCCCTGATTTTTCTGTCCTCAAGCCGGAGTTATGTCTTTGATGCTTACGATGTGGAGGCGTTTCATTACCTGGTAAAACCGGTGGAGGAGGAGAAGCTTAGGGATGTGTTAAGGCGGGTGGCGGACAGGGAGCGGCAGGCCTGCCAGGACTATATCGTGGTGAGCCGGGAACGGCAGAGGCGGAAGTTCTTTTTGGATTCTGTCTGGTATTTTGAGATCAGAGGAAGGCAGATTGATGTTCATCAGGAGAAGGAAAGCTATACCTATTATGAGCAGATCGGGGTTTTGGAAAACCAGCTTAAGGGGAAGGGATTTTTCCGGTGCCACAAAAGCTATCTGATCAATTTAAAGCATGTGGAGGGGTACAACCGGCAGGAGGCAATTCTTGACAACGGAGAGAGAATTATCATTGCCAGGCGCAGGTATGAGGCATTCTGTCAGGCAGTTCTTGCGTATATGAGGGAAAACGGAGGGATCGTATGAGGCAGGGTATTGAGGCATGGGATATTTCTTTGTCACTGGCTTGTTACTTTTTCTATGCCTGGGGCGGTTCCTGTTTTTTAAAAAGGCATTTACAGGGCACGGTGCCAGAGGCCAGAGTCTTTGCCGGGCTTCTTTTGGTCTGTTACGTGGCCCTGGCATGGGGCCTGGAGGGAGGGGAGGTTCCCTATATCCTCTATATTTTGGCCAGACAAGGGGCGCTGGTGGGGCTGGCTCTGACGGTGTTTCGGGGAGAGAAGGAGAAAACATTTCTGGCGGCGATTGTTTTGGTGGCCATGACTGGCCTGGTATGGAATTTTGCCGAGTCCTTCCTGTCCTGCCTGGGATTGTTTCTGCTTCCCCGTGCCTTCGGCCATGGGCAGGCGGCAGCCATGGAGGTGTGGGCAGGCAGGGGGGTGACACTGATGACCTGGGCCACAGGCCTGGGAGTGATCTGTCTGCTGTCAAAGCCTCTGGAGCCCGTATTTACAGGCAAGAGGAAAAGCTGTTATCTTGGCCTGGCAATCCCCCTTTTCTGCATTGTCCTGGTAACGGATTTGGCCAACTGGGCGGCCAGCAATGGCATTGTGGTTCATGACTGGGGGAGGTACGGGGTGTATGCCAACCAGTTTTTCAGCCACATTGCCATGTGTCTGTTTACCGGGCTGGCCATGGGAGCGGCAGGGGCGCTGGTGTTTGGCATGGAGCGGATGTACCGGGAGGAGCGGGCAGGGGAGGAATATGGCTCTCAGGTCAGGTATTATCAGATGATGGAGGAGCAGTATGGTCAGATGGAGCGCCTGAGGCATGACATGAAAAACCATGTGATTGCCCTGGAAGGCCTGGTGGAGAACCGCCAGTGGGAGAAGGCGAAGGATTATCTGAAGGAGATGGCAGAGGCAGGGGGCGTGGAGGCAGGGGATGAGGTCACGGGAAGCCTGGTGATGGATGCCCTTTTTTATCAGAAAAGAAGGCAGGCTTTGCAAAACGGAATCCGCTGGCAGTGTGATGCGAGAATGCCAGTGGATTGTGCGGTGAAAGATATGGATCTTTGCATCATCATGGGAAATATTTTAGATAATGCCCTGGAGGCCTGTGGCCGGCTGCCCAAGGGAGAAGCGCCGTTTATCCGGGTCTGGGTGGGGACCATTAAGAAATGCCTGTTTTTGGAGGTGCAAAACAGTACCGATTTGAAGGAAGGCTGGAAGCCTTCGGGGGACAGGAGGGGGAGTCCGGGGGAGCATGGGCTGGGGCTGGGAAATATCCAGGCAGCTGCAGCCCGCTATAACGGGGCCGTGCATATGGAGGCGGAAAAGGGGATTTTCACCATATCTGTCCTGCTGCCGCTGGTTCCGGCCCTGGTTCCGGAGAGATTTTCCGTCTGAGGCATTCTGCGGGCGGCCGTATGTATCATCAGAGAATCCTTATGTGCCAGGATTCTAAGTTTTTTTTGGTATTTGACGAAAAAAGAGGTGAAGCAGAGAAAATGCCGCCGAACGAAGGTGAGGGGGCAGTACATGATGATACCAGGAGGTTGCCTTATGAATGTAAAAACAATGGAAGGCCTGGCAGGAGCCAGTGCCAGTATCCGCATGATCTCCACCCCGATGAGCGTGGCGGATGAGGCTGAGCGGAAGGGAGATACGGATAAAATGCAGCGGGCCCTGGGCTATGCGGCCGGGCTCAGGGAGCAGGCGGAGGAATATGGCGAAAAGGCCAGCCAGGGAATGGAGATTGAGGCAAAAGAAGCAAAGGAAAAGGAGAAAAAGCTGCAGGAGGAACTGAAAGAGGCGAGAATTGCAGAGAGGAAGGAGCAGGAAGAACGGCTCCAGGCAGCAAGACAGGACAATTCTCCCCAGGATACGGTCGAGATCAGCGAGGCAGGGAAAAATCAGGCGGCGGCCCAGGCCGGGACGTCAGGGCCGGATTGCTCCGATTCCGGGGCCAGTGTCCCGGATGTGGCCTACGATCCCTCCGGGGAGGTTGTGGAGGCAGTCCAGGAGACGGGAAACAATGTGGACGTAAGCGTGTAAAAGGGAGGCAGGTCAATCCTGCCTTTCTTCTTTTCCCCCAAACCGTTTGCTTTCTGAGAGGAAGAGCCCTGCCAGGGTGAGAAGGGTTCCCCCGGCCGCCAGGGGGGGGATTCTCTCCCCGAAGATTGCCACAGAGGTGATCACCGTAATCACGGGAACCATGTAGATGCTGGTCTTGACTGCTCCAAACACCTTTACCCCGAAATTCCAGGTGACAAAGCACAGGGCAGAGGCCCCCAGCCCTGCTGAAACAGATATTTCTTCTCTTGACAGGTGCGGGCCTCCTTGCTATACTTAGTTTACTAAATAATTGGAGGGACATATGGACACCAGCAATCATGCGGCCCGTTATATCAACAATCTGTCAAATAAGCTGCGCAGGAAGATTGACGCTTTCTCCAGCAGAGCCGTGTTCAGCGGCTCCCAGGGCAGGGTGCTGCATTTTGTCCTGGCACAGAGCCGTGATGTTTTCCAGAAGGATATTGAGGAAGAGTTCAGCCTGCGCCCCCCCACAGCCACCCAGCTTCTCAAAAAGATGGAGCAGGGCGGGCTCATACGCCGGGAGGTTGCGGCGGAGGACGGGCGGATGAAGAGGATTCTGGTCAGCGAGAAAGCCCGGCAGTATCAGGATATCGTGATTGCGGATATAACCAGCCTGGAGAAGGAACTGACCAGGGGCATTGCGGAGGAGGAGATGGATGTCTTTTTTAAGGTCATCAGGAAAATGACGGAGAATGTTTCCTGAAAAAAGTTTCTTAAAGCTGGGGCAACTGTGTTTTTACACAAATACTTAGTAAACTAATTATTGGAGGAGCGATTATGAACACAAAGAAGGTTGACTATGTGAACGGGAAGCTGTTTCCCATGATTCTGAAGTTTTCCGTCCCGGCGGCGATTTCCCTTCTGATCACCGCAATTTACAACATTGTGGACAGGATGTTTGTGGGGAATTTTAACGGCACATCGGCTTTGGCCGGGCTGTCGGTGTGTTTTCCCCTGTCTTTTATGATGATGGCGTTTGCCCTGACTTGCAGTGCAGGAGGTTCCACTTTTTTCAGCTTGTTCTCCGGTCAGAATGAACCGGAGAAGGGGAACCGGTCTTTTGGAAATGCCCTGGTGATGGTCTGTGGGTCAGAGATTGCCTTGAGTGTTTTGCTGCTGCTTTTTCCGGATTTCTTTCTGAGGATTTTCGGGGTTACCCGGACCGCATATCCCTATGCCATTGCCTATTACCGGATTGTGGCTCTCGGGTGCCTGTTTCAGGGGTTGTCCCAGCTGTTTTGCGATTTTGTCCGGGTTTCCGGCAAGCCGGTGCTGGGAATGTGTGTCACCGGGCTGGGGGCTGTGACCAATATCGGGCTGGATGCCTTGTTTATTATTGTGTTTGACTGGGGTGTGGCGGGGGCGGCGGCTGCCACTGTGGCAGGCCAGGTGGCTTCCGCCCTTTTTGGAGCTTGCCTGGTGTTTGGGAATCATACCCAGGTGCGCGTTACCAGGGGGATATTCCGGCTGGAAAGGGGCTTTTGTTTTTCGATTATTTCCTGCGGTTTTGCCTTTTGGGTGGCGCAGATGGCTATGGGATTTATCAGCCTGGTGTATAACAGCCGGCTGGGGAAATACGGAGGGGATATTGCCATCAGCGTCTATGCGGTGGTGTCCAGCATTATGACCTTTGTGATTATGCCTGCCAGCGGCATCAGCCAGGGGATTCAGCCGATTCTGGGAAATAATTATGGCTCGGGCAATTACAAAAGGGTGATGTCCACCATGTTTCTGGCCACGGCATTTTCCGTTGGCATTACCTGCGTGATCTGGCTGGCTGTGCTGGTATTTCCCAGGCGGATTCTGGCGGCCTTTGGCGGGACGGAAGAAATGTTTCTGATCGGAATCCCTGGCCTGCGGATTAATTTCTGCATTACTCCGGCTTTGGGGTTTGTGATGCTGGCTACTACCTTTTTCCAGTCCATTAACCGCCCGGGGCCGTCCATTGTGATTACTTTGCTCAGGCAGGTGGTTTTTCTGGTGCCTTTTATCTATGTTCTGCCGGTATTTCTGGAGATCAACGGGATTTTCTTTGCCCAGCCCATCAGTGATCTTTTGGCAACCGGGCTGTCGCTGTGGCTTGTGGTAAGGGAGGGGAGGAGGATGCTGGCCTTGTAATATATGTTTTTATCTGGGCGCCCTCCCTTCCTCCAAGGCTGGATAATATAAGGAGCAAATGATTATGGGATGTGAAGTTTCGCCGGAAAATGGGTTATCCGGATTGTGCCGGTAGTATTGGGGAGGGGATTCCTCTGGCTCTCCGGGGAATGGTTATCTGCGGAGCCGGAACATCTGAACCGACTCTTTTAGTTCTGCGGCCTGAAGGCGGAGTTCCTGGGCAGAATCGGCGGATTTTTCCGCAGTGGAGGCATTGGTCTGAACCACCTCGGAGATCTGCTCCATGCCCTGGGTCAGCTGGGCCAGGGATTCGGCCTGCTCCCTGGCGGACTGGGCGATGCGTTCCACAAGCTCCGTGGACTTTTTGGCTTTGGCGACCCCGGCATCCAGGGTCTTGGTGCTGTCTGCGGAAAGCGCCGTTCCCCGTTCCACAAGGCTTAGGGAATTCTGAATCAGGTTGGTGATATCCTGGGCCGCCTCAGAACTTTTGTTGGCCAGGCTCTGTACCTCGTCCGCCACCACGGCAAAGCCCTTACCGGCGATTCCTGCCCGGGCGGCTTCCACGGCGGCATTGAGTGCCAGGATGTTGGTCTGGAAGGAGATATCCTCAATGGTTTTGATGATTCCGCTGATCTGCTGGGAAGACTTGGAGATATCCCCCATGGCAGTGGTCAGGTCTGCCATCTTCTGGTTGCAGGCCTCCAGCTGGGCAGCAGTGTCAATGGATAATTTGCGGGCATTGTCAGCATCTGCGGAGGTGCTGTTGACCTGGCCGGAAAGATCCTGGATGCTGGCGGACAACTCCTCCACGGCAGATGCCTGGGCGACTGCGCCGTTGGAGAGGGTCTGGGAATCTGTGGCCATTTTCTCCGATTCCGTGGAAACCTGCTCCGCTGTCTGGTTGATTCGGGATAAGGCCCGGTTGAGGGAGTCCAGAATCTGTCCCATGGCCAGCTGAATCGGCTGGAACTCACCCCGGTAATCATGGCCAATGGACAAATCCATCTGTCCCTGGGCCATCTGGGTCAGCTTGGAATTGATATCGGAAATATATTTTTTCAGTTCCGTCTTTGTCTCATGGATGGATGCCACCAGCATCCCGATCTCAGAGGTATCCGGCTCCAGGGAGAAGGGGGCGGAAAGGTTGCCTCTGGAGATCTCCCCCATCTGGTCACGAACCGTGATCACAGGAGCAAGAATCCGTTTTTTGGTAATCACCATCACGAAAATCTGCATAATCCCCACCAGAATCATGCAAAGGAAAATAATGCCCATGATAATATCCGATTCTAAGGTCAGTTTATCCACCTGTGCCTTGGAGCGGGTCTCTAAGGCGGTTAAAAACTGTTCTTTTAAGGTATTGATATTGGCGGTGACAGAACTGTAGTCAGAGCCGTACACATAGGCCAGGGCTTCCGCCATCTCTCCGGCCTGCACCTGCTCCATGGCGCCCTCCTCGAGGGGAACCAGGTTGTTGGAGAGGGCAGACATCTGGTCAATCATGGATTGCTCGCCGGCAGTGATGCCGATCTCCTGCATGGCTGCCACCCCCAGATCCCGGTTTTTTAAGTTGTTGATCTCATTCCAGTAGTTATTGTAGTGTACCTGGTCTCCGGTGGAGGCATAGGCCCGCACCTCGTTGGTCAGGTAGGCAGAGCCATTCATAAAACGGTTGGCGTTGTAGGTCAGGCTGAACCTGTCCTCATTGGCATTATTTAATTTCCCCTTAATATTGCCGTAGGCGAACAGAAGGAGAATCATTAAAAAAAGAGAGGTTAAAGAAATGCCGTTTAAAATCATATTCAGTTTTGATTGATCCATTGCTTTTTTCATTTTCTTCGATTGTCCTTTCCCTTTACATTCCGAAACTGCATTTTTATGTACTGCAGCTTCTTTCAGTTTACACAAGATAACAAAGAAATTCAACTGATTTCTTGATTTTCCGATAAATTTAATAAGAGTATTGATACTTTTCACGGGGAGATCCAGAGGGTACGCCTTGAAACAAGGGGAGGGGCGCAGCGGGAAAGGGTCTGCGGATGTTTCCGGTTTCGAGATCAAGAATTCCTAAAATTTCCGATTTTTGCTAAAAACGAAACGAAAATTCACAAACTCGCTGCGCTCAGACAGTGTGAATTTTCGTTTCCACGCAAAACTCAGAAATTTAAGGACTTCTAAATCTCTGCAAAGTCAACATCCGCAGACCCTTTCCCGCTGCGGCCCTCCCTTCCTCCAAGGCGGCCCCCTCAGATTGCAAAAGCTTACCTTTAGGTTTTCTTGACGTCCTCCCACAGATCTGATACAATTATCAAAAAAATTCCGGAAAACGGGGTATCTGTCCCGGACGGATGCAGAGGCGGACCGCACTGTTTTCCGGCTGCAGGAAGAAAAATTTGATGAAATCAGGGGGGAAGCATGATTATTAACACCGGCGGACGGACCGATACCGTCCAATACTATACAGAATGGCTTTTGAACCGTTATTCAGAAGGGTATGTACTGTCCCGGCCGGGAGGGAGGAAGAGCAGGGAGGAACGGATGCCCCGGGATTTTTGTGCCTTCAGTGCTGCCAACAACCGATGCCCCAAAAGGAGGAGCCGGAAATGAACACCAAAATTACAGATTATGCCAAAAGCCTGTCTCGGATAAGCAGGGAAAGAAGGCGGGATTTTCACCGATACGCAGAAACCGCATGGCTGGAAATGAGGACATCCGCCGTGATTAACCAGGTATTGACCGAGCTTGGCTATGAAGTGGTAACAGGAAAGGCTCTGTGCCTGGAGGAGGCAAGAATCGGGGTTCCCTCGCCAGAGGAGTTAAAAGCCCATGCAGAACTGGCACTCAGCCAGGGGGCGCCGCAGGAATACCTGACAGAGGACATGAAAGAAGGCTTTACCGGCGCCATGGGGATTCTGCGCTGCGGCCCGGGGCCGGTGGTTGCCCTGCGGTTTGACATTGACGCCCTGGGGCTTATTGAGGAGGAGAAGGAATCCCACCGGCCCTTCCGGGAAGGCTTTTCCTCCGTGAATAAGGGAAAAATGCATGCCTGCGGCCACGACGGCCACGGAGCCATTGGCCTTGGGGTGGCAGAGGTTCTCATGAAGCTGAGAGAGGAACTTAAGGGAACCGTCAAGCTGATCTTCCAGCCCGGGGAGGAGGGAGCCAAGGGAGCCAGGGCTATCGTGGCCCACGGACATCTGGATGATGTGGACTATTTTGTGGGAACCCACATTGCCCCTGCCGGGGAACCGGATGACGGGGACGTGACTCCGGGAACCTGGGGCTCCCTTGCCACCAGCAAGTATGATGCCCATTTTTACGGCCAGGCCGCCCATGCAGGCGGGTTTCCGGAAAAGGGGAGGAGCGCCATCGTGGCGGCGGCCAATGCGGTGCTGAACCTCACCGCCCTTCCCAGGCACAGCGGCGGGATTTCCCGGGTCAATGTGGGGAGGATTGAGGGCGGAACCGGAAGGAATGTGGTTCCGGACCATGCCATGATTCAATTCGAGGTGCGGGGGGAGACGACGGAGATCAACCGGTACCTGGACCAGGAGGCAGTGAGAATCTGCGAGGGGGCTGCAAGGATGAACGGATGTGCCTGCAAAATGGTGCTCCAGGGGGGCGCAGAGTCCCAGCACAGCGACTTAGACTTCCTGGAACAGATCGCAGGGATTGTGGAGAGGGAACTTCCCCATCTCCGGGTCAGCAGCTGCCGGAATGCCAGAAACTGGGGCAGCGAGGACATTTCCCTGATGATGAACCGGGTGCAGGAGCACGGGGGCAAGGCCGCTTATATGCGCTCCATGACATCCATGGCCTCAGCCCAGCATACCACGGCCTTTGATTTTGACGAAAAGGTGCTTACAGAGGGGATCGAGGTATTTGCGGCCATTGTGTGGGATTTGTGCAGGAGGGAAAAGGAGACCGTATGAGGATGACTTTGAAACGGATGAGGCAGCAGGCATTGGCCATGGTCTTGCTTTTAAGCCTGGCAGCCTGCGGAAAATGGGAGGAAAAGCCGGTCAGTGCGGCGGATTTGTTGGAAAAAAAGATGCGGATGGCCATACACGAGGAAGAGCGGGAACGGCTGGAAAAGCTGCGGGAGGAGTCCTCGGTAAGAAGCGCCACAATCGTGACGGGCCTTAACAAGATCGGCGCGGGCACGGAATATGAGTATCTGGTGGATTTGGGCAGAGCCACTGCCACGATTCGGATTGAGGGACAGGAGGAGGAGACCTATCTTCTGGATTCCGGTCAGATTGACAGCCTGAACCGTCTGCTTCTGGACTATACCGTCACGGTTCATGAGGGAAGTCCCTATTGGCCTACCGGTGATTATTGCACGATGACCGAACTCTTTGATTATCAGGTTTCCTATGACGGGGATTATGATGATTATTACAGCGAAAGCGGCGCTCTCACCTGGCCGGAGGGCTGGGACGAGTTTATAGAGGAACTGAACGAACAGATCGTTTCCGGAGAGCGGTTAGAGGAAGAGGAATGAAGGAAAGGGGAAAAATGACCTACAAATTCTACGGATGGAATCATGGAGAGGTTTTTGCAATCACCAGGGAATACGGGGAGGACTGGACTCCCTGCAAGTTATATGACGCACTTTCCCCTATCTGGTGCGAGTACACCTGCGCCCCCAGGCTGCGGGAAAAATGGAGCAGGGAGAACAAGACCGCAGGCCAGTGCTCCATCACAGCCTTCCTGGCTCAGGACATATTCGGCGGAAAGGTGTACGGAATCCCCCTTCCCGGCGGGAATTATCACTGTTATAATGTGGTAAATGGCTGTGTGTTTGACCTTACCAGCGAGCAGTTCGGGGAGGAAGAGTTAAACTACGAAAATAATCCGGAGCAGTTTCGCGAGAAGCATTTTGCTAAGGAGGAGAAGCGATTGCGGTACGAGTTTCTCAAAGAGGAACTGAAAAAACACCGGGCAGGAGGCCGGGACTGACCTTTGCCGTCCGGAAGGACTGATTGCCTATGTCAAAGAAAAACAGGGAACGGCCTGTTTGTAAAGGAAAGGAGCAGAGCGAAAAATGCCGGAGAAGATATCAGAGCAGATACCAGAGAGTACACCAGAGGAAATGTCGCACAGGAAAGAAAACAGGCAGACAGCAGCAGGCAGATAGAAGCAGGTAAACAGAAGACAGAGAGATGGCCACAGGGAGGAGGAATTTGGAAAATGGAAGAAAGGCTGAAAAGGCAACTGGATTTTGCCCTGGAGATTGATAAGGAAAAAAATATCTTCCGCCAGACCCATTTATCTGGCCATGGGAGAAGGGAAAATGATGCGGAACATGCCTGGCATATGGCAGTGATGGCCTATCTTCTGAGGGAATATTCCAATGAAGAAGTCGATATTGGCCGGGTGATGATTATGTGCCTGATTCATGACATTGTGGAGATCGAGTCCGGTGATACCTATGCCTATGACGAGGAGAATTTAAAGACCCAGAAGCAGAGGGAGGAGACGGCAAAGGAAAAAATATATTCCCTTTTGCCGGAGGATCAGAAGCAGGAGATGATCGCTTTGTTTGATGAGTTTGAGGAGAGCAAGACAGCAGAGGCTAAGTTTGCCCATGCAATGGATAATCTTCAGCCGCTGATTCTGAACAACAGCAACAACGGGGGCGACTGGAAGGAGCATGGAATCTGTGCGAAACAGGTTTATGGAAGGCATGAGAAGACGAAAGAAGGCTCCGGGAGGCTGTATCAGGCAGCGGATGAGATCATTCAGGAAAATATAAGAAAAGGGAATCTGATATAGAAAGAGGAGAAACAAAAGATTTATGGCATTGAAAAACAAGTTAAACATAACAAGTTTTGCAGAACCGGCCAGAGAGGATTATCTGCTTGCCATGGAGAGAAGCCCGGTCAGGGATACAGAAATAAAAACTTTGCTTAAGGAAGCTTTGACAGAAAAAACAGATGACCGGGAAGTCTACATGAAGGGTCTGGATTACAGCTGCGGTTACGAGGGATATTCCGCTTACAAGGCAGAAGAACTTTAATCCAACAGCCCGATTCTGTGGATGCCCCTTCGGAACCAAAGGGAAAGGAATGGAAGATGAACATCAATTTCCGGAAACTATTTATCCTGTTCAACCTTCTTTTGTACCTGCCTGTTATATGTGGTTGACATGGTTTTGCCCTGGGTATCCCACTTCATCTGTTCCTTTATTCCCACATTGATCATGTGTAAGATGGGAACCAGTGTGGTAGAATTGATTAAGACCACCCTTCCCATGGACGGGATTGCCATGAAAACCCTGTTTACCGTAGGCTCGCTCCTTCCCTGTGTAGGTATTGCGATTCTGTTAAAGCAGATTGTCAAGCAGGTGACAGACTTTATTCCCTATCTGTTTGGGTTTACCCTGGCAGCATCCATGGGAATCAACCTGGTATCGGCAACCGTGATTGCCGGAATGTTTGCAGTCATTAACTATAAGATTAAAATGCTGTCCGTGAGCAGGGCTGCTGTTGCCGGCGGATATGATGATGACGAGGAGGATATCTGTGTTCCATGCTTCCTCTGGTGGAGGACTTATATGACAATGAGGACGACAAAGCAAAGGCTATGAATACCTACACTGCATTTTTCAACACAGAGCCTCAGCTGGGGACCCTGATTGTAGGCATTACCGCGGGCCTGGAGGAGGCAAGGGCAAGCGGAACCGAGGATGTGGATGACGAGACCATCAATGGCCTCCGCGCCGGCCTGATGGGACCCATTGCGGGAATTGGGGATTCCCTGGTGGTGGGAACCGTGATTCCCATTCTCCTGGGTATTGCCATGGGAATGTCCACCGGAGGTTCTCCCCTGGGAGCGATTTTCTACATTGTTGTCTGGAACTTATTCGCCTATCTGGGAATGCGGTTTCTGTATTTTAAAGGCTACAGCCTGGGCACCAAAGCGGTGGAGTTCCTGATCGGGGCACAGGGAGATGCCATCCGGGAGTCAGTTTCCATCCTGGGCGGAATGGTGATCGGAGCCGTATCCGCAACCTGGGTCAGCGTCACCACATCCCTGCAGCTTCTCAATGAAGCCGGAGAACCCTATCTGGTGCTGCAGGATAAGTTGAACGAGGTGTTTCCTGGTCTTCTGACAGCCGTTTTCGTGATTGCCTGCTGGTTTTTGATGGCAAAAAAACGGATGTCGCCCATTAAAGTGATGCTGCTCTTGGTGGTGGTTGCCTTTGTGGGCGTGCTGCTGGGATTCTTCAATCCGGGGCTTGTGTACTAAAAGAGGAAACCTGACGGTGTATGGCGGAGGAAATGTTATGAATATTGCGGAGAAGAACCGGTTATCCCGGGAGGCGGCGCTTCAGATAAAGGCTTTGGGACAGATTGAGGGATGGAAAAAAACAGCACTTGCCCTGTCTGCCATTGGTGTGGCATTTCTCTATGCAGGTTTTGGGGGACAGGGGGAAAATCTTTTCTTCGGCATTTCGGGCATTCTTCTGATTCTTGCCGGCGTGGGGAGCGCGGCAGTATTGAATCTGGGGATTCGGAACGGAAAGCGCAATGTGGAAAAGATATTAAATCGGTTGGAGGCAGGTGAAGCATGTCGTATAAGCTGATTTGTTTGGACGTGGACGGAACCCTTTTGAATGATGAAAAAAGGGTTCCGGATCCGGTAAAGGAAAGCCTGAAAAAGGCACACGATATGGGGATCCGGATTGCACTGATTACAGGAAGGATGCCGGCGGCAGCCGAACTGGTGGAGAAGGAGCTTTCTATTCCCTGTATCAAGGCCTGCAATGCAGGGACGTATATTCTTATGGGAGAGGAATGCATCCACAGCAGATGCCTGCCCTATGAGGCAGCCCGGGAGATTGAGGAAGGCTTTTTGGCAGACTGGAATATTCCTTTGTGGATTTTCCAGGGGAGAAGATGGTATGTGACCGGAAAGGATGCCTATGTGGAGCGAGAGAGCCGGATTATTCATTATCAGCCCGAAGTCAGGGATTTAAAGACGTTGGAACAGGAGTGGAAAAGGGAGGGATACGGCCCCAACAAGCTTCTGATCGGCGCAGATCCGGAGACGGTTTGCCAGGTCCAGGCCAAAATGAAGGCCCACGGGCCTTCCGGAGTGGATATGGCACGTTCCTCAGAGATTTATCTTGAAATATTTCCTGAGGGAGCCAACAAAGGGGAGGCGCTGGAGGCGATCTGTGAGAGGCTGGCTGTCAGCCCTGAGGAGAGCATTGCCTTTGGCGATCAGGAACTGGACATTCCCATGCTTTTAAAGGCGGGCACAGCCATTGCCATGGGAAATGCCATTGAGGAAGTAAAGAATATGGCGGATTTCGTCACAAGGAGCAACAATGAGGGAGGAATTGCCTTGGGGCTGAACCGCTATCTGTCCGTGTAAAAGGGGAGAAAAACTATGGTCAAATGGGAATTTCAGATAAAAGATCCTGCCGGCCTTTTGCCGGAGGCTGCCGGAAGGCTGGTAAAAGAAGCGATTCAGTGTACCAGCAGGGTGCAGATCAGGAAGGGAGAAAAAAGCGGTGACGCCAAGTTGATTTTTCATGTGCTCTCCCTTTCCGCCAAGGCAGGTGAAACCCTGGAGATTCTGGTGGAAGGCGAAAAGGAGCAGGAGGAAGGGATAAGGTTGAAGGAATTTATCGAGGCGAATTTGTGGCCGGGGTAAGAGGGGATTTAGGCAACGCTGTATTTAGCGGATAGAATATAGGGCTGTCAGGGGAGGAATGTCCCTGACAAAGCACAGGGGAAGGGCTGCGGCCCTTCCCCTGAATCCAGGAAATTTTCTTTCTGTTATTCGCAGGTGATCTTTACACCGGTCTCATATTTCTTGTCATCCACAATCACTCTCACATCATAGACACCCTTTAAGCCGGCCTTGTTGACGCTGGTTCTGGTGTTGCGCTCGTCGGAATCTAAGAAGGTTCCGCAGCACATAGCCAGGTAGGAAACAGCGGTGGTAGAGATGTAATATCTGTGAACCTCATCGCCCTGTTCTAAGAGCATCATCACCATCTGGCCCTTTTCGAAGCGGGAGAAGAAGGTGAAGCGGTCGATCTCTTCCTCGATTCTGGCATTGCAGCTGTCGGGAAGCATCTCGCCGGAATTCTCCATGGGGATCTCGGTGTCGAATTCTTTGGTGTGGCCCATCTTACCTAAGATCTGTCCCTTGCCCAGTTCCAGGTTGATGCCGTCGCTGTACAGTTTCAGCTTCTCGGCACGGTAGTAGTTGCCGGGAACCTCCAGATCCAGCATTACCTTGCCGTCGCATACCTCAACCGTGATGCTGCGGCAGGTGCCGCCCACATCCTTAACAAATGCACCCAAAGCCTCAGAAGGAGCCCCGTCCTTGTCATAGGCAATACCGCCGGAGTGAACCATGTAGTGCCCCTCATTGTAGTACTCTACATTACAGATGTAGGGAGAGAAGAACTCGGCGCCCCGGTCTTTTCCGTACTCCCATACCTGCTCGATGGTCATATCCTCGGTGTTGATGCGGTAACGGACGCCTCTGGAGTAGTTGTCCTTGGCAGCCAGGTTCTTGGTATCCCGGTCTACCTGCTTGCAGCCATAGTGGTGGTTGTCAAAGCACATCACATCACCGTTGGGGGTGATCACATTGGCATGCTGCTCATACTGCCAGCCGAAGTTATTGCCAACAGGTTTGAAGAAGTATTTGTCCACCATATCCTGGGGCCAGCCGGCCGGATCCCCGATGATCCAGTTCAGTTCCCCGCTGTCAAAATCGATGTTCACCATGGAATCGATATGGCGGCCGGAGAAGGTCAGGGAATTGGTGTTCTTGTCATACCATACTGCGTTGTTGTGGAACCAGTCTTCCTCAGACCAGCTGCCGGAATGGCTTACGGTCTCAGGATTGAGGAATTTCTTGTAATCCCAGGTCTTTAAGATCTCGCCGGTGTTGCGGTCGATCAGGACACACATATCCTCCACGGTATCGCTCTCTAAGTCATCGGTCAGCACCAGCAGGTTGCCGTCCTCCATCTCAAACTCATCGTGGTGGTAGCCGCCGGGGAGGCGGAATTCTTTGTAGACCTTGCCGCAGGGGCTGATCTCATAAAGGCCGGACATATAGTAGGGCATCTTTAACAGACGATGGGTGCCCATGATCAGGTTGCCGTTTCTTAAGCGCTTGATATCAAATACACAGGCCACGTTCATGTGCCAGCGGGCGTCCCCTGCATAGTCAAAAGCAGAAGAAAGCTGCAGGCCGGCCGGAGATACCATGATCACATTGTCCTGGAGATATTCCGGAGTGGTGTGCATGTGGTAGATGGGATTCTCGCCGTCGTACACATCCGGCACATCGATGGTAATCACGTTGGACTCGCCCCGGTAAGCGCGGATCTCTACCTGGTTGGCATAGTTGGAGTACAGTCCCACAACCGGCAGGACATGCTTCTTTGCCTTGGGGAAGGTGTGGCTGATGTTGGCTTCTTTGGTCTTGCCCAGCACGGTAATCGTCACAGGGGTCTCGTTCTTGGTCTCAAAGCAAACCACGGCGCTCAAGGGGCTGACCTCATAGAGGTTGTATTTTACCAGAGGATTCTGGATGGTAAAATTGCCGGCCTCAAATTCCTTTAACATGGCTTCCTCAGCTTCTGCCTGGCGGTCGATCAAATGTTTTTCTAAGATATATTTAACACTCATGGGTTGTTTTCCTCCATTATACATTATAATTGGCTGATTCAGATATTCTCCTTAACCAGTTTGACAATAACCGGTTTCTGCTGCAGGCCCTGCAGGCGCTTCACCTCAGCCCCGTCCTTCAGCAGAATCAGGGTGGGATAGCCGGCAACATTGTATTCGGCAGTCAGTTCCTTGTTCTGGTCAAAATCCACCTTTAAGATGGTCAGGTCATCACCGAACTCCTTTTCCACATCCTTTAAGACGAAACTCAGCATCTTGCAGGGGCCGCAGGTGGTGGAGAAGAAGTCGGCAAGCACCAGTCCCTTGTCGACCAACTCCTTGAATTCTGTACTGTTTACTTCTTTTAACATGTTGTACCTCCTTATATATTGTGTACTCTCAAAACTCCCTCCCGCCCTTGCTTTGACGGAGCAAACCAGCGGGAGAAAACTCGGAAAGCCTACAGGTTCTTTACGTAATGGGATGCTTCCTGGGCAGCGATGGCACCGTCCGCACAGGCGGTGATCACCTGGCGCAGGTTCTTGGTGACACAGTCTCCGGCGCCGAAAATACCGGGAACCTTGGTTACCATCCGGTCATTGACCTCCACATATCCCATCTGGTTTAACACGCCCAGTTCCTTGAAGCACTCGGTGGTGGGAGTCAGGCCGATGTACTCAAACACACCGTCGCAGCTTACGGTCTTTTCCTCGCCGGTCTTGGTGGAACGGAAGCGGACTCCCTCCAGGCGGGTATCGCCCACAAACTCAAGAATATCCTGGTAGGGATAAATGCTTACCTTGTCCATGGCCCGCAGCTTGTCACAGGCAATGGGGTCGGCAGTCAGGTCAAACATGGTGACAATGGTCAGAGATTTCACAATGCCTGCCAGGAAAATGGATTCCTCCACAGCAGAGTTGCCGCCTCCGATCACAACCACGTCCTTGTCCCGGTATTGGGCGCCGTCGCAGATTGCACACCAGCTGATGCCGTTGCCCCGGAACTTGTCTTCGCCGGTGACATGCAGGCATCTGGGACGGGTGCCGGTGGCAAGGATCACGGAACTGGCGGTAAATTCTTTGTCATCCTCCTCGCAGCGGACCAGTTTTTCCCCGCCCTTGTCCACAACCTCCTTGACGGTTGCATAGTCAAAGGTGATGGTGTCAAACTGCTGGGTATGTTCAAACATCTGATAGGCAAGTTCAGCACCGTTAACGGTACCCACACCGGTATAGTTCTGAATCTCATTTGTGTTGATGATCTGCCCGCCGGGCGCCAGCTTATCCAGCATCAGGACATTCATATCTGCCCGTGCACCGTAGATAGCGGCGGTCATGCCGGCAGGGCCGGCGCCGATGATGATCAGATCGTATTGTGCCATTTTAATCGACCTCCTCCATTTTGTCTTAATCCGTCCGCCTTCCCCTCCCAAAACGGGAGGAAAGTCCAAACTCCGTAATATGGCGTTCTGAAAACGGATAGTTTTGCACCTTGTGCCCAACTACCCTTTATTATAACGGTTTTTGGCAAAATATTCTATAAAAAATGTTAAGAAAAATTGAGTTTTGTGAAAACTTTATTTTCTATTTGCTGAAAGTGAAGAATAACCTTGTAAAATTGCTGTTATCCGGCAAAGTGCGGTGAAAATGCACCTTGCCGGATAACATTCAGAATCAGGCGCCACACAGCATGGTGGCCAACGGGATTCCGATGATTAACATCAGCACCAGTTCGATAAGAACCATGGGCAGAGTGTAGGAATATACATATTTGGTAGGAACCCATTCCTTATTGCTGTGCAAAAGCGCGGCAAAGGGAGAAGCAGCCGGAGTTACGCAGGCAGACAGCAGTACAAACTGGATCATCAGGGTCACAATCGGCCTGGGATCTGCACCGGCCTGGGTACAATAGGTGATGATGATGGGCTGCAAAAGCATACCGATCACCAGGCTGTTGCAAAGGTTTGTCAGGATACCGCCAAGACCCAGCAGCAGGATGATGAAGACGGTGGGGGACATGCCCTGGAAAATGGGGGTAAGCATTACCCGCAGGAATCCGGAAATACCGGTGGCCTGGTTGGTAAGTACGCCGCCTAACAGGATGGCAGCAACAATGATAAAGTAAGCGCCCCAGCTGTTGGTCTCCAGAACCTTGGCGATATCGAGCACCGGCTCACCCTTGATGCGGATGGCAGCCAGGCAGGCAGCGATAAACATGGCCAGGCCGTAGACACAGCCCTTTAAGTATCCCATGAAGGGCAGGGCAGGAACCAAAGACGGGATCATCATACCAAGAATTACCAGGACAAAGCCCAGGATATACAGCTTCTGTCCCAGGGAAAGAGGCGGAAGCGGATTGCGGTTTAAGCTTTCCACATCGTAGTCCTTGAGCCGGGAAGCATCCGGACGCAGGACAAACTTGGCAAACAGGACAACGGCAACAATCAGAATCATGCCCAGGATAATGGCTGTCAGCAGATATCCGCCGCTGTTGACTGCAATCGGGCCGCCAGGCATCTCGGCGCTGATCTTTTCGAAGTTGCTTAAGAGGGCCAGGCCGTTCTGTGCGAAGGGAGCCATCGGGAAACCGATCAGGGAGGCAATCACAACAAGGGTGATGGCAACTCTCGGGAACGGATCGCCTTTCTTGTAGCCAACCTCGTCAAATACTCCGTAAAGGACGGGCCACATGACGAAGATGGGAGTGAATGCATTGACGAAACCAGCGATGAAATAGCATCCCATACAGATGACGCCCATCAGCAGCCAGGGCTTGCCGTTGGTGAATTTCCTGGTCAGGAAGAAACGTCCCATATAGCCGGTGATCTTGTAGTAGGCCAGACCGCCGGACATGATCTGCATGAACAATACCTGGCAGACCACCGGGGAGCCGAAGGCTTCACCGATTACTGCAGACATGTTGCTGTAGGAGGAAAAACCAACCATGGCGATGGACATGATGCTGCCCCAGATCGGGTCAACAAAGGTCCACAGGTACAGAGTCCCCAGGAATACACCCAGGATTTCCATACCGACCGGAGTGACCTCCGGGAGGCTGAGAGGCAGGAACCGGAAGAATAGCATGATACCTACACCGACAGCGGAGTGAATCAGAGTGGCTTGCTCTTTTTTGTTTGCTGTACTAGCCATTGCTAAAATACCCCTTTCCCTTTTTTGAAAGATTGTTAAATTTGTAACTTATGTTCAAATTGTAGCATAGAATTCAAAAAAAGGATATAACCTATGTTATGTTTGTCAAAGCTTTGTTGAAAAATTAACGGACGGTTGTGGCATTTAACTTTTGGGTTGTCATTTTAAGAGAGTTCATGATATAGTAGAGGCATGGGTTTGCTGTCAGCATGGGAGGAGTAATATGGAAAAGAACGGTGTAAAAAAGTGGTTTTTTGTGATTTTTCTTATTTTTTTTGTCTTGGCCGGGGCGGTGTTCTATCGAAGATACCGATATACGCATTTGGATGTACTGGAGTTTCGTCTGGAGGGCAATCGCCTGAGGCTGCCATGCACGGTGGAGGATATTCAGATGTGTGGTTTCCAGGTAAATGAGGTTACCGGTGAATGTGATCAGAATGAGTGGGGAGTGGGAACCCTTTATATCACACAGGATGAAAATGGAATGGTATACGAGATCTATACAGATGAGGTGTTCTGTGATCTGGAGATCTACGGAAATATCGATATGGGGTTTGTGCTGCGAGAGCAGGGAAAACAGGGCATGAAAGGGCGGAACAAGGCAATGGAAAGCCTTGAGAAGATGTATGGAAAGCCGCAGGAGACGGATAACAAATCCAAAACCTATGTAAAACATAAGGGCGAAAAGGAATATGCCTATGTTACATTAGATGAAAAGGAATTCTTTCAGATCTCTCGCATTGGAATTGTCGCTGAGAAACCGTCATTGTCTCAATAACAACAATGACGGACTGACGGTATGAGGAGATCTGCACGAGGGAGCGAGTGCAGGAAGATTTAAATACCGGGAAACAGGAGATTATCTACAATCCGGGCAGGGAAAGGCTGTGCCGGAACTGTCCCAAGCAGAATATCTGTCAGGAGGAGATTGAGATCTCCATGCCGATCCGGCTGAAGAGTGAAAACATTGGCGTAATTGGCCTGGTAGGCAGCAGCCGGGAGCAGAAGGAGAGGATCCTGGAAAATGAATCCATGTACCTAAAGCTTCTGGAGCAGGATCCGCGTCAGTATTCCCGTGTGCTGATTTTTGAAAGCACAAGGACGGTCCAGGAACGATACTATGAGATGACGAACATGGTCAGTCATGTGGGAGTGTCTGACATGATCGGAAGAGACCCGAAGACCTTGCAGCTGCAGGAAGAGATTCTAATGGCAAAGGAAATCATTTTTACCCCAAAGGCCCCAAGGCTGTGGGGCCGCTTGGCGGCCTGGTGGAGATTGAGTGTGTGGCTGAGGAATAAGCCTGTCCGGGGCAGTTATGAGCACTCTCGGAAATGAGTTTCCGAGAGTGCTTTTTATGAGGAAGAAAGGTGAAAGACAAAAACATGCTCATATTTTCCGTCATTTTCTCTCAGCGCTTCGGTCAGGGCGCCGCATTCTCCGGAGGCAATCAGGCTGCGGCACTGGGAGAGAAGCCGGATGGAACACAGATATTCGGCCCCTAAGCGAAAGCCCTTGCCTTCTTCTTTGGTGCGATGGAGATCCGCCAGAAGCTGTCCGGGTCTTACCTGGTAGCGTTCCTGGTCTGTGAAAAGAAGCCGTTTTTGGTAGCGTTCTTTCATCTTTTCGCAGATATTCTGGTCTTCGGTGGACAGATAGATCCAGTCGAAATCCCAGGAGGCTTCGATCTCGGATATCTTTTCCATGACCATCTCCAGGGAGGCTTGTCTGGGGTGATTCGGCAGCGGATTGTGAATGTAATCCGTGCCGCGGATCAGGACACCGAGAGTACGCTGCGGGTGAGGAAGGAAGCGTTGTTGCCGGTCGGCAAGATATTGACGGACATGGGCATTGAAAATGCCGTCCGGCCAGGAGAGCTTCCGGTTTTCGGAGTTCTCATTCATGATATGACGCATGATGGTGAGGATATTCATATTGGGAGAGTGAGCCAGATAACAGCTCTCCCTGATATCGGAAAGGGTAAATCCTTCCGGCTGAAGGAAGAACTTGTCCCAGATATCGTCTCCCGGATGGTCGCAGTAGAGGTTATCGTCAGAGGAGGTAATGGCAAAGGCAGGAGTGTAGCCCTTTGACAGGGCATATCTTGCTGCAGTAAATACCTTGTTCCAGATGCCGAAGATTCCTTCCACATTGAACCGGCCGTCGATCAGGAAGAAGCGCCGGTCCGGATACCGGGTGCCGGGATGGGTGACATGGGAAAAAAGAAAGGTCAGAGTCATGACCTCATCATAGCTCATAATTCCGTGCTCATAACGTGCAATGCCTTCATTTTCAGGCAGCTTATCCGCGATGTACAAAAGCCGGACATAATCCTCCTCCCGGAAACTCCGGCCGATCTCATCCAGCTGCCCATAGACGGTCACAGGTACGTGGGAGAGGGGAGGCAGCACATCCAGATAATCATTCCATTCCTCACCGACCAGACAGAGCCGTTTGCCGTACCAGTGCGGGAGAACCCGTCTGTAAAGCTCCACGGAATATTCATTCAGGGATACCAGAACAATGCGCTCATAGCGGTTGAGGAAGCTGAGATCCAAGCCTCCCTCATATTGATAGGGATGTTCATAATAGGTCCAGATCTTTTTCAGAATGCTGACACAATTGCCGTCCGGATCCAGTACGGGAAGAACGGCATAGTACGGGCAGACCCGGGAAGCCAGCCAAAAGGTATCGGGTCCCTTAGGAAGGGCAAGATTCGTGAATTCCAGCTGATGTTCCAGATAGAACCGGGTGACATGAAAGATCTGGCAGTCTCCGTTTTCAGGGCGGATCCGCACCTTTAGGATGTCATTTTCATTTAAATCCTGAAAGAAGGCGGACAGGCTTTCCCGGGAAGGGACTTCGCTGGTTTCAAACACATAATATTCTCCGGGTACACTGATAATCATTGAAGTTCTCCCTTGTTTTTTTGTCTCTGATAGAAGTGAAGGACAATTGCCTCCAGATAACGCTTCAGGACTATCTGGATCTCCTCCTTCGGATGAATCGGCTTTACCAGTATGCTGTAGATACCGGCCCGGTTGGCGCCATATACATCGGTGAAGAGCTGATCACCGACAAAAATGGTGGTCTGTGGGGTACTTCCCATCCATTCCATCGCTTTTTGGTAATTGCGCACGGCAGGCTTTTTGGCCTTAAAAATATAGGGGGAATCTACTTCCCTGGCAAAGGAGGCCACCCGGGGTTCTTTGTTATTGGAAAGAAGACAGGTTCGGATATTCAGTTCATGAAGACGCCAAAACAGCGCCCTGGCCCGCTCGTCGGCCGGAGCGCCATGAGGCACCAGCGTATTATCGATATCAAAGACAGCGCCGAGGATTCCCTTCTGATGCCAGAGATCCCAGTCAAGTTCATAGACGCTGTCTGCCCATTCCTGCGGATAAAATCGGTCCAGTATCATTTATTCTTCAACAGCTTGCCAAGCTCCTCCATAAAGGTATTGACATCCTTGAACTCCCGGTAAACAGAAGCAAAGCGGACATAAGCAACCTCATCCAGATCCTTCAGCTTATCCATGACCAGTTCACCGATGACAGAGGTCTCAATCTCCTTTTCCTCCATATTAAAAATACGGTTCTCGATCTCATCGATGACGGCATTGATCTGTTCGGTGGATACCGGCCTCTTGTGGCAGGATCGAAGGACACCGTCTTCGATTTTAGAACGTTCGTAGGTTTCTCTGGTCCGATCCTTCTTGATTACCATCAGGGGCATCGTCTCCAGCTTCTCATAGGTCGTGAATCGTTTCTTGCATTTTTCGCATTGACGGCGGCGGCGGATCGAGCTGTTCTCATCAGCCGGACGGGAGTCGATTACTTTAGTATCTGACGCATTACAATACGGACATTTCACTGTGCTTCCTCCTCGTATAATCAATAACGGCACGCGGCTCTTCGCGTCACCTGCCCAATACGTTTCTTCTCCACCTTCTTTATTCTAACCTACCGACGGTTTAAGTGCAACCAATTTTTTCCAAAACTTGGATATTCGATTGCTCTTACGTAATTTTTCGCGGGGCGGGGGGAGGTTCCGGAAGGTACGCTCTGGAAAAAGGCTTCCCCGGCTTGCGGGTTTCGGATGCAGAAACTCTAAGCTTGCAGAAATCTGCTAAAAGCAGTGTCAAAAATACAGAACTCGCTTCGCTCAGACAGCTGTATTTTTGACACTGACGCAGATTCCTGCGAGCTAAGAGTTTCTAGGCATCCTGCAAACGCAATCCGGGGAAGCCTTTTTCCAGAGCTGGTATCTACCAGCCTTGAAAGAATAGAGAACGGGAGGTACGCCTTGGAACATTCGCTTCAATGCCATTTCGTTCAGCTCAGAGAATATTCAGTCATGGGAAAAGGGGAGAGAAGCCGTGCGCAATGGTCTGCCGCTTTGACTTTGCAGAGATTTAGAAGTCCTTAAATTCCCGGGTTTTTCGTTTCGCTCTTAGCAAAAGTTGGGAATTTTAGGAATTCTTAATCTCGAAACCGGAAAAGCGGCAGAGCATTGCGCACGGCTTCTCTCCCCTTTTCCCATGGCGTACCTCTCGGAACCACCCCTCCTCGGTCTGAGCCTTGCTCATGCCCTTCTTCCTTTTCCCATGGCGCACCTCTCGGAACTACCCCGCGAAGTGCAACCTTTCCCGATGAAAAAAGCTGTCCGTCAGCTACCAGGACAGCTTTTTTCTGCATCTTTCAGCTTGGGGATTTCGACTAAAATGATGTCATCTCCAATCTGTTTGACGTCGCAGAAAGGAATCACATATTCTTTTTCCCGTCCAAAGATCCCGCAGAGGCATCCCGGGCCGGGGATAATCAGGTGCGTGATGCATCCCGTGCACTCGTCAAATTCGATATCACCGACATATCCCAGCCGCTTACAGTCACAGATATTGATTACTTCTTTTTTTTTAAGTCAAAAATACGCATGCGATCACCGGCCGAAATACCCTTTTTCTATCTTATGCACAGAAACGGGCAATGGTTCTTTCTAAGGCGGATCTTTTGGCGGACATGGTTAAAACCGGTCTGGGATATCAGAACAGCGGTACCACGGCGCCGTCATAGGTGCTCTCGATGAAGGACTTCACCTCATCGCTGGTCAGAGCTTCTACCAGAGCCTTGGTCTTTGCGTCATTCTCCTGGCCTTCTCTTACTGCGATAACATTGCCGTAGGTCGTGGCAGCGATGGACTCAGAGTCCTCGACAGCTAAGGCCTCTGATACCTTGAAGCCGGCTTCGATAGCATAGTTGCCGTTGATGACCGCGACATCCACATCCTCCACCACACGCGGAATCTGTGCGGCTTCCACCTCATACAGGCTGAGGTTCTTGGGATTCTCGACAATATCGTTCTTGGTAACGGTCAGATCTGCGCCGTCCTTCAGCTTGATCAGGCCCTGTGCCTCCAAAAGCAGCAGCGCCCTGGCTTCATTGCTGGTATCATTGGGAACGGCAACCGTAGCACCGTCCGCCAGTTCCTCTAAAGAAGAGGCTTTGCCGGCATAGATACCAAAGGGTTCATAGTGAATGGAAGCTGCAGAAACCAGCTTGGTTCCGTTCTCTTCATTGAAAGACTCCAGGTAAGGGAAATGCTGGAAATAGTTAGCGTCCAGATCCCCGGATTCCAGAGCCAGGTTGGGCTGGATGTAATCCACATATTCCAGAACCTCCAGCTCGTAGCCCTTCTGTGCGAGGACATCCTGTGCCGCACGCAGAATCTCAGCGTGGGGAGCAGGACTTGCACCGACAATAATTTTCTCCAGATCAGCCGGGGCAGCCTCGGTCTCAGCTTCAGCCGTTGTTTCTGCTTCCGCGCTGGTTTCGTCTGTGGCGGCAGTAGTGGCAGCAGGAGCGGCAGTGGTAGCTTCGGAAGCTTTTCCCTGGCAGGCAGTCAGAGCGGCCGCGGCTGCCATAAAGGCAGTCAGAATAACAATGGATTTTTTCATAAATAGTTCCTCCTCTTTTTGTTTTGATTTATATGGCATTTTGCCAACAGCAGCATGGGATTCCCCTGCCGGCTGCTAAATCCCTGTTCACTTCACAACAACGAAAACGACGGTTCCGGTCAGCGAATTCGCTTATCGCCTCTTTTGGAAAGCTGAGTTCCGATCTCCTGAATGATCTGTACCATCACAACCAGCAAAATGACAGCGATCCACATCAGCCCTGGTTCATATCGGTAATAGCCGTAGTTGATGGCAACGGCGCCCAATCCGCCGCCGCCGGTAAAGCCGGCCATGGCGGAATAGCTGAGGATCGTAGTCACGGCCAGTGCGGCGCCTAAAAGCAGGGAAGGCCTGGATTCCGGAAGCAAAACCTTCCAGATGATCTGCCAGGTGGAGGCACCCATGGATTTGGCGGCTTCTATCACCCCGGGATCAATCTCCCGAAAGGAGGATTCCACCACGCGGGCAATGTAGGGAGCAGCGGCAATGGTCAGAGGAATCACAATCGCCGGCGAGCCGATGCGTGTACCGATCACAATCTTGGAAAGCGGCAACACGATAAATAACAGAATCAGAAACGGAACCGAGCGGAGCAGATTGATCACCAGTCCCAGGATTTTCTGCAGCCAGGGGATCGGATAAATTCCGCCATTGTCGGTCACCACCAGTATAATTCCGAATGGAAGACCGATCACATAGGCAAACAGGGAAGACAAAGCTACCATATAAAAGGTCTCCCAAATCGCGGTCTTTAACATGGAAATCGTGGTTGCATCAAACGTCATGTCTGGTCACCTCCTCATAGGGAATATGAATGCTTTTCAGATAATTGACAATCCGGTTGGCATCGGACTCATCCTCGGGCAGCTGAATGATCATCTGTCCCATTGCCGTGCCCTGGATATCCTTGGTTGCTGCGTACATGATATTTACCGGCACCTTGCAGGCCAGAACCAGGTTGGAAATGATCGGTTCCGTGGATTCGCGGCCGTCAAAAATGATGCGAAGCTGACGCGAATCGCTGAACTTTACCTGGTTGACTGCATCGCCCAGGATCAGCTGGCGGCCGATTCTGGATTTGGGTTCTGAGAAAATCTCGGATACGGTTCCCAGCTCTGCAATGTGGCTCTGATCAATGATTGCCACCCGGTCACAGATGGCTTCGATCACGGCCATCTCGTGGGTGATGACGATAACCGTCACGCCCATGCTTTGGTTGATCTCCTTTAACAGAGCAAGTATGGACTTGGTGGTATTGGGATCCAGAGCGCTGGTGGCTTCGTCGCACAGGATTACCTTGGGATTGGTTGCCAGAGCCCGGGCGATCGCGACCCGCTGTTTCTGTCCTCCGGAAAGCTGAGCCGGATAAGCGCCGGCCCGATCCGCCAGCCCGACCAGTTCCAAAAGCTCCATAGCCCGCTTGCGTCCCTCCTGCCGGGAAACGCCGGCGATCTCTAAGGGGAAGCATACGTTCTTTAGAATATTGCGCTGAGCCAGCAGGTTGAATTGCTGAAAGATCATGCCCATGGATCGTCTGGCCATTCGCTTTTGTCTGTCATTCTGGGCAGCCAGATTGTCGCCTTCAAAGATAACCTGTCCGGAAGTCGGGGTCTCCAGCATATTGATGCATCGCACCAGTGTGCTTTTGCCGGCGCCCGACAGGCCGATGATTCCGAAAATCTCTCCCCGCCGAATATCCAGATTGATATCATCCAGCGCGGTCACCGGGCCGTTTGCCGTCTTGAATTCCTTTCCTACGTTTCGCAGGCTGATAATAGGTTCTTCTGATGCCATAACTGTTCCTTTCCTTTCTCTTTATAAAGAGTCCGGCTTGCCGGACTCTCGCGCCGGAGCGCGGCTGCGGCAGCAGCCATCTTCCCTTGCGCGGAGGCATTGGCTCACTTAGCGAATGCAATGAGCTCAGTGAACAAGCCCACACCGTGTTGCGCATCCCCCGGAGGATTTTGTATCAAAGGACGCTCTTTCCTGTGATACAAAAAATCGCAAACCTCAGCAGGTTTGCGATCGGATATCCGTGGCTTTATCACCGGGAACTGTCTCATTCTTCTCACAATCCATGCAGCTGTTTCAGATATTTAAGCATACGAACATGCGGCACATGCCCATCATCATGCCGCTCATCATAGCCATATCCATCTGCAGGTTTGTCCGGTTACTCATAACAATTCTCCATCTTTCTCAAAAGCAGTCAGCTTTTGCTTATGGGCGTATTTTACGCCACTGCCAGGCATTTGTCAAGTTCTTTATCATATTTCGGAAAAGTTTGCAAAATTCCTTGACAGCCTGACGATATTTGTTGTATAATACCCTCGTTGCACAAGTAAGTATATTCCTCGATAGCTCAGTCGGTAGAGCACGCGGCTGTTAACCGCGCTGTCGTAGGTTCAAGTCCTACTCGGGGAGGTTGGTCCATGGTGACCGGTATCTCTGGCCCCATGGTCAAGCGGTTAAGACATCGCCCTTTCACGGCGGTAACACGAGTTCGAATCTCGTTGGGGTCATTGGCAACATTGTTTTCGGACCTTTAGCTCAGTTGGTTAGAGCAACCGGCTCATAACCGGTCGGTCCTGGGTTCGAGTCCCCGAAGGTCCATTTACTCGTTATAAGAATTGCATATTGTTATTTCTGGCCCGGTGGCTCAGCTGGTTAGAGCGCCGCCCTGTCACGGCGGAGGTCGTGGGTTCGAATCCCATCCGGGTCGTTATCTGGCAGAACGCGCCGTGGGCGCGTTTTTATCAGGTAAGGAAGTATCTGTCAGGAGACAGAGGCCGTCTGTTTTGCGGGTATGGTGGAATAGGCAGACACAAGAGACTTAAAATCTCTCGGGAGCAATCCCGTGCCGGTTCAAGTCCGGCTACCCGCATTTCGTTGTTTTTATGTAGCAGAAGGCTTTGTGTACGGTTGTGCCGATGGGGGCGGTGGTATCGCTGGATACTGCCGTTTTTTGTTTCATCTGCAGGTTTTTTTCTGTATTTGTAAGCTCTTTCATCAGGAAAACACGGAAGAAGGTAAGGACAAAGGGGTATAAACTTCTCAGAAATGGTTAGAATCCTGAGTATGAGAACGTCAGAAGAAGGAGGGGGCAGAATGAGCCGATTGCATGTGAGCTTCCGGAATCCGGGTGAAGTGGCAGACTTTGTGACACGGGTGGAACGGTATCCGTATGCCATGGATTTAAGCAGAGGGAGTGTGGTGGTAGATGCCAAATCTCTGCTGGGAGTGATGATTCTGGGTTTCAATCAGGTGATGAGCCTGGACATTTATGCGGATGACTGCGGACAGCTGTTTCGCGATATTGAAAAGTATATTGCGGCATAGGCTGTCTGTGTGAGGACAGAGACGGTCAGAATGCAGGAATTCCGGAATGAGGCTCTTTTCGGAACGGATATCAGAAATGCGGGTATCTTTTTCGGAGAGGGTCTTTTCTTTTCGGAGCCTGATTCTCGCGAGCAATGAACCAGGCGGCATGCTTGCACGGGCACTTGACGAATGCCGCGAGGGCCTGCAATTGGAGCATTATTTTACGAATGGCAGCCATATGGAGATTACGGACAGTATGGCAGAGGCGCTGATGGCCACGGTTATCAAAACGGCGAGACTGCTGCGGGAGAATCCCGGCAGCTATGAAGTGAGGGCAGAGATGATGTGGTTTTGCGGTAAAGGTTATGGGGATACCCGCGGACGGTCCAGAACAAGAGGTGGCCTTAAGAGAAATTGAGGCAGAGGAGAAGCTTAAAGAGATGGCGCACAGATGCAGCGCGGCAAGCGGAGGAAAAAGAGGCTCAGCCAAAGTGCTGTATGAGGAGGATATGCTGGCAATCTATCGGATGGCGGCTTCCCGTTGAGACGCGCCTCAGGACAGAAAAAGGGTACATAAAGACAGGAGGATAAGATAGCATGGATAAGATTGTTTCCCGGTTGCTGATTTATGGGGATATGCCGGAGGATACGATCCTGATGCAGCTGGCGGATATTGTCCGGCGGATGGATGACAAAAGTCAGAAGAAGGAAGAGCTGGTAACGAGGGTGTTTACCCAGATGAAGCATCTTCTGCAGGTGGCGACAGATTATGGTTTTGACAAGAATCTGTGGCACAATTATCTGACATTTCTGTTGATTACCAGTGAGAATCCTTTCAGCATCACCTGCGAAAAGGTGGGAGCGAATGAAGGAAGCGTGAATTATTTTGCAAAAGGGGATTTCCGGGCTTTTAAGGAATTGTTCGATTATGATTTCGGCAGGCTGGAGGAATTCCTGGGAGTGGACTGTTTTAGCAGAATTTCGCATTATCAGGCGATCGGCAAGAAGGAGCTGATGTATAATAAGAATGTCAGTGAGAAGGTACAGGCTCTGAGCGCACGTCTGGAGGCGGCAAAGGACGAGAATGAATTCTTTGATTGTGTGACCGGGTTTTATAAGGATTACGGTGTAGGGATGTTCGGGCTGAACAAGGCGTTCCGGATCTCTTCGGATGCCAGGGAGGAAGTGGTATTCCACCCCATCAATAATATGGATGCAGTGATGCTGGATGATCTGGTGGGTTATGAGCTGCAGAAAAAGAAACTGATCGATAACACGACAGCCTTTGTGCAGGGGAAAAAGGCCAACAATGTGCTGCTGTTCGGGGACAGCGGGACCGGGAAGTCAACCAGTATCAAGGCGATTGTCAATGCCTTTTATCCTCAGGGACTGCGGATGATCGAGATCTATAAGCATCAGTTCAAGGATCTGTCGGCAGTGATTGCGCGGATTAAGAACCGGAACTATAAATTTATCATTTATATGGATGATCTTTCCTTTGAAGAGTTTGAAGTGGAATATAAGTTTTTAAAGGCAGTGATTGAGGGAGGCGTGGAGACACGGCCGGACAATATCCTCATTTACGCCACCTCGAACCGGCGCCACCTGATCAAGGAGAACTGGAGCGACCGCGATGATATGGAACATGACAACGGAATGCATCGCTCGGATACCATGGAGGAGAAGCTTTCGCTGGTGAACCGCTTCGGGGTGACGATCTGTTATTCCAAGCCGTCACAGAAGGAGTATTTCCGAATTGTGACAGAGCTGGCAAAAAGGGCCGGGATCCCGATGGGGGAAAAGGAACTGTGTGCGGAGGCGAATAAGTGGGAGCTGAGCCATGGCGGGATTTCAGGGAGGACGGCACAGCAGTTTGTGAATTATCTTTTGGGGCAGATGGATTAGAACGGAAAATAATTGTAGACAATCCACAAATCATTGCCTCTAAAATTGGAAAAAAGGCAGAAAAAGACGGGAAACAGGATTCGGACGGGAAAAATGATTGACTTTCCTGTCCGGTCATGTCCTGAATTTTGCAAGGGATTGTGTAAAAAATGCCCTGAAAACCGCATGAATAGCGGTGTTCAGGGTATTTCTGAAATGTATAAAACTGTTGTATTTTTCTTGGTATT
>CAJTEM010000001.1:118412-273241 GCA_910575255.1 Lachnospiraceae bacterium | reverse complement strand
TTTTCTCAAAATTTATTACATCTGTTCCATTCCGGATAATATTTATTTTTCAAAGTTCAGCCGACCGCTGAACCTTGGTCGGCAGGCTCAAGATTCCGAGAGCCTATTATATTGATAGCTGTTTTATTTTTCGCTGTTTCACTTTCAACTTTCCCTGAATCCCCGCTCCCGTCTACTTTACCCCGGCAAGCTCTGACACCACATCCAGAAATACATTGGCTCCGGCAATCACATCCTCATCTTTGGTATACTCGGCCGGGTTGTGGCTAATGCCCTGAATGCTGGGCACAAAGATCATGGCTGTGGGGCAAATCCGGGCCATCATCTGCGCATCCTGCCCCGCACCGGAAGTCATCCGCCGTGAACTTAAGCCTCTGGCCTTTGCCGCCTGCTCTACCTTTTTCACAATTCCTTCATCGAACAGAACCGGGTCAAATTCTGTCAGACGCTCTGTGGTGATTCTGACCTTATCCGCCTTTTCCAGCTCCGCCAGATACCCGGACAGAGCCTTTTCGTCTGCTTCCAGCTTCGCTTTATCGGGGTTCCGCAAATCCACCGTAAAGATTGCTTTTGACGGAATCACGTTGATGGCATTCGGTTCTAACTCCACGCATCCCACCGTGGCCACACCGCCGGACTTTTCCACCAGCTCCCGCAAAAAGACATTGACCTTTGCCGCCGCCAAGCCTGCATCCGACCGCAGATGGGTAGGCGTGGTGCCTGCGTGATTTGCAGTCCCTTCGATGGTTACCCGCTGCCAGTGAATACCCTGCAGATTCTCCACCGCGCCGATTTTCACACCCTCCACATCCAGGATCGGCCCCTGCTCAATATGCAGCTCCAAAAATGCTTCCGGCTGCAAAAACCCGGGTTCCACGGTTCCCTCATAGCCGATCCTCTTTAATTCCTCTCCCAGAACCGTCCCGTCTGTCCCCACTGTGGCCAGAACCTCATCTATCGGCAGTCCCCCTGCGTATACCAGGGAACCCATCATATCCGGCGAATACCGCACGCCTTCCTCATTGGTAAATGCAGCCACCACAACCGGCTTCGCTGTCTGATATCCGGCTTCTTTCAGGGTTTGTATCACTTCAATGCCGCCGATCACTCCCAGACATCCGTCATACTGACCGGCATTGATCACGGTGTCAATATGGGAACCAACCATCAGAGGCTTCTCCTCTTTGTTTTCCTCTGTCTCCCAGATACCGAAGATGTTGCCGATCCGGTCCACTACCACTTTTAAGCCTGCATCCCGCATCCAGCCTGCCACCGCGTCCCGTCCTTCTTTTTCCGCATCCGAAGCGGCAAGCCGGGTTCTTCTTCCTTCTTCATCTTTCCCAATGGCTCCGAGGGCATGAATCCTCTCCAGAAGCCGGGTTTTGTTAATTGTTAACATACCAAAACCTCCTGACATCATAATGTAGTTCCGTTGAACTTTATGCTCAAATTATAGCAATCCCTTGTGATATATTCTATCAGTTACCACCACACTTTTGTCAGATTTATATCAACTTGCTCATTTGCCCTTTCCGATTTTCCCTTTTTGCTGTACAATAACCATAAAGATCCTCCCTCGTTTATATCCTGTGGATCTTTTCAAACAAACCAAGCAAACCATATATCCTTTCCTATTAACCCCCAGGAGGCAGAATCCTATGAGCCCATCATTTCCCAAATGCAATCAGGCCGGAATCGAATTTGTCATCTCCACCAATGAGGAGCTGCAGGAAGAAGTCATGTTTTTATCCGATGATTTTCCCATCGCCATGTATACCCAAAGCTACAACGACGATGCCTCGGACTATATCCCGCTGCACTGGCATGACGAGCTGCAGATCACCTGGGTATCTCAGGGGGAGCTGGAATACAGCATCAACGGCGATACGTTTAAGCTGGGCGCGGACAAACTTCTCCTGGTTAAAAACCATCAGCTTCACAGCTCGAAAACCATCGGCCAGGACACCCGGACCCTGTGCATCAATTTCACCCCGGACATCTTTCATCCGCTGATTTTAAAAAACTACATTCTTCCCCTGCTGCAAAGGGATGCCTTTTCCTATTCCCTGCTGCTGTTAAGTCCTTATCAGCTCTCCCTGTTAAAAAAGCTGCTCAACTGGAAAAACGAGCCTCTGGGCTATTTTTCAGTGAGCAACTTTCTTTCCCATATTTTTGAGCAGATCCTGAATGAATTTGAGGAGGGAGAGGATGCCGGAAATTATGAAGAGATCCGGCTTTTCCAGACCATGTTAAGCTACATTCACAACAATTATCCGGATCCTCTGAATGTCAGACAGATTGCCGACCGCGCCGTCATCAGCAAAAACCTGTGCACTGCCCTGTTCCGGAAATATACCGGCCTCTCTCCCATCAAATACCTGAACGAATACCGCCTTTACACTGCCAAAAACCTTATCACCCACACAGACCGGACGATCTCGGAAATCAGCGCGGACGTGGGGTATAATCAGATCAGCCATTTTATCGAACAGTTCCGCAACAGCTATGGACTATCTCCCCTGAAATACCGAAACAAATTCGGACAGGGGAGATAAACGCTTATGCGAGGGGATAGGCTCCGTCCCTGACAATGGTCTGGTAGCACACCGGATCCGTATCTCCCTCTGTGTTAAACAAAAGAATCACGGAATTCGCTCCCAGGCCCAGCTGCTTTCTGACATCCTTAAGCTCCGGCCGTTCCATAAGAAGGGCGAATGCCCCCAGTGTCGCTGCGCCGGACTCTCCGGAGACCACCGGCTCGTCATTTCCTGACGGATTTGCATACAGCCTCATTCCATGGGCTGCCGCAAAATCCGGGCATGCAATATAGGCGGAAGAGAAGTCCCTTAGCACCGGCCAGGTGATCTTGCAGGGAGTCTGGCAGTTCAGGCCTGCCATGATGGTCTCCGGATCTCCCTCTACCGTATGACAGGCTCCGTCATTCTCCCTTGCCGACAGGAAAATGCACGCCACCTCCTTTGGCTCCACAACGGAAATCATCGGACAGGCTTTGCCGTAATGATGGATCAGATATCCTGCCACACCTCCGGCCATGGCTCCCACCCCGGCCTGAAGAAAAACGTGCGTGGGCTTTGTTTTCCTCTCTTCCAGCTGCTTCACCGCCTCCGATGCCATTGTCAGATATCCCTGGATAATCCACAGGGGAATCTCTTCATAGCCGTCCCATGCCGTATCCTGAATCAAGAACCATCCATGTTCCTCGCTCATCTGCCGTGCGTACTGAACCGTCTCATCATAATTTTTGTCTGTAATCTGCACGGTGGCCGGTCCGGCGCTCTGGATTGCCTCCGCACGCATTTCGGATGATCCCTTTGGCATAAACACATGGGCCTGGCAGCCAAACAGTCCGGCAGCCCAGGACACCCCTTTTCCGTGATTGCCATCCGTCGCTGTCACAAATGTAATCTTTCCGGCCTTTTCTCTCTGCTCCTTCTTCTGAAAATCCCGAAAATCCGCCATTTCCACGTCCATCATCAGCTCTCTGCACAAAATCCGGAACATCGCATAGGTGCCGCCAAGTCCCTTAAACGCCTTCAGGCCGAAACGCAGAGACTCGTTTTTGACATAAATTCCTTTTACCCCCAGCCTTTTGCTCAGTTCCTCCAGAGATACCAGCGGCGTCTCCTGATACTGAGGAATACTCCTGTGAAATCTCATCGCATGCTTTGCCGCCTCCTCATCCAGCTCCTGCAAAGCTTCTGCCCCTGCTTTGGGTTCCTGAAGCAGGATTTCCATATGATATCCCTGTTTTAATTCCTTTTCCATGTTGATCTGCAGCCTCCCTCCTACTATTCATGGTTCTATGATTTTTACCTTTTCGGATGGATCCAGTATAGCAAAAGTTATCTGCCCGTTCTACCCATATAAGAACAAATTTTATCGGATTCCTACAATATCTTTTCCGCTTTCTATTGATGATTTGAGGGGTTCGTGGTATACTACACAAGAAAGTAGCGACGTAATCGTCACAAGTACGAGGTAACTTTAATGATTAAACGAAATTTCTATTTGAATCACATAATACATCATATGTGGAATGGCGAGGTTAAGGTAATTACCGGTATCCGCCGCTGTGGAAAATCGGTATTGCTGTTTGACTTGTTCTATGAGTACCTTCTCTCACAGGGCGTTCAGAAAGACCACATTATAAAAATCGAATTGGACCAGAGACGTTATTATAAGTTAAGAAACCCAATCACGCTTTGTGAATATGTCGAAGACCTTGTTGCAGAGAAGAAAGAAGAGAAATTCTATCTTTTTATTGATGAGGTCCAGCTTACCACAAAAGTAATCGATAATGAAAATGGTGGCATTGAGGTTTCCGTCTATGACATGCTGAATGAACTCAAAGCATATAAGAATTTGGATGTATATGTAACCGGAAGCAACTCAAAAGGCTTGTCCAAAGACATTGCCACAGAATTTCGTGGTCGTGCTACTCAAATTCATGTATTCCCGCTGTCCTTTGAAGAATTCTACTCTCATGTGTGCGGTGATGAACGAAAGGCTCTGGACACCTATATGCTTTACGGCGGCATGCCACGCCTGCCGGCATTAACAGATGAAAAGGACAAAAAGGATTACCTGTCCTCTCTGTACAGCGAGCTGTATGTCAAGGACATTGTAGAACGCAACGGTATCGAACGTGAGGACATTCTGAATGACATTCTGGATTTCCTTGCTTCACAGATCAGCTCCCTGACCAATCCTACGAATATTGCCAATGCGCTGACCGGCATGAAGAACGAAAAGGTCAATTCCACTCTTGTTTCCAACTATGTACAGCACATCATCGATTCGTTTCTTATTTCTATGGCAAAGCGCTATGATGTGAAAGGAAAGACCTATTTCAAGTATCCGAACAAATACTACTACACGGATATCGGCCTTCGTAATGCCCGCTTGAATTATCGTCAATACAATCCCGGCCACATCATGGAGAATATCATCTACAACGAGCTTCTGCGCCGAGGATATTCCGTTGATGTCGGTGTTGTGACCGACCGCACCGGCGGTGCAAATGTGCAAAAAGAAATCGACTTCGTTGTAAATGATGCGGACAAAAAAATCTACATCCAGTCAGCTTTCCAGATGAATACGGACAAAAAGGAATCCTCTGAACTTGCATCGTTGATACTGACAAAGGACTTTTTCAAAAAAATCATTGTTCGCATGGATATTCCTCACAATTTCTATGATGACAACGGAATTTTCCATTGCAATCTGATAGACCTGCTGCTTGGTCGTATAGAGTTATTTTAACCGACAAACCAAGCTGATACTGTTAATATCATTTAGAAGTAGCCCTTCGGGTTACTTCTGTTTTTATGCCGTTTGACACCGTCCACTGTATTCTTGCGTCGTTTACGTCGCAACTTTCTGGTGGAATGCTGCTTTTTTCATGCCATTAAGGAAGTTTATCTTTATAAAAACTAGTTTTATCGGATTCCTACAATATTTTTTCCGGTTTCTGATAATCTATAGTCATAATATGACACTTTTCCATAACTTATAGGTATTTTACAAATTCGAACAAACGTTCTATTCTTGTATCAGAAATGTTTTTGCTTACGCATCCCTTCCTTCATGAAAGAACGGAGTTCACACCATGACACCCAAAGACCGCATCTACGCTGCCATTGACTTAAAATCTTTCTATGCCTCTGTCGAATGTATCGAACGGGGGCTTGACCCACTCACCACCCATCTGGTAGTGGCCGACAAAAGCCGCACGGAGAAGACCATCTGCCTTGCTGTCTCTCCCTCTCTAAAAGCCTACGGCATCCCCGGACGCCCCCGTCTGTTTGAGGTGATCCGAAAGGTGGAGCAGATCAACTCCCAAAGGAGCCTTCACGCTCCGGGTCGGACCTTCACCGGCTCTTCCTTTCATGATCCCGAGGTCCGGGCCCATCCGGAGCTGTCTCTGGACTATATTACCGCCGTACCCCGGATGTCGCTTTATATGGAATACAGCACCAGGATCTATGACATTTACCTGAAGTATATCGCCCCGGAGGATATCCATGTCTATTCCATTGATGAAGTCCTGATCGATATCACCAGTTATCTTTCTCCCGCCCGGCCCTCCGCATGCAAGCTGGTGGGAATGATGATCCAGGATGTCCTGAAAGCCACCGGCATTACCGCCGCTGCCGGTATCGGGACGAATCTCTACCTGGCCAAGGTTGCCATGGACATTGTGGCTAAGCATATACCGGCAGACGAGCATGGCGTCCGTATCGCAGAACTTGACGAGATGTCTTACAGACGCCTTCTCTGGACTCACCGTCCCCTGACAGATTTCTGGCGCATCGGACGCGGATATGAAAAAAAACTGGAAGAGCACGGGCTTTATACCATGGGAGACATCGCCCGCTGCTCTCTGGGAAAGCCCGGAGAATTCCACAGCGAGGAGCTGCTTTATCGTCTCTTTGGCATCAATGCAGAGCTGCTTATCGACCATGCCTGGGGGATTGAACCCTGCACCATGGCAGATATCAAGTCCTACCAGCCGGAAAGCAGCAGCATCAGCGGAGGACAGGTTCTTCCCTGCCCTTACTCCTTCGACAAGGCCCGGCTTGTCGTAAAGGAGATGGCCGATCAGCTGGCCCTGGATCTGGTGGACAAGGGCCTGGTGACCGATCAGCTGGTTCTCACCGCCGGCTACGACAGAACCTGCCTCACAGACCCGGCAATGCAGCAAAGCTACCAGGGTCCCGTCACCACAGACCGCTATGGAAGGAAGATTCCCGTGCATGCCCATGGCACCATCAACCTTCCCCGGCAGACCTCCTCCGCCAGACAGCTCATCGCTTCCGCTTTAGAACTGTTTGACCGGATCACAGACAAAAGTCTCCGTATCAAGAGGCTTTCTGTCACAGCAACCCGCATCGCGCCGGAGGCCTCTGCAAAAAAGCCGGAAGCTTTCGAACAGCTGGACTTGTTTACCGACTATGAGCAGCTGGAACGGCAGCGCCTGCAGGAGGAAGCCCTTTTGCAAAAAGAGAGACAGCTTCAGACGGCCATGCTCTCCGTAAAAAAGAAGTTCGGTAAAAATGCTATCATAAAGGGCATGAGCCTGGAAGAAGGCGCCACTGCCAGAGAACGAAACCAACAGATCGGCGGCCACAAGGCATGAGGGGGGCCTGTCCGCCTCTCCCTGAAAGGAGTATCCATGAACCGTTTTCCATCAAAGCCATTTCCCTACGAGGATATTGTCGCTATACCTCACCCGGTCTCTTCCGTCCATCCTCCCATGTCCCTCTCTGACCGGGCCGCTCAGTTTGCTCCCTTTGCTGCCTTAACCAGCTACCATGATGCTGTCCGGGAGGCTGCCCGCTTTACCGATGACCGGATTGAACCGGATGAGGATGTAAAGGATCTTTTGGATGAACGGCTGCGCCAACTGCAACAGAACGCGGATCGCCACCCCCGGATTACCATCCTCTATTTTCTCCCGGACGAGAAGAAAGCCGGCGGCACCTATGTTTCTGCCACCGGCTCTCTGAAAAAGATAGACTGGTATCAGCGCCTCATTCTATTACAGGACAGAACTTCCGTTCCCATAGAGAACATTATTGAACTTTCCTTCTTATCCTAATTCTCCTCCGCCAGAATCTTATTCATATCCCCGCGCATCACAGACCAGAGCCACAAGATACGCTCCCGTCTCAGCGGGCGTCCAAAAATCCCTCCCCATAGGTCTCCTTCGTCTCCGACACCACCACAAACGCCCGCGGATCATGGGCATAGGCAATCTCCTTCACCAGATAAAACTGTTTTCGGTCAATGACACAAAGCAGAGTTTCCCCTTCTTTTTTGCTGAATCCCCCCACACTTTTAAAAAGCGTGGTTCCCCGATTGAGCCGTTCCATGATCTCCTCTGCGATCTCCCGGTTCTTTTCTGAATGAATCATCACCATGGCTCCTTTATTCATACCATAAAGGATCGCATCTATGGTCTGGGTGGTTGCCACCATAGAGATCATGCCATAAAGCGCCGCCTCCAGCTTCCCGAACACCAGCACAGAAGCCGCAATCACCACGGCATCCGTCATCATCAGGGCGTATCCGGTATGCATATAGGGGAAACGCTTCTGCAAAAGCTTTGCCAGGATATCCCCGCCTCCTGTGGTCGAATCCCGCATAAAGATCATAGCCATCCCCACGCCTGCCAGAATCCCCCCAAAGACCGATGAGAGCAGTTTGTCCCCCACATACTGGGGGAACAGAGGCGTGACCAGGCCATCTAAAACCAGTGACATAATAAGAACCGTCTGTATGGTTTTCCAGGTCATTTTCCGGTTGAGGCATAGATAGGAACTGATCAGAAGAGGAATATTCAGCACCAGTGTCATGACACCTACCGGAACCGCTGTCAGATAATTGACCAGAAGCGCCATGCCCGACACTCCCCCTGGTGCAATCCTGCAAGGCTCGATAAAACACCAGACCCCCAGGGCCTGAAGAAATGCTCCCGCAAAATCATAGATCAGATCCTTCCCCCGTTCCTTCCAAATCATCTTCATCTGTTCTCATACCTCCCTGGAATGTATTCTTTCCATAAAGAAACCAAAAAATTCTTCAGCCAATCCCGAGTCAAATGCCCTGTGGGCACCTATGATATAAAGAAAGGCAGGAACTCAAGACTCCTGCCCTCTGGTCGGATTACAGCTTTTTTGATTATACTACTTTCCTCTTTTGTTATCCAGCACAATTTGAAATATGCTCCATTGAATGGTCTGTCACAGTCACAGAACAAACGACAGTACCAGATTGAACACGACCGATGACAGCACGCTCACCGGAACTGCCACAAACAAAAGCTTCGGGAACATTTCATTTCGCTCTTCCTCCGTACTGCAGGAGCCAAGCACCAGGCTTCCTCCGGAAGAAAACGGCGAGATTGCCGAACTCTGCGCACCGATGACAATGCAGGCAAACAAGGTCAACGGGTTGATTCCTGTAGCTGATGCCAGAGTTGGCACCAGCGGGAACAGAGCCGGACACACCACTCCCAGTGTGCTGGAGAAAAAGCTCATGACGGCTCCGATCACGCTGAAGGCAATCGGCACAATCCATGCAGGCAGGCTGCTACCCGCCCAGGCAGCCAGAAGATCGATCGTTCCGGCCTCGATAGCCACGTTAATCAGCATTCCCACGCCGCAGATCATAATAATCGTATTCCACGGAACCTTGGCAATCACGTCCTTCTGCGGCGCCAGCCCAAAGAACATGGCAATCACAGAGAATAACACCGCCGCCAGGCCCACATCCATCTTGCTGTTAATGAAGGTGATGGCTTTCGCATCCGGCAGCACAATATGTAGAATCGGGAAGATCAGAACCACCAGGATCATGGCAATCATCAGGTACAGGTTGATCTTCTGCCTGTCTGTAAATGCCTCCGGCTTTTCAAAGGTCACGCCCTTGCCAATGCTGCGGTTGCTCTTGGGAATATACCGAAATGCCGCAATCAATAGCAGTGAGAAAATTACGCTCCCCACAAAAATCACCGCTGTATAGGAGAATGCCGCCTCCCCCAGGCCATTCTCCTCCATCAGTCCCCGGAAAATAATTCCGCTTCCACTGGTCATGAAATTCGCCCCGGACAACGCTCCGCAATTGATAGCCACCGCGCCTGTAAGCTGATCCATCTTCGCCTCTTTACAAATCAGAATGGTAATAGGAGCCATAAATGCCATCACTGTAAAAAATCCTGCACCCAGGGCCGCGATCCCCGCGCTCGCCAGATACAGAGCAAAGGGAAGAAGCCCCGGAAATCTCCGGCAGGCATAAAGAAGATACCGGGCCGTTTTCTCTAAAGTCCCGTTCACCAATGCAAAATTGTAGAACAGAGAAACTGAAAAAATCACAAACATGGTGCTGACCGGCCACCCGGCAATCACCTCTTTTGTCTTCATCCCCATGGCAAAGCAGCCTATCAGATAGGCAAATACGATGGCAAAAAACCCTGTGTTGAATTTTGTCTTATATCCTATGGCAACCGACAGCGCGATTGCTGCTATAATCAATGCACTCAGCATAATTCCCTCCTGGTTATTTTATCGTTTCCTCAATTCCTAATAATCCGGCCTGGATGTCATGAGTCATATAGCGAAGCTCTTTCTCTCCCACCCCATGATCCAGGAGATACTGCATATACTGTTCCAGGGCAATTTCCCAGTTGGGATTCTCCACCTGTCCGCCGTCCGTGGACACCATCACATTCTTATATCCACAGGCCTGTACTGCCTCCAGATTCATGGGCAGATTGCTCTTGTATTTTCCGCCGCCCATTGGCTGGGCAAAGCAATGCTCCAGAATCACATCATAATCCTTTACCAGCCTCACCTGATCTTCCAGGGATATTCCCACCATCCACCACTCCGGATGAGTCACCACCAGCTTCCTGACTCCGGCATTCCTCGCTGCCTCCACAACCCGGAAGCATTCCTCCGGCGACACATGCCCGGTCCCCAGCACCACATCATAATCCTTTACCAGCCGGAAGATATCCGAAAGCTCCGGAACCACCATTCCGTCCCGGATCACCTCTACACAGCCTGCCGGATCCTGATTCTGCCTGAGCATATTGTTCCGCGCTGACTGGGTCGGAAGCCAGATTACCTTTGCCCCCAGCTTCAGCCCGCTCTCTGCCGCCCAGGGATTGATCCCTCCCATCTGCCGGTTCATGGTCACGCTGCCGAACATGGTAAAATCATTATCCCCCTGATGGACGATCTCATTATGCCGGTTACACAAGAACGCCCGGTCTACGGTTGTCCCCTGATGGGTCTTAATGACAATCGCCCTGGCTCCCACCCGGATTCCCGCCTCCATCAGTTCGAAATCGTCATACCTGCGATGGCGGATGTCCGGATTGGAATGCACATGCATATCAATGACACCTTTTAAAGAAACGGTTCCCATTTACTTCTCCTCCTTGTCATAGAATCAATGAATTTAACAATTTTTCTTGCAATTCCTGCAGCCTTATCATATAATATTCCAGAGATTGCTGAAACTGAAAATACTTTATATACTTCATCGGAAAAACCGATATCTATGAGAGAAGCAAAGGAAGGAAAGAAAGGAGCCAGAAAAACCATGCATCTGAAAGAACTGACCTATATCGTAACCCTGGCAGATGAGCGTAGCATTTCCCGGGCCGCTGACAAGCTTTTCATGGCTCAGTCCAGCCTCAGCCAATTTCTCTCCCAGTATGAAGCCGAACTGGGCCTTCCGTTGTTTGTCCGCACTTCAAAAGGAATCCGCCCCACTGCCGCCGGGACTCTTTTCATCGACAATGCCCGCACCATACTGACTCATTACCGGCTGGTACAGAACGAACTCTGGGACATGGCGGAGCTCAACGGCGGAAGTGTCATCTTAGGGATCAGCTCCTTCCGCGGCAGACATATGCTGCCTAAAATATTAAAACGTTTTTATGAGAAATACCCGAATATCCGGGTTGATATCGTGGAGCAGAACAGCATGGCCTTAGAAGACCGCCTGATTGAAGGCTCCCTTGACCTGGCTGTTGTAGCCCTGCCTCTGACCCGCCTGACCCACGAAGTAGAATTTATTAAAAAAGACGAGATATTTATTGTTGCTAACCGAAACCATCCGGTCATGCAGTTTGCCCGCAAACACAAAGACTCCCCCCATTATTGGGTCGAACTTAAGGATACGGCTTCCTTTGAATATATTCTCAGCGATTATGATACCATTCTTGGCAGCACCAGCCGCCGCCAGTTCCAGAAGGCCGGGATCAAGCCCATTGCCTATAACACCAACATTTCCGCTGACCTGGGCGCCTCCATGGCCCGGGCCGGGCTGGGACTGGCCTTTACTTACCATTCCTGCGCCGAGGATTATCCGGATACGGTATATCTCTCCATCGGGGAAGATGGGGTATTTCTGGAGCTGGCGCTTGCCCATCCCTACTCTACCTACCAGTCAAAAGCTGCAATAGCGCTGGGCAAAGTAATCCGGGAGGTGTTTGCCTGAATCACCGGCCAGGATTGCGCCTCCCCCCAAGTAGTTGAAGGATCCGGCAAATTGTGCTACTATATTTCTGTGCACATTGCGTATACGGAAAAAACATTACATCCACAAAGGCGGTATCCTCTCATGGCTTCTATCGACAAAACTAACGGAAAAAATGACTTTTCACAAGGAAGCGTAATTAAGAATATCCTCGGCCTGGCCATTCCCATGACACTGGCTCAGCTGATCAATGTTCTCTATAATATTGTTGACCGGATTTATATCGGACGAATCCCGAAGGATGCCACCATGGCTCTGACCGGGCTGGGACTCTGCCTTCCCATCATTTCTATGGTAATCGCTTTTGCCAATCTTTTCGGCATGGGCGGTGCACCCCTGTGCTCCATCCAGAGAGGCAAAGGGAATGAAAAGGAAGCAGAAGCCATCATGGGCAATTCCTTTATTCTGATGGTTGGCTGCGGCCTGACACTGACTGCTTTGGGACTGATCTTCAAACGCCCCATGCTTTATCTGTTCGGAGCCTCCTCTGCCACGATCTCCTATGCGGATTCCTACATCACGATCTACCTGCTCGGCAGCACCTTTGTGATGATCGGCCTTGGCATGAACAGCTTCATCAACTCCCAGGGGTTCGGAAAGATCGGAATGCTGACCGTACTGCTTGGCGCCGTCACCAACATTATCCTGGATCCGATTTTCATCTTTGTTCTTCATCTCGGCGTTCAGGGGGCTGCCTGGGCCACCATCCTTTCCCAGGGCCTTTCTGCCTTGTGGATTCTGCATTTCTTAACCGGAGACCAGGCGATTCTGAAGCTGCAGAAAAGGGCATTCCGTCTGAAACGCCGCCGTGTTCTGGAGATCATTGCACTGGGCCTGTCCGGCTTTACCATGTCGGTCACCAACAGCCTGGTTCAGATTATGTATAATGCCAGCTTAGGACGTTTTGGCGGCGATCTGTATATCGGCATCATGACCGTCATCAATTCTGTCCGGGAGGTCATCTCCCTTCCGATCAATGGCCTCACCAACAGTGCCCAGCCGGTTATGGGGTATAATTATGGGGCCGGACAATACGGGCGCGTCAAGAGGGCAATTATTTTTATGTCTGTGGTGTCCATCGCCTATACCACCCTCATGTGGGGCCTGGTTCACAGCTTTCCCGGCTTTTTCATCCGCGTCTTTAATCATGAGGGCGATTTGGTATCTGCGGGCATTCCCGCCATGCAGATCTACTATTTCGGCTTTTTTATGATGTCATTGCAATTTGCCGGCCAATCCGTATTCGTGGCCCTGGGGAAATCAAAAAATGCCGTATTTTTCTCCATCTTCCGCAAGGTTATCATTGTGATTCCGCTCATTCTGGTTCTTCCGCATCTGTTTGATTTGGGCATCCGAGGCATCTTCATGGCTGAGCCGATCTCCAACTTTATCGGCGGAGCCGCCTGTTTTGGTACCATGCTGGTCACAGTCTGGCCCGAGCTTGGCGAAAGGAAGGAGGGATAGAGCTTTCCATGGAAATCGTTATATATCCTTCATCCCGCCAGTCCCCTTATCTTCCGGTAGATCTCCAGGCCATCCTTTTTCCCAAAGGTTTTTACAGAATCAAGGTAAAGAACCTTTTTATCCGACTGCCTCTCAAATACTTCCTGAATTCTCCCAAGCTTCTCCTCATAGGCCGTATCCTCAAAGGCCTGCTTCAGAATCTCCCGTATCTTTGCTCGTTCCTCATATCTGGCAAATTCTGTCTCCAGCCTGACCGGCTTTAGTTCTTCTCTGAGCTGAGTAGTTCTGATATGATTCTCATTGGCAGACAATATACACTGCTCCAGATTGCTTCCCAAAATCACTTGTCTGGAAGGCTTTCTTCTGCTATTCCAGTAATCTCTTACCGCGGCGAAACCCTGGTCTCTGCTGACAATTGCAGCTTTTCCCGGATATCCGCTTCCAAAAATCTCACCTGTTTTTGCGGCTATGTAAAAATCCAGAGCATTCTTTCCTGTCTTTTTCAGCTTGCAGATGTCCAAACGACAGAAAGAATCCATAATCTGGCGAAGACATCCCTGTCCGATCTGCTCGCACGCCTGGCTGAAAAAAATGGTCATTGCATCTTCTTTCAAAAGATACTGTGCCCCTCTCAGCCCTTCATTCCCTACATTCTCAAAATCAATCAGAAAATACATATCGGAAACCTCTGCGTTTCGAAATATTCATAGAGCGAAACAAATTGCTTTCAAAATAATCTCTGCCAACAGACTGATCAAAATTCCGCTTAAAATCGTACACAGGATAATTCCGGATATCGGATGTCTCTTCTCCCACCCTTTCAGCCAGTTATAAATCGTTGTCTCCCAATCACTTTCCCTGTCCCAGAATGTTGCCGGACAGGTTGCTTTCTCCTGCAGCCCCGTATAATAGGCTAAAAGTCTTTTACTGTACCGCTCTCTATAATTCTCCCCTTCATTATCTGATGCAAAAAATATCATTCCATTGAAGCGTTCCGATGTGTATATACTCATAAGTCCCCTTTCATCCTCCTGCGGAGGCCCTCACTCATCCTGTGCAGATAATCTCTCTAAAATGTCACTGGAAAAAAGATTCGCTCGGTTAAACAACTGTGCATATTTCAATATCCGTTTGTACCGGCTCTTTTCCAATCTCCCGGAATCCAGCATTTCTATCAGAAGCTCATGATCTTCACTCTTACCCTCCAGACGTATGATGTCGCAAACGCTTCGTTCAATATCATAGATATTATAACAGCCAAATTCGGTCTTCACATGTTTAAGACCAAGCCGGAAATTGCTGCCCGAAAAAAAATGTCTCTCTATTGGAAAATTTGTTTTCATCGCACTGCGGTCTGTCCGCTCTGTGGAAACCGTCAGATATTCCGGTTCCTGCTCTGTCATCCCCTGATAAAAGCATGCGCTTTTCATTGATATCACTGCTCTCGGATTGCTTAAGCATGCTTCAATACATTTGTAATCGTAAGGCTTCTCATATCCGCATTGCAGCATCCAGTAATGACCGTGGCAAACTCTTTCCAGATATCCCTCTTCCGCCAGGACAGATATCTGCCGATTGGTCAGTCCCTCCTCCGTCAATCCCCTGGTACTGGTATATCCCCTGTATTTTTTATATAAATGATTCATCTTCCCGTAAGTATTAGCCCGCATATTTTCCGCTTCCTTTTCCTGTTGACTCTTTGCATTTTTTATTACACATATTTTAGCATTTTTTATCACACATGTCAATCTATAAAAAGTACTTTTGGCTCGTCCGAACACTCCAGTTACTTTTGCTCATGTGAGATAAAGAAGTAAAAGAAGTGTAAAAAATTTTGCCGTTCCCTATCCGGCTGACTGCCGGACGGGTCGGGCCTTAGTCGGGCAATTCTACCTTGCCGACAAAAGAGTAATAGATTTCGATTTCCTGTCTGCGGAGCTTCCCCCGGCGTTTCCCGTCAAGGGCTTCCGATTCGTGGATTACGATTTTCTCCACAAACTCCCGCAACAGGGTAGGGGTGAGTTCCTCAAAGCTGGTGTACTTGCGTACCACTTTCATAAACTTTTCAGCGTTTGCCGTGGCTTCCAGCGTTTTAGAAAGTTCGCTCTGCAAAGCGGCGGCTTTCTCTTTCAGTTCCTTTTGCTCGGCTTCGTAGTCTGCCGAAAGCTCCGTGAAACGCTCGTCCGATATGCGCCCGGTCACGCTGTCCTCATACAGCCGCTTGAAGATAGCGGAGAGTTCCGCAATCCGTTTTTCTGCCGCTTCCAGCTCTTTCTTCTTGGCGGCGTTCCGGCGTTTGCTCCCGTCCTCGGTCTGCTCGGTCAACAGCTTCATAAACCGGGCTTCGTGCTTGGCGGCGTAGCTGGTGACTTTCCGTAGGTTCTCGGTCACTCCGGCGGTCAAAAGGTCGGTGCGGATAAAGTGCGCCGTACAGTCTGCCGTGCGCTTCTTGTAGCTGCCGCATATGTAACAGTCCTGTTTCCGCTTGTCCGTCTGATACCTCTGCTGGTACATGACGCTTCCGCAATCGGCACAAAAGAGTAAGCCCACTTCATCATAGCGGTTAGGGCGTTTGCGCTGCTTGCGTAGCTCCTGCACACGCTCCCATGTGTCCTTGTCGATTATCTGCTCGTGGTGGTTCTCGAAGATTGCCTGTTTGTCCTCGCTGTTGTAAATAATCTTGCTGCACTTGTAGGATTGTGTGGTGGTCTTGAAGTTCACAAGGCAGCCCGTGTATTCACGGTTTTCAAGGATATGTACCACGGTGTTCGCCGCCCACTTGCACTCATAGCCGGGGTGGTAGCGGCGGGTTCTCCCTGTCCGGCGGTATTCCAGCGTTCCCGGCGTGGGGATTTCCTGCTCCGTGAGCATACGGGCTATCTTGGTCGGACCGTTCCCGGCAAGGCAAAGGCTGTATATCTGCTTCACCACGGGGGCGGCTTCCTCGTCAATGATGAAATTTTCGTCCTCGTCCATGAGGTAGCCGTACACGGGCTTGCTTGTGACGGGCTTCCCACTCATGCCTTTTGAGCGTTTTACCGCCCGGATTTTCTTGCTCGTATCCCTCACCAGCCATTCGTTAAAAATATTACGCAAGGGCGCAAAATCGTTGTCGCCCTGTGCGCTGTCAACGCCGTCATTGATGGCAATGAAGCGGACGCCGTTCTGTGGGAAAATCATTTCCTCCCACTTGCCAGTGTCTTTATTATAATTGATTACCGACAAAAACAAAGAGTCCGGCAAGCCGGACTCTCGCGCCGGAGCGCGGCTGCGACAGCAGCCATCTTCCTCTGCGCGGAGTGCGCATCCCCGCGGAGCGTTTTCTATCTTAGGACGCACTTTCCTATGATATAATAAAAGGACAGCTATCGTCTGTCCTTTTGTTTTACCTTTTTTGATTATTGGAAAGGGCGGCAGCACTTTTTGCTGTCGCCCCTTGATTACCTACCAGCAAGAACAGACAAGGCTGTCAACGGTGGGCGGAAGCCCATTCACTTGCCGTTGACTGGCTCGGCTGGACTTGCTATCTGTTCGATAAACTGGAAGTTAGCGATTTCTTTTTCCGGTATTCTCTGTCCCACGGATTTCCTCATGATAGAAATAATCTACGATCACCGGATGTCCCTGCGGGACTCTGCCATAAGGCATTTCATTATCCACAAAGGCACAATCATACTTCTTAGCCATTTTCTCAGCTTTTACTTCAAGTGCTTCAAAGTAGCTGCGGTTATGCTTGTTATAGATCTCGTCGTAAAGTGGTACAAGATCAGGATATTTTCCGGCGATATAATCCATAATTGTCTTTTTGAAACCGCCTCGAAGATTGAGATTTTCGAGCCAGAACAGATCGCACTGATCCTTTACCCGCTCAAAGATTGCTTCAAAATCCGTGATACCGGGGAATACCGGGGATACGAAACAGACTGTACGGATACCTGCTTCATATACCTGCTTCATAGCAGAGATACGGCGCTCAATGCTCGAAGCAGAGTCCATATCGTTCTTGAAATTTTCATCTAGTGTGTTGATCGACCATGAAACGGTTACACGTCCAAGCTTCTTCAGTAGATCAATATCCCGTACCACAAGATCCGACTTTGTGCAAATCAGAATATCTGCATCACTGCCGATCAGCTGCTCCAGAAGTTTTCTGGTATTCCCGAATTGCTTCTCCTGTGGATTGTAGCCATCTGTCACAGAACCGATGACCACCCGCTGTCCGGCATATTTCTTCGGATTTTTAATTTCCGGCCAATGCTTCACATCAAGGAAAGTGCCCCATTCCTCCTTGTGCCCGGTAAAGCGCTTCATAAAAGAAGCATAGCAATACTTGCAGGCATGTGTACAGCCCACATAGGGATTGACCGAGTAACCGCCTACCGGCAGACTAGACTTAGTCATGATGTTCTTTGTTTCCACCTCACGAATGAGGATTCCATTTATTACTTCTTCCATGATTTCTGTACCTCTAACACTTTATTAAATTCTTCCGGCATTTCCTGAATCATATTTTCATCCCCTATGATAGGGACAAGGTCTTCCTTCATAAACACCGGAATGCCGAGCTTATGTGCCTGGTCCGTCAGAGACCATGCCCATTCCGTCTCCGTATGAATCTTCCTGCTCTGAGCTCCGGTCATGGTGCCGACAACGATCCAATTGATTCCGGAAAGGTCAACTGTGCCGGGATCGTCGAATAACGGCTCAAAGGTAACATGATAATGTTTTGCTCTGACGTTTTTCCGAAGGGCGTCGATACGCCACAGTTCTGCTTTCCTCGTCACCGTAACGCCAAACCATGCGTTTTCCAGATCGGTATCAAAATCCAGCAAATCAGGTCGCTTGGTAAGGAACAGGAACTGATGCTGTGGATTTTCACGGATCTTTGCAAATACCTCGCCTCTCCATTCCGGCTTCCATCCAGAGAGATCGCTCATGCCGGTAAGAAGAAAGTTCTGCGGACGTTTCTTTTCCATCATCTTGAGCTTACCCGGAAAGAATTCAGGGGCAGCGAAGTCATCAATCATATGCCAGCGTTTCACGTTGTTGCGGGCATAGCAATATGCACACCCCACTGTGCAGCCAATGACGATATTCATGTTCTGAATCTGATCTTTGATACAAATACTCATGACTTCTGCCACTCCTCAAGATTCTTTCTGATGCAGTCGAGGCATTCCTCAAACCGGGTAATTTCTTCCTCTGAAAAACCTTTGTAGTAAATACTGCCCATCTCATCAGATACAGAATCGTACTCGCCCTTTAAGGCATGTGCTTTCTCAGTCAGAAACAGGAGTGTTTTCCTTTTGTCCGTTTTAGACTGAACACGGCTTATCAGCCCTTGATTTTCCATTCTTTCCAGCATCGTAGTAAGAGATGTTATCGCTAATCCGCATTTAGTCGAGAGTGACCTGATTGAGATACCATCCTCCTGCCACAGCACATAAAGAATACGCCCCTGGGCTCCATTAAACGCATCAATATTCTTTTCGCTGAGAATCTTCTCGAAAATCCGGTCTCCAAGCTGTTTTATTTTGGTAACAAGAAATCCTCCATTCATTTCCATACAAAAGCTCCTATATAGTAGTTTATTAAAAACATACTATATAGGAGCTTTATTGTCAACAGTTTATATGTCCTAATAGGTAAATTCCGTTTTTTCAATTCTCCAAACTGGAATTGTTCAAGCTTTTCAAATACTAACGTCCTTAATTCTGTTCAATAATTGATTTATAGTAGTTACCAAAGTCAGCAAGTGAATTAACAATTGGAAGCATTTTTGTTCCGAGTTCCGTTAAGCCGTATTCAACTCTCGGTGGCTGCTCATGGTAATCGTGGCGATATGCCAGCCCATCACTCATCATTTGTCTTAAACTATCTGTCAAAACCTTTTGTGAAATACCATCTATACTTCGTTGTAGCTCATTGAATCTCCATGGACGCTCTTTCAAGTTACGCAAAATCAGCAGCTTCCATTTTCCTCCGATAAGAGATACTGCTGTTGCAACTGGGCATTCCGGTAATTCTTCTTTTGCTCGCATAATTCTCACCTCCGAGTCTATTGTAACACATTCATTTTTGAGTGTACAGTTACAAAAAGGTGCGTACTTGTTTTTGTATGTGTCTCACACTATACTAATACCAAGCAACCAGAAACTACAAATTAACTATGGAGGTATTATTATGGCAAATTACACAAAAACAACTATTGGAAAGGAAAACCGAATTGAGCTGCATGAAAAGTTGTCTTTAACAGGTGCAGAAATCAGTTTAAATGAACTACCTGCAGGAGCAAATGTCCCATTTGTTCATTCTCATAAAGAAAATGAAGAAATCTATGGAATTCTTTCAGGTAACGGCAAAGCCATAATTGATGGAGAAGAAATTAGCCTTTCAACTGGAGACTGGCTAAAAATCGCACCTGCTGCAAAGCGTCAGTTTTTTGCATCCGATATTTCTGGAATTACTTATATCTGCATTCAGGTAAAAGAAAATTCTCTGGAACATTTTACAGCAGAGGATGCCGTAATCGGCTAATTAAAAGTATTTATTTACAAAAATGCACAGTTCACGGTAAGCTAAGAACTGTGCATTTCTTTTTTGTTCAATATTACGTTTTCTCAATTTTTCAAACAAGAAGTTATCAGTGATTATCTTTTAGAAAACAGCCAACTACAGCGACGCCAAATCCAAGAACACCTAGGACATATCCCCAAAAATTATTTGTTGTCACAGCAATTCCTAAAAGTATTATTGCAATCCCCAATAACTCAATCTTAATTCCTTTCATCGCAAATATCTTCGTTACAAACTACGATTTGTCGATTTTTTCATAATCATATTTTATCATACAGACTTTAAGAAATCTATTCATTTTCACTTGATTTTCGGAATAGTATGGGCTACTGTCTATCAAATTCTTGTGTGTTACTTTACCGCACATGAGCATTTTCACAAGGGCTGAAACAAGCGACCACTCAAAGGTCAGTTCTTTCAGTTTCCAACGGAACAGAGGATATTTTTTTACCATGTAAATGATTGCCGCAAAACAAGATAAAGCCTGCGCGATATCCGTGGCAATGGCAGCTCCGGCCACATCCATATTCAGAGAACAGACAAACACAATATCCTGCACCTTATCGCAAATCATCCGAAAATCAGAATTGCTGATGTACCTGATTTTTACGACACTTCTATTTTCAATGAATGTGAACAGATGAATTATCTTATAGAAACCTTTTAATCCGTTGCAGAATTTATTGAGATTATCCGAGAGAAAACAGACAGCAAATATTTTTATTTATGATTATTCCCTGTTATTTTCCCCCCATATACATAGCTGGTCCAAAACATCCATCAAAGACCTGCCTCTGTCGCTCAGGCTGTATTCCACCTTTGGCGGTATCTGAGGATATTCTTTCCTGATAACAAGCCGGTCCGCTTCCAGCTCCTTCAGATTATTGCTGAGTGTTTTATCCGACACGTTTTTCAGATATCGTTTCAGCTCATTGAATCTCACAACGCCAAACTCCATCAGACAGTACAGAATCACCATCTTGTGTTTTCCGGATATAAGGGACAGTGTATAGCTGAATCCCGTATCCTCAAAATTTGCCTCCTCAATATAATTCCTTATCATTTTACACTTTCCTTAAAGATAGCACTTGTATTTTTTCTGTTACTTGTTACAATTATAGGTAAGGACTCAGGTTCTGTCAATCCCAAACAAAGAAACGAGGTAATCACAATGAGAAAGAAGCTCAACATAACAGAAGGCATCTTCCCTATGCCGGTTTTAATGGTGGCAACCTACAATGAAGATGGCAGCGTTAATGTTATGAATGCTGCCTGGGGCACCATGCAGGAAAGGGGCAATGTGGCGCTCAACCTGACAGAAACGCATAAAACAGTAAAGAACATCAAGGAAAGAGGCGCCTTTACGGTAAGCATCGCGGATGCCGCCCATGTGGTCGAAGCCGACTATTTCGGCGTTGAATCAGGCAACAGGTTTCCGGACAAATTCGAGAACAGCGGCCTTACCGCAAGCAAAGCCGAGACTGTGGACGCTCCGGTCATCAATGAATTCCCACTCTGCCTTGAATGTGAATTTATTGAATATCAGGACGGAACCTACGGATGCGGCGTCATCGGCAAGGTAGTGAATGTCACCGCAGACGAAAGCGTCATGGCCGGTGACAAGATTGATATGTCCCTGGTAAACGCAATCGCCTTTGACCCTTACACCCATGGCTACTATAAGGTGAGCGAACGGGTAGGCGAAGCCTTCAAAGACGGCTTACCGCTGAAAAAATAGCATCTATGCTTCACAGGAGTCCCTGAAAACAGGGACTCCTGTTCGATTGAACTTGCTCAAACCGCGTCACTTCCTTACAGGTTCTTCACAATTCCTCCCGTTTAAACGATACTGTCCATACACCGCAGGCTTCATTGGTCTAGAGTGTGTTTGAAAATTCATTCCCGTCATCTGTGCGCCCCACTTTGCGGTATATTTGGCTCTCATTCGGTCAACGTAGCCCACTACGCCTCCCTCATTCGAGCCAAATCTCCCACAAACTGTGACACACATCTGACAGAAAGCAATTTTCAAACACACTCTAGCCAATCAGCACCTTCTTCCCTTCAAAAGCAAAACCATATTTCCGGATTTTGTCTATCGGAATCCCTTTCTCTTCCAACGCACAGGCGTAACGTTTTTCCTCAATCTGCTTCATGGCGGCATCCACGGTATCCTCCAGGCTGTGCTCCTCCTCCGGGTCATGCACCTTGAACTCAAGGATAAAAGCATCATCAGCCTTATCCCTCGGCTCCAGCATGACATCATACCGTCCGAATCCGCTCTCTCTGTTCGATGTGATGCTGTATCTGTCTGCCAGGTCAACCATCAGCCCCAGCACGAAGCCATGGTAGAACCGCTCAGGCTCCGAAGCCTCCGAAGGCTTGTTTCCCGAGTCAAAGCAACTGAAGGTGGCAAGAGCCGTCCTGTTCATATAAATGTTCATCGCTTTTTTGTCTCCCAGCAGCAAGGCCTTGACAAAGGCATTATAGTCCGGAGTGTATTCGGCAAACCACCCGTCAATCATACGCTCGAACATCATCCGCACTTCCCGGTTTGTCAGCCGCAGCTCATAATCCGCTTTTCCGCGTTCATCATACAAAACATGCTCCACCTTCAGGTAGCCGCTGGCCAGAAGCAGGCTCCAGATAGCGTTCATATTATGGTCAAGCTGATTGAATATCATCTGTTCATCGATTGTCGTATGGAAAGATTTTCCCTGCAGTAAATCTTCCATGATGATTTTTATATCTGGTATCCCTCCTTGAATCAGCTTTCCGACCATGCTGTTAGAGCTGGTATTCGCCCAGTAAGGCTCGAATTGATGTCTGTCCAAATAATTGATGATAGACCATGGATTGTATATGTTTCGCGCATCTCCAAATGTAAAGCCATCGTACCAGGCACGGACTTTTTCCTTTTCGTCCAGCCCGAATTCATCCATGGCAGCAAACACTTCCTCCTCCGTGAAACCAAAGCAGTCCCCATATTCCTCCGAGGTAACAGTTACTACTTTTAAGTTATTCAAATCCGAAAACACAGACTCTCTGCTCACTCTGGTAATCCCTGTCATAATGGCGCGTTCCATATATGGATTCGTCTTAAAGGTAGCGTTGAACAGGCTTCTAGTAAAGGCAACCATCTCCTTCCAGAATCCGTTCACATAAGCCTCCTGCATGGGCGTATCATATTCATCTAATAGGATAAGCACCTTTTTTCCATAGTAACGGGACACATAACAGGACAGCATCTTCAGCGAGAAAGACACCGCACTGTCCTCCATATCTGCCGATATCTCCTTGAAATCCCGCTTCTCACTTTCACTCAGCAAGCCATCCTCCAGCAAGAAGCCGAACCTGTCATAAAGTGCCTTAATCACACGGCATATCGCTTTCCTTGCCTGCGCAAACGATGTCTCCTTGACATCCGCAAAGCTTAGCATGAGTACTGGGTATGTTCCCTGCAGCTTGCGATACTTCTCTTCTTTCCATATGTTGAGTCCTTCAAATAAGGCACCTTTATCCGCATATTCCACAGAAAAGAACTTCTCGACCATACTCATAGTCAGCGTCTTCCCGAAACGCCTGGGACGGGTAATCAAGGTCACGCTGTCCCCCTCTTCCCACCATTCCTTTATGAAGCATGATTTGTCGATGTAAAAATAGTCCTCCCTTCTGATCGTCTCGAAATCCTGACATCCGATGCTCACTGTCCTTGGCATGTCCGCCCCCTTTCTAGTACTGCATTGCGGAAATAACGGTGAATACAGTGCTTGATATTTTCGTCATCTGTGCGTCTGCTCTTACTATAACTGATTGCGATTGGCATTACAATAACAATCCATATCCACATGCAAAAATCATCCGCTTTCCTGATACCCCCATCCGCCATAAATTCCCGATTTTCCATGATTATTCCAAAATAAGCCACACCTTCGTCGCCCTGGCTTTCACCTCTGCATCCGCGCTGCACATCATCTTTTTTAAATATTCCCGCTTTACCTTTACCGGAAGCCACTCCAGGCCATTCATTTTCTCCAGAAATACAAGCTGTAACTCCCGGTTCTCTTTCTCCGCCACGTCCACAATCTGCCTCTGATATCCGGCAATCACGTTGTCCGGCATGGCTAGCAGCCATCCAAACAGGTACTTCGGGCACTGATCCTCTTTTATTTGCTCCAATATTTCCCCTATGCTTTGCGGATTCTCCTCCCAAAAGCTTTGCATGCCTTCCCATGCCGCTCCACTGATATCCGATGAGGGATGCCCGCCATATCGGATCAGTTCCTGATAATCCAGGCGCCGGTTATCGATCAACAGCTCCATAAACGCGCGGTAAGGCAGATTGCCTCCCACATGACATTCCGGGCAAAAACCTCTTTCATCCAGATATGCACCGGCATCACAGTTAACGCATTTTACTTTTCGCCGCAGCCATATTTCAAACTGCTCTTTGCAGAATGACAATAATTCTTCCTTCGCATCCCCATCCAGATATCCCTGCTGCAGTCCCCGTCTTGTACAGGTACAGGCATTTTTTGCCAGCTCGCTGTTGTTATTCGAAACTCCCCGGCGCATCGCTTCCGTCCAGTCCTTTGTGCGAAATTTGCCATAGGATTCCGGGAAAACCCGATACAATCCGGCACATACATCCAGGTTCTCATGAAGCAGCCTGTCCAAAATGATTTCTGCGGATTTTTCTTTCCAGATATATGGTGCTATCATCCCAATGCGCTCTATGACATCTTCGTTCTCTGCGTACAGCATAACAAGCAATGCCTGCTTCGTTTCCTCCTTCCCCTCCCGCTGCACCAGCATGTTCATACAGGGCAATGCGACGATTTCCGTATATGCCGCAATCCCCTTTAAAAGGGTTTTCTCATCAGTTCCCTCCGCCGCCAGAAAAATTTCTCCTGTCGGCAGTTTTGCCGCTTCCTCGTGTTTTCTCAAAGACGCCGCCAGAGATCCGCTGTCATCGCAAGCCACCGCCATACGGATCGTCTCATGCCACTTTGCACTCCCGGAGCGCGCCAGCACCCATTTTTCTGCCCCGCCGGGCTCCATTTCACTGATATACTTTCCGGCCAGATATTCCCCGATATTTAAGTGAATAAAGCGGTACTGTATCCCACTCTCCAGATAATTCTTTTCCAAAATTCCCCGCTCATCCCAGAATTCCAGGATATATTCCGCATTCTGCCTCGCCGCCAGTTTAGAGCTATTCAACTCCCGCTGTAACCATGGCGTCACCGTGGAAAGAATCTTTTCCTTTTCCCAGGCTCGCTCATGAACGCGATCCATGGCATTCATCATGTAATATGCCACGGCTTCAATCCCGTACATAAGTCCCGCCTCGCTTATTTTCCTTTCATTCTGCCGGCTGGATCCCTGCAGCCATTCCTGCATCACGCGGCCATACAACTCTATCCGGCTGTTTCCAAAGTCAATCCGCTTGATGGAGAGCTGCAGCAAAAACCCCAGCAACAATGGGCTTTTACTGACCAGTTCCACAATGTTCCGATTTTTTGTGTGCTCCTCAAACCAGTCTGCGCACTGCTCTGCATCCCCCGGCACAAGTTTTTCCAGCAGCTCCCTGACGTAGCTTTTACACTCTTCAAAATCCATCGGTAAAATTGCCATATGCCTGAAATCAGACAACGCCGCTATGTCATACCCCAACGGTCTGCTGGTGACTACAACACTGACCCAGGGATGAGCCGCTGCCCAACGTTCAATTTCTGCAGCGATTTTTCTTCGTATGCTGCCGCATTCATCAAGACCATCCAGAAACAGATACCGCAGCCTGTACTCAAACTCCGTCTTGCTTACCTCAAATGACAGGGATACTGTCATCGCCCCTCGCATTGCCTGATCAAAGGTCTTCCCCTGTTTAAGCAGCCCCGCCACATCCATCAGCGGCAGCCATATTACTTTTTGCTCTTGACGGACGGCTGTCTGAACCAGCTTTTTTAACAGGGTACTCTTCCCTGCCCCCGGTGCTGCCAGAATTACCATATTTTCTGCAGAGGTCCAGATAGATTCCATATCAAACTTCCGTCCTGTCCGCCGTATTTCTTCTTTATAGGGCATACGCCCCGTTCCTTTTTCCTTCAGTTCCCGCAGTGCTTCCTCATCCATAAGCCTCAGCTGTATCCATGCCATTTCAATGGGAAGCTTCTTCGCCATACCTATAATGGAAATGCTGTCTGTGCAGGACAGCAGATGTTTACGGTAGGCCTCTTCCTTTTCGGCATTCCCTATCCCCAAAGTCTCTCCTTGGGAAATCTCTCCTGTCAAAAATCCCGCAACCTTTTTCAAAGCCTCCAATTCCAGTGTCTGACATTTTTCCATGATATCCCCAAAATCCAGAATATCCTTCTTTGCATCAAAATCCAGGAAAGCCTGTCCGTTCTGTGTCACAGTATACTTATTCTGCTTCCTGCCCAGAATAAAAAACAGTAAATGCGGAAACTCTTCATAAACCCTTTTCCCGATCATCGTCTGAATCGTATCATTGAGCTTGGTGCTTCCCCTTTCTGCTGTCACCTGTACCCCGATTCCCCGCTCCCTGTCTCCCAAATCGATTCCCGGAAAATTCTTTTTTTCTTCATTCAGGTTTACCAGATGAAATCCATAGCACCCGTTAAGCAGCCCCCTTGCGATTTCCTCCCAGTAATGGACGTCATCATAAATTCCCAGCCCGCACTGGTATTCCATTTCGGTCTGCGCAATTGCCAGTTCCCGGATAATCTGATCCATGTACGTTTTTCTGGCAGTCATAGGATCCCCCTCCATTTATCCTTTGCATTTCTTTGTTATCCTGAGTTCCTTAAGACTCGTTGGAAGCGCCCTTAAAAAGTCGTTCCCGATAAAAATAGTATAACACAGAATTTTACATTTGATGATCTCAAACATCAAACTAAACACTTTATTCGACAACATATATGCCAAAACAAAGTGCTTATTCCCCTAAAATCTACTCTCATTTACATAGGCAAACTATTCTCGACACAAAGCGCCCCATACCCCGCGTATGTCAAGTTAATGTCACAAACTTTTTCACTTTTTTTGAACGAAAGTGGCTGAAACCCGCATAACTTCGTGGGGCGTATGGTTCGCTAATGCTAAGTTGGAGCAAAATTGACGGTGAATTAGTGTCAAGTAAAAAAAGTCTGTCACAGATACCTTGTATATTGTAACCTTCTTTCTCTTCTTTCAAATTTTACTGTTAATAACTACCTGATTATTTTTTACTCATAATCCTGTATACAAAAATCTACTACTCTTTCCACAGAATGTGGTATCCCAACTTCTCGCACTGATTTATCAAGTTTCTCTTTCTGAACAATCCACCTTTGCATATATGGCTGGTTCCTTTGATATCGATTTCCCATATCACTTCTACTTCCACAATAATGCTCAACCATCCTATCTGTTCTACGCGTTCATCAAACAATTTCATCCCATTCACTCCCACTTCAATATGCCATCCAAAAGCCAAGAGTGCCGTTTTACTTAAACCACACATAATATTGCTATGTTTAAAACTTTCCATTCCAAAAAGTTTCTTTTTCAACCCGTTTAGACACATCGCAAGTTCACCCAATAATGAATATCTATGACTGCCATCTTCAGAAGTATTATCAATCGAAACAAGGTCGCCAAATGTTAATGTATTGTTTGATCGTGTATGTTTTACTTGAACAAATAGCTTTTCTCCACCTTCATAGGTTACCACCACATCATCCAATCCCAATTTAACATTAGCTTGTAATTCCACACATTTTATATTATTATCGGGATTAAGCATATCAATAATATATTGTTGTCCAACAGACCACTCATACCAATATGGATCTCCCATCCCTGGTTTTGTTTTTGCTGAATATTTCATATAACACTCTCCAAGCTAAACAATATTTAAACATCATACTTATATATCACTTTTCCTCAATCAATTTTATCTTTTCCGCCGCTTTAAGAATATTTAACTGATATTCTGCAATCTCTTTTAAAATTTGAAATCTTTCTGCCTTACTTCTACCCTCACGAATCATTTGTGCATTATGTGTTTCCAAATTAGACAAAACTGTAAGTTCATTTATTGAAGCAAAATCTCTTACATTATTCTTTTTTGCCAATTCAGGATTTTCATCCCTCCATGCTTTTGCAGTAAATCCGAATAATGCAACATTCAAAATATCCGCTTCTTCTGCATATGCCAGCCACTCTAAATTTTCTTTATAATTTTCTGACGGAATCAAGTAATTTTTAACCGCATCTGTTTGAATCAGATAATTGTTTTTAGACAGAAATCTTTTTGCATCCCACTCAATTTTCTTTGCATCATTCTCCACTTCTTTCAGTCTTTGAAATTCTTTGATCAAATATAGTTTAAAAACAGGGCTGATAGCCGAAGCAAATTCAAATGCAATATCTTTATGCGCATACGTTCCTCCATATTTTCCACGTTTCACAAATAATCCTATTGCTTCTGTCTTTTCAATCCATTCCTAAACACTTAATACAAATGTATGTAAACCTGCTTCGCTTTTAAAGTGGTCGAATTCGACCACTTTAAAAGCAGGATTGTAGATTTGCTCCCATGTACCTAAAAATTCCAAAGTTGCTCTGTTTCGCATCCAGTTTTTTACAACATCTGCTCCTCTGGACTCACCAACTTTAGCTTTTGCAATATCAGTAATACAGATATAATCATCAAAATTTTCCTCTGAAACAGTAACATTAATGTTTTGCACCACAATTACTTTATTTTTTCCCATCCTTCTCCTCCCATATAGCACTGATTAAAATCTTAATACTCATGTAGAAGTATAGCATACCATCTTTACTTTTTCAATTAATTTCGAACATAAGTTCTATTTCTATTCTAAAAAATCCATGCTATTTATAAATTGTGATTCGTTTTAGCCCTACCAAATATTTATATAAAATCCAAACGACGTACAATAAGCACTTAATTCGACAACATATATGCCAAAACAAAGTGCTTATTTCCCTAAAAATCTACTCTCATTTACATAGGCAGACTATTTTCCACACACAACGCCCCATACCCCACCAATGGATTCGGATACTCCGTAAATCCCGGCAATTCCTTCGCCCCTCTCCTCAGATAAGCCTTCACCTTCTCCCCATACAAAAACGGATCATTCCCCTCCACAATCCCCCACTGCATGAGGAGCGCCGCACTCCCCGTCACCACCGGCGCCGCAAACGAGGTCCCGGTCACCGACCGGTATCCCCCTCCGTTCCCCGGCGCCATCAGGCCCACTCCCGGCGCACACAGATCCGGCTTCACCTGGTCTGTCAGCCTGGTAAAACCTCTTCCCGAAAAATCCGCATAAGAATTAGTCACACTGTTATAAGCCCCCACGGTTATCACCTTAGCCGCCGAGGAAGGGATTGTCAGCGTGGTATCCGGTGTTGAACGAAGAAAACGCGTGGAAAAATTCAGCACTGCCGAAGAGGGCAGCCAGAAATCATACCTGCCTTGTATAATCCGCTGCGGCTGCAGCCGGAAGGTCCAGATCCCACTCTCCACATAGCTGCCTTCATCCGGCACAAAGTCAAAGTAGATCTCCTGTGTGGCGCTGAACGGCCCCGGCTTCCCATAGTATACCAGCACTTGTGTCTTCCGATAGCGGAAACGCACCGGCCCCAGCTGCTCTGACAAGGGTCCCAGCTGCTCCCCGGACGGTGTCTGCAGGCTCACTGTAAACTGATCCGTATAAGCCTTCCAAAGCTGAACACTGACTCCGGATTCATAAGGCGCCACCGAAAGCTCTGCCACTGCCTCTGCCGCTGTCGATGCCCTGTCAGGAAAATCCCCTGACAGATGGCCTGCCGCCGCTCCCTCATTGCCGCTCCCAACAACAATGGTCGTTCTTCCATAATTTCCAATGTCATCCAGAAATGTCTCCAGAAGCCCCGTCCCGTCATGAGAACCATAGGTATTGCCAAAGCTGATATTCACTGCCAGCGGCATCACCATGTCCACTGCCCTCCCCACTGCAAAATCCACTGCCCGCATCAGCTCCGTGGTTCGTGGGAAGCCCTCCTCTCTGGCGTTGCCCAGCTTCACCACCAGAAGATCACTCTCATATGCCACTCCCCGATAGGCTCCGTCCGACTCGCGTCCGTTTCCTGCCGCAATTCCCGCCACCGAGGTACCATGTCCGCTGCCGTCCACCGAAGGCAGCAGCTCCCTGGCCCCGCTCCGGCTTCCGGTCTCCAGCGCCTCATTGATCTCCTCTCTGGTAAACACCCGGTCCAGAGTCTGATCCCATAAAGCTGCAATCCGGGTCGTACCGTCGCGGTTGCGGAAATCCTCATGAAAATAGTCAATTCCCGAATCCAGCACCGCCACCAGGATCCCCCGTCCGGTCAGATTCCGAGGCGGTTCCTGAAGAATATTGATACAAGAGGCTGCCCTTGCCCGGTTCACGGCAAAGAACAGCCTCTTTGGTTTCTCCACATACTCGATCTGCGGTAATGCGCTGACCTCTTCAATCCGATCCTCCGGCACGATCAGAATCGCATACTCATTTCTCATCTCCTCCACCCGCACGCCCATTTCCCGCACAGCATCCAGGCTCCCTGAATATTTTACAATCAACTCCCACGTCTTCTCCTCCGGACGGTATCCCATCTCCAGTGCCTGAGAACGCGCCCGTTCCTCAGGGGAAACCTCCAATGACAGATTTAACAGATTTTCCAGCTTCTGATTCGGCATATCCTGCTCTCCTGGTATCCAATATTCCTAATATTGTATGACACTCTTTTTCCATATCATTCTTTTATCGGATATATTCTCTCTCCAGGCAGCATTCTCCTCGGATCATCTCTGGCAAACTGTTTTCTTTTCCTGTATTTCCCTCTTCATACACTTCTCTTTTCCTGCATTTCTCTTCCAACAGCTCTCTTTATCATGCATTTCTTCTTTCATGCGCTTCCTTTTTTCACGCATTTCTTCTTTCATGCATTTCTCTGTTCACACCCCTCTATGTGATACAGCTTCCCGTACTTTTCCTTCAGATAATCCACATAATACTGCGGCTTAAAATCCTCTCCGGTCATATCCTTTAGCAGCCGGCGGCTGTCTCTCAGCTTCCCATACTGATGAATATGTCTTCTTAAAACCTCCCGGATCACCCCCGGCTCCCCTTTACGCAGCAGCTCTCCAAAATCCAGGCTTTGCTTCATAAAAGCCGCCATCTGAGCTGCAAACGCACTTCCCAGGGCATAGGACGGGAAATACCCAAAGGATCCCTGCGCCCAGTGAATATCCTGCAGTACGCCCTCTGCCGCATTCCTCGGACGCACGCCTAAGTATTCTTCATATTTATCCGCCCACAGCTTTGGCAGCTCCTTCACACTCAGGTTCTCCTCAATCAGCATCTTTTCCAACTCATAGCGAACCAGAACATGAAGACTGTAGGTCAGCTCATCTGCTTCCGTCCGGATCAGTCCAGGCTGCACCTTATTCACTGCCCGCACAAAATCCTCCCGGGAAATCTTTCCCAGCTTTTCCGGAAACATCCTCTGCAGTTTTGGATATATCGGCTCCCAGAACGCCTCGTCACGCCCGATGATATTCTCAAAAAAACGGGATTGCGATTCATGCATTCCCATTGACGCCCCCTGTCCCACCAGAGTCTGTGTCAGTTCATCCGCCACTCCCTGCTCATAGACCGCGTGCCCTGCCTCGTGGATCACGGAAAACAGAGAGCTGTCCATCCGATCCTTATAATGAGTGGTGATTCTCACATCACGGTTGTGCAGATTCGTAGTAAAGGGATGGGCGCTTTCTGCCAGCACGCCCTTTTCAAAATCAAATCCCACATACTCTGCCAACTCCTCTGCCAGCCTCCTCTGCTTTTCCTGCGGATAATCTCCTTCCAGAAAATCGTCACGGATCTCTGTGCCCTTGTCTGTCACCTGATGCAAAAACGGTACCAGCTCTGCCTTTAGAAGCGCAAAAAATTCATCCAGCTTCTCCATAGAAAAGCCTTTCTCGTAATGATCGAGCATCACATCATAGAGACGCTGTCCTTCTCTAGCCTGATAACCGGCAAACCGTTTCTGATAATCGATGATCTTTTCCAGTGTTGGGGCAAATGCCTCGAAATCCTGATCCTTCCTTGCCTGCGTCCATATTCGCGTAGATTCTGCCACCAGTTCCTGAAAGGCCCGGTACTCCTCTGGCGGAATGCAGGAAAGCTCCCTTTGTTCCTCCTTTGCCTCCCGGATAATGGCCAGCTCCTTTTCCGTAAATCCGCTCTCCTTTTCACACTTCTCCAATAAGCCTCTGACCTCTTCCCCTGTCATCAGTTCCTGATATGCCGCTGCCAGCGCCCCCTGCACCCTTGCCGTGCAGGCCCCCGCCTGTCTGGGCGCCAGAGTCTCATTGTCCCACTCAAACAGGATATTCGCTGTCTGAAGCGCCATCGCCCGCTCCAGATAAGGCTGAAGCTGCTCATAGGCACTGTTTTTCCTGCTGTTTTCCTTTTGTTCCTGCTTCATCTTCATTTCTCTCCTTCCGTCAAGTCCCGCCCCACCCTATGGAATAAAAATTCGGGAACACCTCTCTGCCAGTGTCCCCGAAACTTATGGATTTCATACGAAACTCTCATACAGACCATCCCGTATCCATCCTCTTATCCAATATCCTGTCAGGTTCCCGTCCTGAATCCCTTACCGCTTCAGAACTTCTTTCTCATGATCTACGATTCCCCGGGTGCTGTCCAGAGAACTTCCCAGCACAGTGAAGACATCCTTCTCCGGCAAAGTCGGAGCAAAATAAAAACCCTGCTGCATATAACAGCCAAACTGCTGTAAAATATCAGTCTGGTTCTGAGTCTCCACACCCTCGGCAATCAACTTCTTGCCGATCTTTCTGGCGATCTGAGCCAGGCCTTCCAACACCGGAGCTGACTGCGGATCCGTCTCTAACTGCCATACAAACATCCGGTCAAACTTCAGCGTATCCACCGGAAGTTCCAGAATCCGTGCCAGTCCGGAATATCCGGAACCAAAATTATTCAAAATCAGCTCTACACCCAGCTCCGCCAGCTCCTGCATCAGCACCATGATATTGACATACGCCATGCTGACCGCGTATTCCTCGATCTCAATGGCAAGCTTGCCGGCAGGAATATCATAAGTACGGATGACCCGTCCTACCTCATCCAGGAAATCTCCCTGTAAAAGCAATACCGGAGAAATCATAATCGCAATCGAGTCAAACTCCCTGCCCTGCTCAATCAGCTGATGAATCATGGAAGCCACCCGGTCAAGCGCATAGTACTCCACGGTACGAATCTGTCCCGTATCTTCCGCGATAGGCAAAAACTCCGAGCTTCCCACCATGCCGATATCCTTCACAAAAATCCGCATATAAAATTCCGCCCTCGTAAATCGTCCCTTCCCAAGATCGTAAGTGGGACGGTAACGCACCTCTACTTCATTGTTGGCAAAGGCAGTGCTCAGATAGCGCGTAATTGCCTGACGTCTCTGGAAACGGGTATGTAGCTTCATATCGTAGACCGCATACTGGCTTCCCTCCATCTCCGCGGCATGAGAAACCGCCAGATCCAGACACTTCAGCATCTCACCGGCATTCGTCGGATATCCGGGATAAGCGCACAGCCCCAGACGGATCGAACACAGACAATCCGTATCTCCGACTGTCCAGCTGTATTCAAACCGGTCGATCAGCTGCTCCGCCAGACGGGAAGCCTCCCCCATCGTGCGATCCCGAAGAATGATAATAAACTCCACACCTACATAGCGGTAAACCTTGCAACGCGTCTTCTGTTCCAGAAAGTCCAAAATATTGTCCAGCAATTCCTCACAATATTCAAATCCGAACAGCTCATTCATCCGTTTGAAATTCTCAAGATATACCTTTAATACGACACCGTGGTATCCCAGCAGAAACTGTGCCTCCAGATGGTTATAGCAGGTCTTGCTGTCACTCTGCTTTTTATTCTCCATCAACGCCTGCTCTGCCGCCAGCCGCTTGGCATCTTCCATTGCCATCGGCTCTTCCTTTTTCCAGAATAAACTCATAATGTCTTCTCCCCTGACGGTATTTTACACGTTGAACAACTGTCCTATCGCTTCACAGTTGACATGCTGCAACAATTATAGCCTAAAACCCTGCATTTTACAAGGGCGAACAACAAAAAAGCGCTTATGTTCCTTTTCATAAACGCTTTTCCCTGCGAGACTAAAAATACTTTTTGCTGCCCCAGAGGTTGGCCTTTTTCAGGTCCAGATACTCATTATAAGCTTTTTCCAGAATCTGCTTCTCATTGGAGAACTTCAGCAGATGATATGCTTCATAAAACTTATAATAGCCGGAATCCATAAAATGCTCCTCTCGTTGTGGTTTGCTGTAATAGCTGTCAGCCATCATCAGATACCAATGAACATCCTTCTCCACCATATCCTGGGGAGTCGTGAAAGAATAAGAGCTCTTCCCGATATACTTGATGATAGAGGCACTGACACCGGTTTCCTCTTTCACTTCCCGAAGCGCCGTCTCCTTATATTCCTCTCCTGCTTCTACAGTTCCCTTCGGCAGTACCCAGCCCTCGTACTTGTTCTTATAATTCTTGTACAGGACCAGGATCTTGCCCCGAAAAATAACCACACCTCCACAGCTCGTTGCCTCAATCACTGCAATCCCTCCTGTATCGGCGGTACCCGAAAATACCGCTATGGTGTGTCACAAGACTGACTTTAGTATACATCGTTTCCCAGGAAGATGCAAGGAAAAAATCTTTGGAAAAACACAGGATGCTGTGTTCGTGCTGCTTCTCATGAGGAGTGGGGTTCCGGAAGGTACGCCATGGAACAAGGGGAGGGAGGCATCCCGGAATGGTCGGTTGCTTTTTCCGGTTTCGAGATTAAGAATTCCTAAAATTCCCGATTTTTGCTAAAAGCGAAACGAAAATTCACAAACTCGCTTCGCTCAGACAGTGTGAATTTTCGTTTCAACGCAAAACTCGGGAATTTAAGGACTTCTAAATCTCTGCAAAGTCAAAAGCAACCGACCATTCCGGGATGCCTCCCTCCCCTTGTTCCATGGCTGAATATTCATAATACTGAACGGAATGACATCGGGTGTGAACAATAATAATTACCCTTGCTTTTCATGGGGACTTTTTTGTAGCCGACACATATCAACTCTGAAAAAAGTAACATGTTTGCAAAGAATTCGTAAACCATGTCATTAAGCTTAGCACCGAGAATACTCAGCCATGGGAAAAGGGAGCACGGCGGTCAGAACGGGTCTGCGGATATCCGCCCCGGAAAAAGGGTTCCCCGGATTGCGTTTGCAGGATGCGTAGAAACTCTTAGCTCGCAGGAATCTGCGTTAGGAACAAAAATACAGCTGTCTGAGCGTAGCGAGTTCTGTATTTTTGTTCCTGCTCTTAGCAGATTTCTGCAAGCTTAGAGTTTCCGCATCCGAAACCCGAGATCCGGGGAACCCTTTTTCCGGAGCGGATATCCGCAGACCTGTTCTGACCGCCGCGCTCCCTTTTCCCATGGCGTACCTCTCACAACATTATCTCACCGGGAAAAATACCGGTCGAAAATGCTGCGGGCAATGGGGGCGGCAACCTGTCCTCCGGATCCGGCCTCCTCCACCACTACCGTGACTGCCAGACGGGGATTCTCTGCAGGCGCAAAGCCCGTGAACCAGGCATGCGTCTCGCGCCCGGTTTCAAATTCGGCAGAACCTGTCTTACCTGCGACGCTGTAGGCATCGGTGCGTACAGCAGAGCCGGTGCCCTCTGTGACCACCAGACGCATCAGCCCAGACAGGGCCTCGGCCTCGTCAGCAGTCATCAGGCTGCCGGCCGATTCCGGCAGAAACTGCTTCACTTCCTCCCCTGCGGAACTCTCCACCCGTTCCAGAAGATAAGGCTTCATAAGGATCCCTCCGTTGGCAATGGCAGCTGTGATCATAGCATTGTGCATGGGAGTGATCTGAGTGTTGCCCTGCCCGATGGAGGTCTGAAGGATCTCCCAGGTATCGGCTCCGGTATTCATTGTAAAAGAACCCTTGCTGTAGGCAAGTGAGAGCGGAAGCTCCTGGTTGAAAAGAAGCTGCTCTGCCAGATCATGCATGGCGCCTGCATCCAATTCCTGCCCCAGAGCCGCGAAAGCTCCATTGCAGGAATTGGCAAATGCCTGCTCCAGTGTCTGATGCCCGTGAACATTTCCATGATAACAGGAGATCGTATAGTCCCCACATTCATAAATTCCGTCACAGTCAAAGGTATACTCCCGCCAGGTATCCGGGTGCTCGCGGATATATTCCAGTATCGTCAGAATCTTAAAGGTCGACCCCGGAGGATACAGTCCCTGTGTGGACCGGTTTAAAAGCTGTGCCTCCGTATTCTCTCCGGAAATCAGGAAATCCCAGTCTGCTCCCAGCGTATTGGGATCATACTCCGGCCGGGATATCATCGCCAGTATCTTCCCGGTATCCGGCTCCATGACAATCACGGCTCCCCGCCTTCCTCCCAGCGCATCCGATGCCGTCTGCTGCAGATCCACATCCAATGTAGTAATAACATTGTCACCGATATTTTTCACTCCCGAGAATTCATTGACTGTCTGCTCGATCAGATTCATGTGAGAAGACAGGAGATAAAAATTCGCCAGTGCCTCCAGCCCCGTCTTTCCGTGATCCGAATATCCGACACTGTGGGCAAAAAGAGGGCCGTAAGGATACACACGCCGCTCGCTCCCATCCTCATCCGCCTCAGTCCTGGCCAATATCCGGCCGTCATGACTCAGCAGCTCTCCCCGGATAATCCGATCTGAAAAACGATCCAGACGTGCATTATACGAATTGTTGATCACGGTTTCTCCCCGCACCTGCAGGAAATATCCAAAATAGCCGATCATACTGATAAACAGCCCCACCATCAGATACGTAATCAGCAGAATATTCCTGTTGGTATGGGAATCAGGCTTCGTCTTCTTCATAGTCCTCCTCATCATTCTTCTTCAGGATGTATAGTCCCTGAATCACTCCAAACAGAATGAAAGTACTAAGCACCGAGCTTCCCCCATAGCTGACCAGAGGCAGGGTTACTCCTGTGGATGGAATAAATTTGATCACTCCCCCCACAGTAAGAAATACCTGAATCAGATATTCCATTCCCAGTCCGACAGCAATCAGCTTATAAAAGCTGGCCTGCATCCGCACTGCCACCATCATGAACTGCAAAAAACATCCCAGGCAGATCAGCAGCACACAGAGCGCGAATATCCCGCCCAGCTCCTCGGAAATCGCCGCAAACACAAAATCTTTTTCCACCACGGGAATCTTATAAGGCATTCCCTGGTAAAGTCCCATGCCAAACCATCCTCCGGTCCCGATCGCGAACAGGGACTGCGTGATCTGATAGCCACGGTTATCGATATCTGCCCAGGGATTTTTCCAGGCAGACACCCGGACTCTCACATGGGCAAACCATCGATAAGCCAGCACAGCTGCGCCGCACCCGCCCAGAATCCCCGTCAGAAAGTATAGCCAGCTTCCCGTTGCCACAAACAGCATAACCAGATAGGTCACAAAGAAGATCAGGGCACTGCCGAGATCCCTCGACAGCACCAGTACCAGTACATGTGCTGCCGCCACTGCTGTCGTCACTGCAACAGAAATCCAGTCTGTAGAACGATAAAACATCGTGGCAACAAAAAATACAAAGCTGATCTTGACAAACTCCGACGGCTGCAGGGAAAAACTGCCCATGCTGATAGAAAGCTGGGCTCCATAGCTGTTATTGCCCACCATCCACACTACCGCCAGCAGGGCCAGTCCCAGGGTTCCATACACCCAGGGAATCCTCGACAACTGCCATACCCGATCCATAATAAGCGGAATGATCCAGGTTACCAGTGCCGCCACTGCCACAATGATAAACTGCCGCACTGCCTTCTCAAAGGAAAGCCTTGTCAATACGATCCAGCCCACACACAGAAGCATGCACATATTATTGACCAGAATCCGGGTCAGATTGCGGTAAAACATCTGGTACAGCCCGATATAAGCAGCCAGGAATACCATCTGCGCCAGATAGAACAGCATCACCCGTTCATCCTCTGATTTCAGGTACAGAATCAGATTCGCCACAAAATGCAGCAGAAACATTGCCGCATTCTGTTTCCTGCATACACTTTTCTGCTTCCGCTCCTCATGAAAGCGAAAATAGCTGAAATTCAGATACGTATAAACGGCAATCAACAGTATCATCAGATACTTTGATACCTCAATCATTACATTAATCATATTTCCCCTGTCTGTCTGAAATGAAGCAGGTTCTACTCCACACCACGCTTAAAATGTCCCCGGGTAAATTCTCCCGCAGGTACCGTATCATTCTTTCCTCTCCGGAAATGATCGCCGTACGCATCCAGCACCTGCTGCATCGTTTGCCTGCCCTCAATGGTAAAGGCCAGACGCAGCACCGAAGGTGCAAGCTGTCTCACCTGCCTCTCCAGTCCCAGAAGAGACAGGGGATCCGGATTATATACGGTATTGTAACAGAACCGGCAGTGATTCTTCACCGGAAGCCTTTTTCCGGTGCGATCCCTCAAAAACAGCACCTCTGGTTCTTTGATGCAGCCTGTCAGGGTACGTCGGACACACTGTGCCGATACCATGGCGGGCAAATGTCCATATCCCACCAGTTCCTTCCCCTGGCATCCCAGTCTTTCAAGCTCCTGTCGGTTCAGCTCCAGAGGCAAGGTCAGCCTTGCTGCCCCCGCTTTTTTCATCACTTCGCAGGCTCTTTGGTTCATCCCGTAGAGATTCGCATCCAATACCATCGGCAGTTCTATCCCCTGCTCTCTCAGAAATACGATCTCCTCCAGGGAACGCAGAACCAGTTCGTCAAACCCTGAGTCCTTCAGTTCCTCCCTGTGTTCCCTGAAATATTGTTCTGCCTTTTTCCGAAAAATATGCGGCAAAATCAATGCGCACTTCTTTCCTGCCTCATGGCAGGCTCTGACCGCAGACTGCCAGTCCCTGTGAGAAAAGCCACAGCAGTCCAGATAGATCTCAGAGATATCCGGATGTGCAGCCACTACTGCCAGCCCTCCCGGATCTTCCAGAGAAGCGTGCAGCTTTATTTCCCCTGTTTCCCATGTGCCACCTATCCCGATGCTTTCGGACTCCGCGCCGTCATGCTCCCGCTTCCCAGGTTCCGCGCTGCCATGCCCTTGCTTCCCGGACTCCGCGCTGCCATGCCCTTGCTTCCCGGACTCCGCGCTGCCATGCCCTTGCTTCCCGGACTCCGCGCTGCCATTCCCTTGCTTCCCGGACTCTGCGCTGCCAGGCCCTTGCTTCCCGGACTCCGCGCTGCCAGGCCCTTGCTTCCCGGACCCCGCGCTGCCAGGCTCCTGTTTCCCGGATTCCGCACTGCCAGACTCCCGCTTCCCGGATGCCTCCCGCGGCACCTCCCTGCGGTACCCCTCCAGAATTCTCCGCTCCAATTCCTCCAGTCCCCGCCGGCGCAGGTCATTTAACTCCTGTACCGGAACAAAGCAGGCTCCTTTCAGCTCCACCCGCAGCTGCCGGAAGAAAAACGGGCTTTCGCCTGTCTTATTCATCTGTCTGCGCAGACGCTCCTCTGTCATTGGCTGATTCTGCGCTTTCTGCACCACGCCTCCGGTTACTCCAAACGCAGGCTCTTTCCCACTGTTTCCGGACATATGCAACGTCAGGGACATCGTCTCGCCTTCCCGTACCGTCAGAACTGCATCCACCGGCTCCTGTAATTTCGCATTTACATATTTCTGATCCAGATACTCATATAACTCCTGATCCACCTCCCGGAAACCTGGCCTTTTTCCCAAAGAAAGCATCCTTCTGCCATTCTGCTGTCGGTAATAGCCATCTGTAAAGCCTCCGCGGTCAAACAGCTCCAGAAGCATCTGTTTATCTGCCGGATCTACCCGATAGCCGTCCCGGCCTTTCTCCAGATACTGGTCCGCATACTTACGGTATATGCTCACCACACCTGCCGTATAGCGGGGACTCTTCATCCTTCCTTCTATCTTGAGCGAAAAGACTCCTGCCTCCACAATATCCGGCAAAAGATCCAGCGTGCACAGATCCTTCAGGTTCAGGAGATATTCTCCGTCCGCGTGGCCGTTCTTCCTGCCCACATCAGACTGGCGAGCCTTTTTCCGGCCCGGATGCCGCCCTGTACCTGCTTCTTCCACAGTATAGGGAAGACGGCACGGCTGCGCACAGCGCCCACGGTTTCCGCTGCGGCCGCCGATCAGGCTGCTGAGCAGACATTGGCCCGAATAGCAATAACACAAAGCCCCGTGGACAAAGCTCTCAATCTCCAGATCCACCTCATCCCGAATCCCGGCAATCTCCTCCAGAGACAGCTCTCTGGCCGTCACCACTCTTGCAGCCCCCAGCTCCTTAAACAGCCTGGCCGACCAGCGCCCCGTAACCGTCGCCTGTGTACTGATATGCACCGGAAGTTTCGGAAAACGCTCCCGGATCAGTGACAGCACCCCCAGATCCTGCACGATTGCCGCATCCAGCCCTCTCCGGTAATAGGGATCCAGAAAATCCGGAAGCTGCTCCATCTCTTCTTCCTTCACCAACGTATTCACTGTCATATACAGCCTGCGGCCATGCAGATGCACATAATCAATCGCCTGCAAAAATCCATCCTCCGCCGGATTATCTGCATAAGCCCGGGCGCCGAAACGACTTCCGCCCATATATACGGCATCCGCACCGGCATTAATCGCCGCAACCATACTTTCCGTTGATCCTGCCGGAGCCAAAATCTCTACCTGCGGTCTCAATCCCCTTCCTCCTCCGCTCAAAGGCGCATCGCCCTGTTCTCCGTATCCGCCCTTTTCTGACTGGCAGTTGTCCGCTCTCTTTTCGGACGGCTCTGCTTCTCCGCAATCTTCTCTGGCTGTCCCGACAGTTCCGGCCGTTCTTTCTCCAACGGTTCCTTTTCCAGCTTTTCCATCTTCAGCTGAGTGGTAATCAATTCATGCTTCAGACTGTAGATCTCCTTTTCCAGCTCTGATTTCTCGTTCTCGAGCCGGTTTGCCCGCTCCTCTTCCTTGAAATAGTCATCTGCGATATTCAACTGCAAAAGTACTGCCTGATAATCGGAACTCAAGCGTGAAAACCCTTCCTCATCCCTCAGCTTTCCAATCTTTCCATTCAGATACGCGGCAACCTTTTGCAGATACATCTCCTCCTCAGCCCCGCTTAACTTATATATCTTTCCATCAATCAAAACTTCCATCTGGTTCTTCTGATTCACGTTCTCTGACCTCTGATCTTTCCTGGCTTTTTCTTTTAGTTTCTTTCCCTGCAGCATAGCTGCCGACATGCTCTCCTTTCCTGCCCCTTTATCCGATGAATGGCAGATCCAGATGCCGATAGGCATGTCTTGTCGCCACCCTTCCTCTGGGAGTCCGGTTCAGGAAGCCATTCATCAGCAGATAAGGCTCGTACACGTCCTCCAACGTTCCTGCATCCTCCCCGAGAGCCGCTGCCAGCGTATCCAGACCAACCGGACCGCCGTCAAACTTATCGATAATCGTCAGAAGGATATTCCTGTCATTGTTGTCCAGTCCCAGCTTGTCCACATCCAGAATATCCAGGGCAAAGTCTGCCACCTCTTTTGTGACCGCGCCATTGTACTTCACCTGGGCAAAATCTCTTACCCGCTTCAGCAGCCGGTTGGCAAGCCGCGGAGTCCCCCGGGAACGGCGGGCAATCTCTGCTGCGCCCTCCTCGTCAATCTCCACCCCCAGCACATGGGCCGACCTCCCGACAATCTTTGTCAGCTCCTCCGGGGAATAGAATTCCAGCTTCTGTATCACCCCGAAACGATCCCTCAGAGGCGCCGTCAGAAGCCCTGCCCGGGTCGTGGCGCCTATCAAAGTAAAATGCGGCAGATCCAGACGGATCGATCTGGCCGAGGACTCCTTTCCCAGCATAATGTCAATCGCAAAATCCTCCATCGCCGGATATAACACCTCCTCCACCTGCCGGTTCAGCCGGTGGATCTCATCCACAAAAAGTACATCTCCCTCCTGAAGATTATTGAGAATCGCTGCCATCTCCCCTGGCTTTTCAATAGCCGGCCCAGAGGTAACCTTCATGTGCACTCCCATCTCATTGGCAATGATTCCGGAAAGTGTTGTCTTGCCAAGTCCCGGCGGTCCGTAAAACAGCACATGATCCAGAGCCTCTCCCCGCACCTTAGCGGCATCAATATAAACCTTCAGATTCGTCTTGATCTTCTCCTGCCCGATATAGTCCTTCAGCATCTGCGGACGGAGATTCGGTTCTATCACCTTATCCTCTTCCGTTATTTCCGTTGTAATTATTCTTCGTTCCATTCTTCACTCCAACTATCCCATGCTCCATTCCTGCTGCTTTTCTCTATATCAGATACTTGAGCGACGCCTTTAATACTGCCTCTGTTGTCATACTCCCATCTGCAGCCACCTGACGCACCGCTCTGGATGCCTCTGACAAAGAATACCCCAATGCAACCAATGCTTCGACAGCCTCCTTCGCTGCTCCGTCTGCAGCCGGCAAAGAAACGAATTCCTCCCCCACCATCTGCCTTTCACCTGATATTTCCCCCGAAAGAAGGTCCTCTGTCTTGATTCGATCCTTCAGATCCAGGATCACCCGCTTTGCCGTCTTCGGTCCGATCCCCGGTGCTCTGGCTATGCTTTTCGCATCTTCAGATATGATAGCGATCCGAAGAGCTTCCGGGCGCATGACTGACAGAATCCCCAAAGCAGCCTTCGGTCCGATCCCATTGACTCCCAAAAGCATCCGGAACATCTGCAAATCCTGCCGTCCCAAAAAGCCATAAAGTGTCATGGCGTCCTCCCGAACCTGAAAAGCCGTATAAAGCTTCACTTCCTCACCAATATGCGGCAGGTGCTCCAGCATGGATAAAGGAACATGGATATTCCAACCGATATTCCCTGCCTCTACCACAACCACATCCTCATAAACTTCTGTCAAAGGACCTTTTATATAAGAAAACAATGACATACTCCTCCCATTCAAACTGTCTTTGCCCATCATAACATATCACAATAACAAGTGCAAGTATCAAGGGCTGTCTTACTTTTTGTTGACTTCCTGTTTCCGCCCCGCTATAATCATTCCATAATCTTTTTCAGTAAAAGGAGTTCGAACATGATTACCATAGAGAAACCCCTGTCCCTCCCGGATACCTATCCTTTGGAGCGGATTGGAAATCGGGAGGAGATCCTCTTTTTTGATATCGAAACCACCGGGTTCTCCGGCGATCATTCTCGTCTTTACCTGATCGGCTGCAGTTTTTACCGGAACAACTGCTGGCATCTTCGGCAATGGTTCGCGGACACTCCGGAATCCGAGGAAGATCTCTTACATGCTTTTTTTGATTTTTTAAATCAATTCAGAATCCTGGTTCATTTCAACGGAGACCGTTTCGATATTCCCTATCTGAAGAAACGCTGTTTTTCTCTGGGTCTCTCCTGCGATTTTTCCGGATTGAAAAGTATCGATATTTACCAACGGATCAAGCCCTACCGAAAGCTTCTGGGGCTGGACAGTCTGAAGCAGAAATCCATCGAGATCTTTCTTGGAATCTCCCGAAGCGATGTCTGTTCCGGAGGGGAGCTGATCGCTGTCTATGAAGAATATCTTTTCACACATAAACGCCATCTGTATGACCTTCTGATCTTACACAATGAAGATGACCTGAAGGGAATGCCTGCCATTCTCCCCATTCTCTGTTATCCGGACTTTCTGGAACATGCTTTTTGTCTTACCAGCCACAAGAACCGTCAGAAAACGGATGAGAACGGAGAAAGCCTGCATTCCCTTGACCTGATCTGTGAAAGTGATTACACCATTCCGGTTCCTTTCACCGCCGCAAATCCTCCCTTTCGATGCTATGCAGAGGGAAACCGCCTGCTGCTGTCCATTGATCTCTTTGACGGCACTCTCAAACACTTTTATCCCAACTACAAGGATTATTACTATCTCATCTATGAAGATACTGCCATACATAAAAGCATTGGAGAATATGTTGACCGTAATGTCCGGACAAAAGCCACTGCCAGAAACTGCTACACAAAAAAAACCGGCTGCTTTGTTCCTCAGCCCGGACCGATCTGGGAGCCGGTAATGAAGAAAGAGCCAAAAGATAAAATCATCTATGCTGCTCTCTCTGATATGAATCTGAACGATCCGGAATGCTTCCAACGTTATCTCATTCAGATCCTAAAGTATCTGACCAACTAGAAAAGCGGGCTTTATGCCCGCTTTTTCAGAACCCTTTAACCGACTTATCTTCGCAGCTGAAATTTACTGATCAGCCGTTTGAGAATCTGTGCCTGGCCTGCCAGCTCCTCACTGGCTGCCGCGCTTTCCTCTGATGTTGCCGAATTAGACTGAATGACTGTAGATATCTGAGTAATACTGTCTTTAATCCGATTGATTGCCACTTCCTGTTCCGCAGATGCCGCTGAAATCGACTTGATCTGATCTGTTACGATCACCGCTCCGTCCACCACGGAATGCAGAGATTCCTGGGTCATATCCGTCAGCTTGGAACCATTATCCACCATATGCAGAGTCTTCTCGATCAGCTCTGTCGTATCCTTGGCCGCATCCGCACTCTTTGCCGCCAGATTGCGCACCTCATCTGCCACCACAGCAAATCCTTTGCCGGCGCTTCCCGCTCTTGCTGCCTCTACGGCTGCATTCAATGCCAGAATATTCGTCTGGAAGGCAATATCATCGATGGTCTTGATAATATGCTGAATCTCTCCGGAACAGAAACTGATCTGACGCATAGCCTCGGCCATTTCCTGCATCTGCCCGTTACAGACATTAATCTTTTCCCCCACCTGATCGGCTTCTTTTGTGGTAATCGCAGCACTCTCCGCATTCTTATTGATCTGCTCGGTAACCTGCTCGATCATATGCATCAGGTTATCCACCTCTGATGCCTGCTCAGTAGCTCCCTGGGCCAGATTCTGGGCACCGTCTGCCACCTGATTCGAACCGGCATCTACCTGACTGGCAGAAGAGTGGATCTGATCCATGGTCTCGCTCAGTTCACGGCTGATCATTCCGATTGCTTTCTGGATCTCTACAAAATCACCAATGTACTGAATCTTACTCTCACTGGCAAGATTTCCTCCTGCCATATCATTCAGCACAGCAGTAATATCGGAAATATAGGATTTCAGAGTCTTGACAGAGCTGTTCAAACTGTCTGCCAACACACCGATCTCATCCTTGCTGTTAATATCGATCTGGAAGTTAAGGTTGCCCTCAGACAGACTCCGGCTGGACTCCGTGACAATCTGCAGCGGTTTTACGATTCGGTTCATCACATAAACCACCAGCAAAACACTGACAACCAATGTAACAAGAACAGATAGCAATGAGACGAGTTTCGTTGTGGCTACTGCACGAAGCAGCCCTGCCTGATTATCTGTTACCTGCTTATCGGTAATCTCCGCCACCTGATCCAAAAGTCCCACCAGCTTTTCCACATTCGCCTTAGTGGTATTCAGATACATGTCATTCGCAGCCTTCTGATCCGTCTTGCTCAAGTCCAAAACCGTCTGAGCCGACTCATGGATCGCCTGATGAATGGGCTTCATCTGCTCGACCAGCTGTAAAATCTGATCATTCGGAATCTTGGAAGAACTCGGATCGTAGAACCACTTGCCAAGCACACAGGTCTTATAATCCTTGCTCCCGGTAAACTCCGTTCCGATGACGGCTGCCGAACACAGATTCTCAACCCAGCCATAATGGGCCTTCTCCGCGGTCAGCACCAATGCATGAATCTCTGTCCATTCTTCTGTGGACTGACTGAGTCTTTTCACCTTTCCCATACCGGTGACCGTCACAATCCCACTGATAATCACCATAAGAAAAATAAGAGCGATGCGTACCACCACATCCTGTTTAATACTATGCCTCATTCTCTTCACCTCATCTTTTTATTAAAGGACTGTAACGACAAATCAGCATCAGTGTATCAAGAGGACAAAGCCCCTTGTACACCAACACTGTCTTTTTCACTTATACAGCCAAAATCGCTTCCTTAATCCTCAATACTTATCGTTGCCGCCATAGTTGCTGCTGGTATAAGAAGATAAGTCTACATAATCCTCATCTTCATGAGAGTCATACTGCACAGTTTCCGGCATTGCACTCACACTGCCCTGGCCTTCCAGGCGGAACTTTTTCACCAGCTCCTTCAGAATCTGTGCCTGGCCGGACAGCTCTTCACTGGCTGCCGCACTCTGCTCTGCTGTCGCAGAGTTCGTCTGAACCACACTGGATATCTGATCAATACCGATGGTAATCTGCGTAATTCCCTCTGCCTGCTCCTTGGATGCCTTGGCAATGGAATCCATCATGCTGGTGGCATCGGTAATCCCGTTCATCACTTGCTCCAGAGACTTGGCAGTCTCGTCCGCGATCCGCTTTCCGTTCTCAACCGCATGCAGAGAGTTCTCAATTAATACCGCTGTGTTCTTGGATGCCTCTGCACTCTTGCTGGCAAGATTCCTCACCTCATCCGCCACTACAGCAAATCCCTTGCCTGCCGCACCGGCCCTTGCCGCCTCGACTGCTGCATTCAAGGCCAGGATATTGGTCTGGAAAGCAATATCCTCAATGGTCTTAATGATCTTACCGATCTCGCCGGAAGCATTGTTGATATCTGACATGGCGCTCAGCATATCCTGCATCCTGCGGTTGCTCTCTCCGGCCACATTTCCGACCATCTGTGCCTTCTGTCCTGCCACCTGGGCATTCTCGGCATTACGGTTGATATTACCGGAAATCTCGTTGATGGATGCTGCCAGCTCTTCGACTGACGATGCCTGCTCTGTGGCTCCCTGAGACAAAGCCTGCGCCCCGGAGGATACCTGATCCGAACCGGAAGACACCTGATCTGCGGAACGATTCAGAGTAGCCAGTGTATTATTGAAGCTGTCCTTGATCTTTTTCATGGAATGGAAGATCTTCTGGTAATCCCCGATATAAATCTCCGGCGCTGTGGAATGAACCGTAAAGTCCCCGTTCGCCATGGCGCTCAGCACGGTCTCAATATCCCGAATGATCGTCGCCACACCCTGAGCTACCTTATGCATATTCCCGGACATATCACCAAACTCATCCCCCGCCTCATAGTTAACTTCCACGGAAAGATGACCTTTGACCATCTCTTCCATGGCATTCTCTATCTTCTTCACCGGATTCAGGATATTGTTCGTCAAAGCAACCGCAATCACACACGTAATGACAAATGCAACTGCCGCAATCACAATCGCAAGCGCCAGAAGGGCGTTGTCCAATGCCATGGCAGTATCATACGTCTTCTGACAGCTGGCCTCCATGTTATTAAATGCCGTCTGGAGAATATTGGCGAATTCCTCCGTCTTCGGATTATACTCATTCAAAAGTATCTCCTGAGCCAGACGGTCGCCCTCTTCACTGTTCATGCGGGCATACTCATAAATCTGGAGACGCAGGCCCTTAGCGTCATTCATCTTTGTCTCAAAATCCTTCAGCAAAGATACATCGCCGGAATAATTGGTATAAATCCACTGCAGCTTTTCATGAATATTACTCACATGCTGATCCACGGTTGCTATCCGCTGCTCAGTCTGCGAGGAATCCGTAGTCACCACGCTGAGCAGCAGCTCCTTCAACGCCCGCTGAAGGCTGATCCGCATCTCGTAAATATTCGCCATCGCATGATAATCTTCCTCATAGAATTTCTCATAGCTTGCCTTTGTCTTGGAGATCCCTATGCCTGCCGCTACGACCGACACAAGAAACAATGTCAGAATAATGCCGAAAGACACAAGAAACTTCTTACCCACCTTTAAATTCTTCATTCGTTGCTCCTCCTTGTTGAGCCTTCATTTCTCGGCCGCCGACTGAATTTTGAGGGCTGCCACTACCACACTCTTTTATACTATTTCGGCACATTTTCCCATTATATAATACAAATCACAAATTTTTTTAAAAAATTTGCATTTCCCTTAATAATCTGTGTTTTCCGTCGATATTGTTATCAGTATGTTATGGTCTGGTATACTTCTTTTATTGGTACAAGACTGTTTTATTTTCATGCAAAACATTAAAAAGGATAGGTGGTGTATCGAATGGATAACGGTATGGAAAGTATGCTTGATACATATCTTTTTGAGACGAACTCCCTGTTGGACAATCTGGATGAGATGTTGGTGAAAGATGAAAAGCTGGGCGATTTCTCATCCGACGACGTCAATGAGATTTTTCGTATCATGCACACCATCAAGGGTTCCTCTGCCATGATGGAATTCGGCTCTCTCTCCAGTATTGCGCATCATATAGAAGATTTGTTCTTCTATATCCGTGACAAAGGGATTGACTCCTTAAGTTCCCAGCACAAAAAGGAACTGTTTAACCTGATGTTCCGTTCCGAAGACTGTCTGCGCGGACAGGTGGAAAAGGTGGAGAGCGGGGAGCCTCTGGATACAAACATGGATGCGTTTGCTTCCGAGATCAACAATTTCTTAAAAAAGATCAGCAATGCTCCGACTGATGCATCTGCTGATGCAAAAGCTTTGGCGGATACAGCGAAGACAGACTCTTCTGCCTCTGCTCCATCCTCAGAGGGCAATCTTCCTGAGGATCCCGGCGCTGTGTGCTTCATTCATATTTTCCTCGACGAAGGAATCGGGATGGAGAATTTGCGCGCCTTTATGATCATCAATGCACTAAAGGAATGCGAACTGGACTTCCGCTACTATCCGGAGCATATGGAATCGAATCCTGACTCCTGCGCCACGATTATCGAAGATGGCTTCTATATGGCTTTCGATTCGGAGGATACCGCCGCAAAAGCCGGAGATCTTCTCCGGACTCAGAATCATATCCGTTCTTATGAGCTGATGACTGCTTCCGGACCGGAACCGGAACCGGCTCCGGTTGCTCCCGCGCCTGCTCCGGTTGCGGACACGGCCGGGCAGCCTGCCCCTGCTCCCCACCCTGAACCGGCTCCGAAGGCCCCGACCCCAGCCAAACAGGCTCCGGCCACTCCGGTCAAGCAGAATCTGATCAGTGTGAACCTTATGAAGCTGGATGATCTGCAGGCTATCGTGGGAGAGATCGTAATCACGGAATCCATGGTTACCTCTGCCCCCGAGCTGAATCAGCTGAGCCGGGATGCCTATGACAACTTTATGAAATCCGCCCGTCAGCTCCGCAAGCTGACAGATGACCTGCAGGACATTGCCATGTCTCTGCGGATGGTTCCCATCTCCGGTGTGTTCCAGAAGATGAACCGGATTGTCCGGGATATGAAACAGAAGCTGGGCAAGGATGTCCGCCTGACTCTCATTGGCGAGGATACTGAGATTGACAAGACCATCGTTGACAGCATTCAGGATCCGATCATGCATATGGTCCGCAATGCCATGGACCACGGGATTGAAGACGACGTCAATGACCGTATCCGGGCAGGAAAGAATGCCCAGGGCGAGATTGTCCTCTCCGCCTCCCACACCAGCGGGGAAGTGATGATTACCATTTCCGATGACGGCCAGGGTATGGATCCTGACAAGCTTCTGGCCAAAGCCAGAGAGCGGGGCATCCTCACCAAGCCGGAAAGCGAATATTCCCGTAAGGAAGCCTTAGGGTTAGTTATGTTGCCAGGCTTTTCCACCAACCAGACGGTCACGGAGTTCTCCGGCAGAGGCGTGGGGATGGATGTGGTAAAGAAGAACGTGGAATCCGTAGGCGGCGTAGTCTCCCTCTCCAGTGAGCTTGGTAAAGGCACTACCTTCCTGATGAAGATTCCGCTGACTCTGGCGATCATGGATGGCATGAAGGTAACCGTAGGTTCCTCCATATTCACGATCCCCATTGCAAATATCCGTCAATCCTTTAAGATTCAGACCGACGAGATCATCCGGGATGAGAACGGCAGTGAGATGGTAGAGCGTATGGGCAGCTTCTACCCCATAGTAAGGCTTCACCGGTTCTATAACATCGACACTGAAATCACGAATCTGGAAGACGGCATTTTGATGTGGATCGAATCCAGTGACCGGTCCTTCTGTCTGTTTGTGGATGACCTAATCGGAGAACAGCAGGTAGTCGTCAAGCCTCTGCCCGTCTTCTTAAACTCCTTTGAGCTTAAGAATTACGGTGTGGGCGGCTGTACCATCCTGGGCGACGGGAATATCAGCATTATTCTGGATGTCCCGAGCCTCTATACAGCGACCCTGGAGAACATATAAAGAAGGGAGGAATTAATCATGTCTGAGCTAATGAATGACCAGGAGAACCTGGATATGTATGATTCAACGGATTCCAATGAGAATTCCACCGTGGAGCGTTGCCTCACCTTTGAGTCCGGAGACCTCATTTTATATATCAGCACCAAGCATGTCATCGAAATCATTAACAACCATACCATCACCACCCTGCCGCTGGTGGCTCCCTATATTAAAGGAATTATCAACCTGCGGGGGCAGGTTCTTCCGGTCATAGACCTGGAACTTCGTATGGGAAAGGGTTGTATCAATTCCGATGAAAAGACCTGCATTATCATACTGGACATTAATTCTGTCTCGTTGGGAATTCTTGTTGATTCCGTACGGCAGGTTGTTGACATTAACCTGAAGAATGTACGCCCCATTCCTTTGAAAAGGCAGCAGAAGCTGCTTGACGGAATGGTAATTATGGATGACGGAAGCGTCTTTATGTCCATTGACTGCCAGGCGCTTTCCAGCACTGATGAATAATTCATGATATAAAGAAACAGGAGTAATCTGATGCTGACCTTAACCGACAATGATTTCCACCGCTTATACACTTATATTAAGAAAAATTATGGTATTGATTTGAGCAAGAAAAAGCAGCTTATTGTCAGTCGGCTTTCCAACACACTGGCAGCTCAGGGTTTCCAGAATTTTTCTGCCTATGTGGATGAGATCATCTCCGGCCGTGACTCTGAGATGGTTACCGCCATGCTCAATAAGCTGACTACCAATTACACCTATTTTCTGCGGGAGGAAGAGCATTTTAAGTATTTTCAGAGTGTTGTGCTTCCGGATCTTGCTGCCAAGCATTCCCGCGACAAGGTGCTTTCCATCTGGAGTGCCGGCTGTTCCTCCGGCGAGGAGCCCTATACCATCTCCATCTACCTAAAGGAATTTTTCGGCGCCCAGGCAAGCCAATGGGATACCAGAATCCTCGCAACGGATATTTCCCAGAAGATTCTGAATACGGCGATTGCTGCCTCCTACAATGAGGAAAGTATTACTCCTCTTCCGGATTCCTGGAAAAAGAAATATTTTGTCAGGACAAAGCCCGGCCACTGTACGGTGTCCCCGGCGCTTAAGCAGAATGTGATTTTTCGTCCTTTCAATCTGATGGATCCCATCAATTTTAAACGGAAATTCGATTTGATTTTCTGTCGTAACGTCATGATCTATTTCGACCAGGATACCAAGGATGCCCTGGTACGGCGTTTTTATAACGCTACGGTTCCCGGCGGCCACCTTTTCATCGGCCATTCCGAAGGACTGACCAAAGCAACCTGCCCTTATGAATATATCAAGCCCGCTATCTACCGCAAGTCGGGAAAGTAGTCTTGATTAGAAAGAAGGTTTGATTACCATGCGTAAGATCCGTCTGATGATCGTTGATGATTCCATGCTGTTCCGCAACTGGATGGTTCAAAACCTGGGATCGGATCCTCGTTTTGAGGTCGTCGGATATGCGGTTAATGCTATAGAAGCCAAGAATAAGCTTCCGCAGCTCAAGCCGGATATCCTGACTCTGGATATTGAGATGCCAGGTATGACCGGGATTGATTTCCTGAGAGAAGTGCTTCCGGTACATCCGCTTCCCATTATTCTGGTATCTTCTCTCAATGTACGGGTATTTGATGCCCTGGCGGCGGGTGCCGTTGATTTCGTGCGTAAACCGGATATGAATATGGAGGGCGGGAAGGAAGCCTTTTTAGCAACCCTGAAATCCAAGTTATGTGCCGGTGTGGATGCCAGGGTTCGGCTTCCCGGCTCTATCCCGGAGGCTCCTGCCCCCAGGACGGTCACCGGAAGCGCTGCACATGCTCCTCTTTCGGCTGCTGATCTGGGAGCTTCTTCCGCCGTTGCAACACATTCTCCGGTCTCCTCCACCCGATTACCGGCAAACTTCGGCAATATTGACGTGATTGCCATCGGCGCCTCCACAGGAGGAACCGAGGCAATTCTTGAAGTTGTCCGACAGTTTCCTTCCCGGATGCCAGGGATTGTCATTACTCAGCATATGCCGCCTGGCTTTACTGCCATGTATTCCGAACGTCTGAACCGTATCTGCCAGCTCAAGGTAAAAGAAGCCAGCCACGGTGATAAGATTCAGCCCGGACAGATTCTTCTGGCTCCCGGCGGCCTGCAGATGCGGGTTGTCCGGATGGGATCCGGTTACTCCGTCAGCTGTACCAACGAAGCCAAGGTCAGCGGTCACCGGCCATCTGTAGATGTACTTTTCGACTCCGTAGCTTCCAGCGTACGGAACCGTGCCATCGGCATCATCCTGACCGGTATGGGATCCGACGGCGCCGCAGGCCTTTTGCGTATGCGTAAGGCCGGAGCCTACACCATCGGCCAGAACCGGGAGACCTGCGTGGTCTATGGAATGCCTATGGAGGCTTACCGGGCCGGAGCTGTCTGCGTCCAATCTGCCTTAACCTCTATCCCTCAGGTGGTTATGGCAAGGCTTTCCAAACAATCCTGAGAGAGATTTTCGTATTAGCTTATTCTCGCGCAAAAGGATAGGGGATCCGGTCCGCCGTTTTCTGCTTTCTTTTGCGCGAAATGTTGCCTGTATTCTGCTTCGTTCGCTGCAAAACGAGTTCCATCGGTACTCAGCGCCTTGCGGAGCATTTCGAACCGTTATTCTTATGCAAACATTATCCCATATGCAAAATCGTATCCCTTATCCTGTTTCTTCCGAACTGCCAGATACCGTTCGGAAACGTTCCGTTCAAAAAAAATCCCGAATACGCAAGAGTCCGGCCGAATATCTGGTGACCACTGCGATTGCTGTCACTTTTCTGGCCATCATCGCCAGCTTATTCTTTTATTTCCGGCCTTTTACCCTGGAGGACGTGTTGGATACTGCCAACAACCTGACAACCTATGTAGCCAGGCAGGCTTCTGACCTGCTGGAACGCCAGGCCGCGATCCGTCAGGAATGGAAAAATGCCTGGCAGCAAAAACGGCTTGCCGCTAAAGAATCGGGCAGGACGGACAAGACCGTCTCTATTGAAGGCGGGGCTCCCACGCCCCTCTCTTCTATGTCAGAGAATTCGGAATCTGTCCCCTATATCGACCGCTCTTCCGACCTCGGAGAGGTCTCCGGCCTTCATGCGGAGCCCGTATTTTTACCCCAGGAGGATGCTGTCTATTCCTTTATGATAGACACTGCCTTAGGCCCTATGCTCTATTACAGCCAGGGGGATATCCGCTGGAAGGATTACCTCTATGGAGGCCTGGATCCCATCAGCCGATATGGCTGCGGCCCTGTCTGTGTGGCAATGGTAATCAACAGCTTTGGTTCCTCCGGTGTCACTCCCATCGATATGGCTGAATGGTCCGCTGCCAACAACGGCTATGCCCGCCACAGCGGTTCCTATCACAGCCTGATTCCGGACAGCATCTCTGCCTTTGGTCTCCAGGTAGAAAGTGTCAGTGACCGCTCGGCCGAGAATGCCGCAGGACTCCTCCGCAGCGGACATATCCTGGTCGCTCTGATGGGCCGCGGTACGCTGACTCAGAATGGCCATTTTATTGTAATTACCCAGCTTTATGACAATGGAAATGTCTCCATTGCCGATCCCGCCAACTATGTGAACTGTACCAAGGAGTGGGATCTGCAGCAGCTGATGGATGAGCTGAAGGATGCCTATGACAGCGGCGGACCCCTGTGGGCCGTTTCCCTGCCGGAATCTTAAAAGGAGCCTTCCTGCCTCTTGGCAGACTGGCTCCTGACCGGCAGAATTGTTTTCTTTTATTCTTTTATCCTTTATTCCTTTACTCGCTTTTACAGATTTCATTTTTCTTAATTTTACCCACTAATATGCAAATAACAATACGTTTCCAGGGCAATGTCAGTTAAGTAAAAAGATATGCCATGGAAATTAATAGCTGAAAGAATATTCTCAGGATTATTTCAAAAACCATTGAATTATACCGAAAAAATGAATATAATAAGAACAGGTAATTATATCATTCGTTATTTCTTCCATATTTTTCGGTATCTCTTATCACAAAAAGGAGGAACAGGCGAATGATCCTTTCACCAAAATATGATTATTTTATTAAAGAATTGTTCCATGAAGAAATCGTATTGCGTTATTTTATTCAGGATATTCTTTCCCTTTCCATGGAGCAGGTTCGTTCTGTGAGATTAAGAAATACATTTTTAAGAAGAAGTCACAGAAAGAAAAAACTGGGCATCCTGGATATTGTGGCTGACTTAAATGATAATACGAAACTCAATATTGAGATGCAGATCAGGTTTTTTAAAGCCTGGGATAAGAGGCAATTATTTTATCTCTGTAAATTATTTACCGAGGATCTTCTTACAGGACAGGATTATTCCCGCCTGTGCAGATGTATTGGCATCAGTCTCCTGGACTTCAACCTAAGTGAACGAGAGGAATATCACAGCATATACCGGCTCCGCGACAGTGCAGGAAACGAATTTTCTGATGCACTGGAAATCCATGTACTGGAACTGAAAAAGCAACTGACCGGTCAGAATCATGTTGACGACTGGATCCGATTCTTTAATATTGAAACAGAGGGGGACATAAAAATGCTGAAATCAAGAACGAAAAATCCCGGAATCCTGACGGCTATCCAGACTCTGCAGCGAATGAGTCTGAGCAATCCTCTAAGGCTTTGGTATGAGGCTTATATGAAAAAGTTACGAGATGACAGAGCCTGGCGTGCCTATGTGCAAGAACAAAGCAGGGAAGAGGGACTGGCTGAGGGAAAAGCGAAAGGATTGGCTGAAGGAAAGGCCGAAGGATTGGCTGAGGGAAAGGCCGAAGGATTGGCTGAGGGAAAGGCCGAAGGACTGGCTGAGGGAAAGGCCGAAGGACTGGCTGAGGGAAAGGCCGAAGGATTGGCTGAGGGAAAGGCCGAAGGATTGGCTGAGGGCATAACCACTGGAGAATTCATTATGCTGAACCGACTGGTAAAGAATAATACCCTGACGATAGAAAATGCTGCCCAGATGCAAGGGATAACGGTAGAAGAGTTCAAAAGGACAATACAACTGCTGGAATCCAGGGATATACAGAGTCGAAAATGAGTTCTTCCCTATAGCAAAGCCGGAAAAACACCTCATAACCAGAGCCTGCCATGGACTGTCCCCATGGCAGGCTCTGACTGTTGTACTGACCTCATTCCCTGCTTTCCTCTCCTGCCAGAGCCTGATCCACCACCAGCAGCTCCTCCGGACTAAACATTCCCCGGATCACGGTAATCATACTTCCATAATTCGCTTTCATGGCCGCCTTCAGGACAAACAGCCGATCCTTGAGCGTGGAAAAGTCATAAAGATTCTGCCCCAGAAATGCTGCTACCGCCGATGCCGAAGCCGCCTCTGCTCTCCCACTGCTCTCATCGAGGAAGAATGCCGTCAGCATCAAAAACAATGTGCTCATCAGATAGCGATCCGCTTTCAGTAAAACCGTAGAATAATTGATACATTCCATCAGATTCCGGTTATTAAAGCAGCAGGTCGCAAGCATCTCATAAGCCTGACGGATATCCCCGGACAAAAACATCGATTTAAAGGCTGTCCCATACTTTTCCAGCTGCGAAAGAGCCCGTTTCAGATGGCGCTCCGCCGCCTGATAATTCCCATGCCGCGAGAAATACTTTCCGGCATAAAAATCAAAGTCCCCCTCCTCCGGCAGACGCCGAATCGCTTTGTGATAGATCTCCATAAAGTTGTCTTCCGTGGTATCCATATGTGCATAAAGGATCTCCATCAGCTTGGTAAATGTCATTGCCGTGCGGATGGGATCCAACGTCTCAACCGTATCCGGCATCAGAGAGATCGACTTACGAAATGCCTCCTCCGCCTTCTCCAGATCATTCGCGGAATAATATTCATCTCCCAGATATCCCAGCATCCGATGGCTGTCCGGATGTTCCTCCAGCTCCTTCAAAATGATCCTCAGATTCCGGCCGCTTGACACCTTATGCTGATGTCCGATCTCTCCATAACCGGTGTGATAGATCGAGAGCTCCTTGGTCGCATCCACAAACCGGAAGTCCGAGCCATCCACAGAGGTGATATATTCATGGATTCTCCCCACATACCGCAAGCCTTTGGCATTTCTGAATACCCGGGACTGGGTTCCCACTGCCACCACCTTTCCCTCATCCGTCAGATGCACCCAGGCAGAGAGAATCGCGTCATAACGCTTGTCCTGCAGCTGTCTCACATAAAATAAGACCTTTTTGGCATCCTCTTCTGAAAAATATTCATCCGCATCCAACAGTGCAATCCACTCATACTTCGCTTTGCTGATCGCAAAATTCTTCGCTGCCGCAAAATCATCAATCCATTCAAAATGATAGACCTTTGCCCCCATCTGCTCTGCAATCTCTACCGTCCGGTCTGTCGAACCGGTATCCACGACAATCTGCTCGGCTACCACACCCTTTCCCCAGGAAAGCGCACGCTCGATATTCCTCTCCTCGTTTTTAACAATCATACACTGAGAAATCTTTGCCCTGCTGCGGCTCTTCATACCACTGTCTCCTCTCTTCCCGTCTCCATTCGCTTTCGGAAACCTGTTCTCTCTTTCTATCCTCTGTATTTTGTTGCTTCTCCCTCAGTCAAGGCCCATTGCGGCTCTCTCCTGCTGGTTCAAAAGCCGATCCGCCGCAAAAGCAGCAAAGCCTTTACATTCTGTCCGTTGTGCTGCCTTTATCAGGAACAGCCGATCCTTGAGTGCAGAAAAATCATAGAGTCCGGCAAAGAATTCCAGCACCCTGGGATATTCCTGACTCCCGCTCCCATTATCCGATGCAAGAACCAGCAGCAGGCGCGAGAGCACAGGCATCGCATAGCGGTCTGCACGCAGACAGGCCACCGCATAACTCACACATTTCTGGCTCTCCCCTGCCTCGTAGCAGCAGCGCACCAGAAGCTCATAAGCCTCCATCAGATTCCCTGCCAGTATAAGCGCCCGGTTCGAGCAGCCATATGCATTCAGTTTTCCCAGCGCTCCCTCCAGATAATGGACCGCCTGCCTGGCATTCCCGCTGGCCGCAAAAAACCTTCCGGCAATATAATCAAAATCTGCTTCCTTCGGCAGACGTTCTGCTGCCTGAAGATAGATTTCTTCTGCCGAATCCCAGGAAGCGTCTTCCCTCTCTGTCAGAAGAATCAAAAGCCGGGTATAAGTGGCAGCGCTCCGCTGATCCTCCTCAGACAGACAGGACGGCATATGAAGGATGGCACGCTGATACCAGGCCCTGGCCTCTTCCCGCTCTCCGTCATCCAGACATTCATCCCCCATATAGCCCATCATCTCATAATCTTCCGGATGCTCCTTAAGTTCTTCCAGTATCAGCAGTCGGTTCCTGCCGCTTTTCGTCTTCTTTGCATACGCCTCTCCCTGATATCCGGTATGAAAGATAGAAAGGGAAGCTACCACATCCCCGATTCGCAGCTTTCTTCCCTCGATCGATTCCAACTGCTCATGGATCCTTCTGCGGTAACGAATATCCGGACGATTCCGAAAAAAACGAATCTGGGTTCCGGAAGCAAAGATCCTTCCCTCCCCATCCAGCTGCTGCCAACCCGTGGAGATCCCGTCAAACCGATCCGGTTCCAGGCTTTCTATGACTGCCGCCAGCTTCCCGGCATCCTCCGGCATCATATACTCATCCGCATCCAGAAACGCAATCCAGTCCCCTTTGGCCTGCTCAATGGCATAATTCTTCGCAGCCGCAAAGTCATGAATCCAGGGGAAATGATAGACCTGCGCTCCCAATCTCTGCGCTATCTCCACTGTATGGTCAGTGGAGCCGGTATCGACCACGATCTGCTCCCACATCAGCGGCTTCCCCCAGGACAGGGCACGCTCGATATTCCTTTCTTCATTTTTTACGATCATGCATTGGGAAATCCGTACATGGTTTGCTGTCTTCATGTCTTTGTCCTCTTTCTGTTTGGAGTCCTTAATGAAAAAAGCCATCTCCCGGCAGCCTGACAGAAAATAGCTGGATCGGAGGTGTGGCAGATGGGCTTATCAGATTATTATATAGATTATATATCGGCTTTTTTAGAGGAAAATTAAGGGGGAGTTGCTTTTAGAACCAACGGAGGCTGATAAAAGAAGCATTTCTTTTCGTGAGAGGTACGCAACCGAAGAGAGGGTATGAAGGTTGCTGATTGTCAAAATAACGATAAAAGCCCGCCGGTTTTACCCGGCGGGCCATAACACTATCTTAAAACAATCGGTTCAGTCAATCTTACGTAACCGAATCACAACCGGTTCCTATGCAGCTATTACTGCAGCAGGCTCAGGATGCTCTGCGGTACGGAGTTGGACTGTGCCAGCATGGACTGAGATGCCTGCAGAAGAATGTTGTTCTTCGTGAATGCGGTGATCTCGTCTGCCATATCGGTATCACGGATACGGCTCTCGGCAGAGGTGATATTCTCAGAAGTAACTTTCAGGTTGTTAACCGTATGCTCAAGTCTGTTCTGAGCGGCACCGAGTTTCGCACGGTAGCTGGATACTGCGTTGATAGCGGCATTGATGGTGTCGATTGCTGCGTTAGCAACTACGGTGCTGCTGCCGGAAATGTTCAGGGTCGGAAGCAGTGCAGATACACCGGTGCTGCCACCTGCAAACTTTGCTGCAGAATAAGCAGCCTTCTGAGTAGTATATGCAGACGAATTCACCATTCCGCTTGAAGTAATATATCCATTTTGCTGTCCAGTAACCTGCACTGTACCACCGCTAGATGCTTTATCAAACTTAACAGTTGCATTAGTAAGATTTTGCGTCTTGCCCTCTGCCTGCTTATCCCTATCAAAACCGGTCATGCTATCCCAAATAGCTGCCTGGATACCGCTTACGGTCATAGCCTGGCTGTTTACAACGATCGTTTCTTTTCCGCTCGGGCCGATCTGGAAGGTCATCTTTCCAGCGCTACCTTCGTTTGCCAGCGGCTTAATGCCGTTGAAATCGGTGTTGTTAGCGATACGGTCGATTTCCTTCAGCAGCTCGGAAACCTCGCTCTGCAGGTTGCCTCTCGCTACGGTATTGTAGGTGCCGTTTGCAGACTGGGAAGCCAGAGTGGTAAGACGCTGCAACATGGAGTGCACCTCGGTCAGAGCACCTTCAGCCGTCTGAATCAAACCGATCGCATCCTGTGCGTTCTTTGCCGCCTGGTTCAGGCCATTGATCTGAGATCTCATGCTCTCGGAAATCGCCAGTCCTGCTGCGTCATCACCGGCACGGTTGATCTTGTAACCGGATGACAGCTTCTCTAAGTTTTTGTTCAATCCGCTCTGGTTGACACCTAAGTTCCTGTAAGAGTTGATCGCTGCTATGTTGTGTTGAATAATCATAAATCGCTCCTCCTGTCCTTGATCAGTGCTCCGGGAACCTCCCTGTCCCCGAATCCCCTCCCATGCGGGCCCTTGCACCGGAGAGTCGGTAAAAGTCTATCGTTAATTGATGTCCTCTCACCCTATATGAATGTATATCGTCAATTTTGAGAAAAGGTTAAGGATAATTTTCATTCTTTTTTCAAAAAATTCTATAGTAAGTTAAGCGCTTCCTTGGCTGTGTTTCTCGTTTCCTTAATCAACTGACATTACCCTCAGTGGGCAAGGGGACACACGCCCTTTATCCACTGAGGGTATTGCCACCCGAAACAAAAAAGTTACTGAAATCCTTATGAAAATCATGTGATACATATGCACAGAATCCATATATAACCAAATCAGCACCTCCCCCGCTAAACAACAGGACATCAGATTTGCTGCGCTGCAAAGCAACAAAATATTAGAGTCCATACAAAAAGCAGGGTGAAATATCCGACTCTGCGGCCTTCCCCTGCTCCTCTGTCTCTTATCTTATTCGCCGCTCTGACCCCATTTTTTCCTCTTCCGTCAATGCCTGACAAAAAAGCCCAGAGCTTATAACCCAAAACACATCATCACTGCAGCAACCGCAGGATCAGCTCCGGAACCGAGTTCGCCTGCGCTACCATCGAATTGGAAGCCTGGTAGACGATATTGTCCTTCGTATATGAGGTGAACTCTTCCGCCATATTCGTATCGCGGATCTGGCTCTCCGATACGGTCATATTCTCAGAGGTAACGCTCAGATTGTTGTGAGTATGCTCCAGATGATTCTGCGCCGCGCCAAAACTGGCACGGATATCAGCCACCGCTTCGATCGCCTCATCGATCTTGGTCACTGCTTCATTCGACGCCGTAAGGCTGGTAAAATCCGTATCATCCAGCAGCAACGCCTTACTGCTCATATAATACCGCGGAACATCAAGAATCTCGTCTCCGGACGCACCGATCTGCAAGGTAATGTCATCCTTTTTCTCCGGCGGAACATAATCCGTAGGCAGCGCCGAAGTTGCGTCAAACAAAGGAATCTCGTCAAAATCCGACGTCTGTCCAATCCGGTCAATCTCATCCAGAAGCTGCATCCGCTCGGCATCCAGATTCTCGCGTGCCAGAGTGGTATAGGTGCCGTTCGCTGACTGGATGGCCAGAGTCTTCAGCCTTCCCAGCATGGAGTGCACCTCGGACAGCGCACCCTCGCCGGTCGAAGTCATACTGATCCCGTCATTCACATTCCGCATTGCCTGATCGAGAGCCGTGATCTGATTCCGCATCAGCTCTGAAATCGCCAGCCCGGCAGCATCGTCACCGGCCCGGTTGATACGGTATCCGGAGGAAAGCTTCTCCAGAGACTTCCGCATCTTGCCCTCTGTAATCCCCTTGTTCCTGGAAGCGTTAAATCCTGCTATATTATTCTGTATGACCATATTAACCAACCACCTTCCATCAATACAGTTCATCATGCGGCTGTTGGCCGTGCAAAGCCGCAACTCTTATATTTTTATCTGTTGATTATAATATCGGCAGGATTTCCGGCTTACATAAGAGTGTATTTGCATTTTTTTCAGTTTTCACTTTTCTTTCACATCTGCCTGTCAACATTCATTCCGGAAGGGTATAAAACCCTTCCGTTTTCAGATAAGAACATCTGACAAACGATAAACGCAAGTTTTTGTTTATTAGCCATTGACAATATTTAGCCTTGAAAGGGCAGAGAAAAACAACTGAAAATAATCCAACATCATTTGGTTTAACTCTGAGAATATTCAGCCTTGGAAAAAGAGGGGAGAGGCGCTCCGAAGTGGTCTACTGTTTTTGACTTTGCAGGGATTTAGAAGTCCTTAAATCCCTGAGTTTTGCGTTGAAACGAAAATCCCCGCTGTCTGAGCGAAGCGAGTTCGGGGATTTTCGTTTCGTTCTTAGCAAAAATCAGGGGTTTTAGGAATTCTTGATCCCGAAACCGGAAAAAACAACAGACCACTTCAGAGCGCCTCTCCCCTCTTTTTCCAAGGCGTACCTTTCGGCAAAGTTTAACTAAACATTGGATCATTTCCAGCCATCTTTCTCACCTCCAGCCGGTTCAATTCCACCCTCTTTTGATTCTCTTCACCGCAGGCGCAAACCCTTCTTTCGCTGCCATCAGATACGAGCGGGCCGCCCGGTCCATCTGGCCGGAGACTTCATACCAGGCTCCCAGATTGTATGCTGCCCGGAAGGAACCGGTGCCTACAACACCGCCGGCCTCCGGCTGCTCACCCAGCTCCAGGCACTTCAGATAACACCGCTCAATATTCGGGAGCAGGTCAATGTAGCGCCCCACATCTGACATTACACGCTTCATATAGAAGAGTCCGCACACAAAACAGAAATCCGACCATTCTCCCAGGACAGGCCCTTCCTTCTCAATAACCGCAGCCGCTTCATCCAGATGTTCATTCGCCGCCAGATCCAGAAGAGTATAGAGATAAAGCACCACGCCGTTTGGCCGATAACCGTCGTTCTTCCCAGACAGACGGTAAAACTCACGGAAATAAGGCAGGCTCTCCTCCTGCCTCTTCAGATTCCGCAAGGTATCAGCCAGCTGAAATATATAATATGCATCCTGGGGATGCTGCTCAACTGCCCGCCTCAGATAAGGAAGATTCCTCTCCCCCTTATCGGCATAAAGATAACCGTCGTGATCCGCCTGCAGCGGAATCATATAGCATGGATAATCTCCTGCCGGCTGTTCATGGATCTCGCCTTCATAACGGATCCCCTTCGGGAGCAGTCTTGGAAGAATAGCCGTGCTCATACTGATTCCGTCCTCATTCCGGAAGGAATCATATCTCGTGATACAGCCCAGCCATCTTCCCTCCCTGCCGGACAGCGCCTCCTCCAGCCTGTCACGGGTGGTTGCCCTGAGGTACTCGTCACCGTCCAGAACCAGATTCCAGTCACCATCCGACTGATCCAGGGCATAATTGCGGGCAGCGGAAAAATCATCCGCCCAAGTAAAGGAATGCACCTCTGCCCCCATTTCCTTTGCAATCTCCGCTGTCCTGTCCGTCGAACCGGTATCCACCACAATTTTTTTGTCCACCAGTCCCTCTACCGTCCGCAGACAGCGTTCCAGAGAACGCTCCTCATTCCTGACAATCATTACCAGATTGATCTTCATCTCGCTTCTATTCTCTTCCCTTCTTATTCTGCTTTTCTACCTGTTTGGCAAAAACGAACTTTCTTATGGCAGCCTCTGATTCCAGAGACAGCCTCTGAAACTGACATCCATACGTATATTCTCCACGTACCAGTCCCCCCGGCCGCAGCACCTTTGCCTTTACCTCACAGTCCTCTGTACCAAACCGGTAACGGAATGACAGAAGATCATCCTTTTTCAGCACCTGAGGAGTAGATAAAAGAATCCCTCCCGCACTGATATTGCGGATCGTGCCGGAAAAGAACCAGCCCGACTCTGTCTGAAATTCCATCCACAGCTGGACATCTACCCGCAGATCCTTCTGCCGCTGGAATATCTCCTCGATATCCAGAATTTCACAATCCGCCATCCAGGGTTCCTTCATCCTGTTCGGATAGGAATTCCTCTGAATCACCAGCTCACAGCGGCAGCGCACCACCCCCTGAGAGCGGTCATAAAAATCAATCGTTGTCCGGAACCGGACACTGCGGAGCTTCGGATTCCGGAAAAACAGCCGGATTCCCATCTCGTTATCGATCTCCACTCTGGCTCTGGACAATGGCCGGTTATCGGTTCCATATACCAGGCAGCGCTCACAATCCCTTAATCTCATGACACAGCCCACCCTTCCCTGTTATAATGTAATCGAGCCGACCTCTCTGCTGGCATTCATCATCATCTGCATCCGCAATAGCTGAATCAGGCTGGCATAGCTCGCCTTATCCATCGTTATGGTATCCCCTTCCCCCTCGGTTGCACTGCCAAGAAGTCCGGTAAGATCCATCCCTCCGGCCATAGACATTCCGTATAAGCCGGCCAGAGGATTATAGGCGGATGTTCCATAAAGGCTTCCCCCATAGAGTCCGGCCAGCTGTCCGTAAGTATCTCCGTAAAGGCTTCCCATACGATTCGTCCCGCTGTTGACCATCTTTCCCGAATAAATCGGTTCTCCCCCCATATAAGAGGTAACCTTTCTGACATAATTCTGCGTCTCTTTGTAAGGCGGGATACCGCCATATTTCTGAACACTGTTCGGCCCTGCATTATAAGCGGCAAGAGCCAGACTGACGTCCCCTCCGAACCGTTCCAGATTCTCCTTCAGATACTTCGTCCCCCCCATAATGTTCTGACGTGCGTCATAGGGATCCGTAACTCCCAGTGACCGGGCAGTCGACGGCATCAGCTGCATCACCCCGATTGCCCCTGCCTTAGAGACCGCATTGGTATTGAAATCAGACTCCGCCTTGGCCACTGCCTTAATCAGATTCAAAGGAACCTGATACCGCAAAGCAGCCTCCTCAAAAATGGAATCCATGCTCTCGGAAATGCCCTGGCTCACATTCCTGAATATATTCTGAAAACTTCCATTGGTTTTCTCTGCCCCGGCAGACTGTGTTGTATATTGATTCTGTGTATCCTGTACCTTCTGTACCTGTAATGCCTCCAGCGGCGCTACCGAAGTTACCAAACCCATGATATCCTGTCCTCTTTCTTCCTTATTTTATCCTCATGACTCCTGAACAAAGAGTCCCTATTCCTCTGCTCCGTCGGCTCCCAGCCTGCGGCCGTCCACCGTAGTATTGCTTGCCATACTCCCGTCGCTGTTCAGATAATACCGCTTGCCGGATACCTGAACCCAGCCCCGCTGCATCCGTCCGCTTCCGTCCAGATAGTACCATTTGCCGTCAAGCAGAACCCAACCGCGCTGCATATTGCCGGATCCGTCCAGATAATACCACTCTCCCGGATGCGGCTGGATCCAGCCCGTACTCATACCGCCGTTCTCGTTCATATAATACCAGGAATCCCCGGACGGATTGACCCATCCGGTCTGCATCTCACCGTTATCATTCATGTAATACCAGAATCCGTTGATATTCTGCCAGCCCTTTGTCATATTCCCATTCTGGTCGAAATAGTACCAGCGGTTCGACACCTTCTTCCAGGTGCTGGTATCTTTTCTCCCGTCGGGCAGGATATAATTGTTTCCGCGGATGGCTCCGCCGTCCCCCGGGCCGCCGCCCGGTCCCGCACTGCTGCCGCTGCTGCTTCCTCCGGGCCCGCCGCTGCCAGAAGAACTGCTGTTGTTCCAGCTCTCCAGATCATCCGCATCGAATTCCTGGTCCGTGGAAGTGACAAACTCTCCTTCTTTCAGATATTTCTTCTCGTCAGAAGTCACCGGGATCGCCTTCACTTCATAATAATAGGTCTTATCCACATCGTCCATAAATTCTGTCAGATTCACGGAATTGGCGCCCGTCACAGTCATGCGCTTGACCGCCTTGTCATTGCCGTACAGTACCAGCGAATATCCCGGCGCATAGTCCACCGGCTTCCAGACAGCCCTCCGCCGGGAAGAACTCCAGCCTGCCTCCGCAGTGTTGCCCAGAACCGTTACCGGACGATAATCCACCTTCACCTGCAAAGTATCGTTATCCAGAGCCTTCGCTGATACAAACTCCGCGCCCTTGACCTTACATTTGGAACGGCTGATCGAGGCAGGAAAGATCTTTCCCTCGTCAGCATGAACCGTCAGCTCTACCCGAACCTTCTTCCCCGGCTTCCACCTGTCATAATCCGTGCGGAACTGGATGTCTCCCAGAGTGCACCCGCCTCCGCTGATGCTGATCTCCGGATCCGGAATCTCCTCCGGTTCCCCGTATGTCGTCTTGAACGTAACCGAAAGACTTTCGATGACACTGGACTCCGCTCCATAGCCCGAGACCGCCATCCCTGCAGCCATGGCCAACGCCGCAAACAGGCTCATCCCCGCTTTTGCCGCTCTTCCAAGCCGTCCCGGCTCTAACCTGTTCCTTCCCTGCATTCTCTGCCCTACCTCACTTCTGTCAGACATCGCCTATCTCCATATCCCGTCCGAATCAATATAAAAACTGTCTATTGTCGTATCATGCGCCATCTCTCCGGTGCCTGGATAAAAATAATGCCAGGAACCGTCAATCTGGTTCCAGCCCTCCAGGATCTCCCCGTTCGAGTCTGCAAAATAAGTCTTCTCGTCCCTGCGGATCCAGCCGGTAAACATCGCGCCCTGAAGGCTGTTGTCCACCGTGTTCAGGTAATAAAGCTTATCTCCCTCCCGCAGCCAGCCCGTATACAGGCTTCCATCCTCATTAAAGTAATAATAATAGGGTCCGATCACCCGCCAGCCCGGAGATACCAGGGAACCCTTCGGCTCCTCTCCCTCGGTCTCCGGCCGGAAATAATACCAGAGGTCAGAGATCCGCACCCAGCCAAGCGCCATCTGCCCGCTGCCATGCAGGTAAAAGCGCTTTCCTCCGATCGACTGCCAGCCTGTAAGCATGTTCCCGTCCGCATTGAAATAATACCAGTAGCCGTCGATCTCCTGCCAGCAGTCCTGGTACAGGCGGCCGTCCGGATAACGATATCCCCATACGCCGCCTTCCTCGAACCAGCCGACCTTGCCCGTGGTGCCTTTGACCACAGAAGAATCCTTCGACTGCTGTCCCTTCCCGTCGGAAACATAGCGATCTGTGATCTCCAGTTCTCCGGACTCCACCCAGTCGCTCTTTTTTCCGTATTTCGTCTGTTCCTCATTTCCCGGAATCGTACGCACCTTAAAGGTATATTCTCCCTCTTTTGTCATATACGGGTAAAAATTATAGCTCTTGCCGGACACCTTTGCCACCTTATGTACGTTCTTCTCATCCCGAAGGAGCTGAAGCTCATAATAGCCGGAATCATTCTCTGGCTTATCCCAGCGCGCCTCGCCAAGATTTTTCTCATTCCAGTAGGCATCTTTCGGCGGATCGTAATCGCCTTTGATCGCCTTTACCCGCAGGGTAACGACCAGGGAATCGCCATCCCTCCTGGCTGAGACAAAGGATCCTCCGCTGATCTTCACATTCGAGGACTTATAGCTGGCGAGGAAATAATACTCGCTGACATCGCTTGGCGTCAGCGTTACCTTCATCCGCGGCTCGTCCCCCGCCGTGATCTCCTTGGAATTCTTATCCACCCACTCGGCCGCTGTCACCGTATAACGGCCGCTGGCTCCCACCGTAACTCCTCCGTCAGCGGCGGAACCGCTGCCAATCTGAATATCCGGAAGATGGCTTCCCGGTTCCATCTTGGAAGAAACCTTCACACTCACCGAGTTGATCGGCTTCGTGGCAGCCAAAGCCTCCAGAGGCACTGCCGCCAGAAGACATAATACCGCCAACAACAGCGCCGCACTTTTCTTTATTCTGTAAATCATAAAAACCTCCTGTATCCTGAACCAGCAATCTCCTGCCGGGAAAGGCAAAAGCCTTGTATCCCGGCCTCAGTTCCCAGCCGGCGCCTCCGGCTCTCCCCCCACTTCCGCAGGTTCTTCCTCAGCCCCGGCCTCCTCCGGTTCCTGTCCCGGCACATACCCCAGGAAATAGATGTAAATATCTACAATTGCCTGATACAGCTCCTGGGGAATCTCCGCCCCCAGCTGCAGCTGGGTCAGCAGCGTCGCCAATGAATTATCCTCATAAACCGGAACCCCTGCTTCCATGGCAGTCTCTGTGATCTTTTCCGCCAGATATCCCATACCAGAGGCCACGATAATCGGCGCCCCGTTCTTCTCCGGATTATACTTCAGGGCAACCGCCTTCTGCCGCATCAAATCATCAAATTCTGACATTGATTGTCCTCTCCTTCTCCCGAATCTCCGGAAAAACCTCATCCACCCTCCGGTCCCGGACTCTCTCCCTTACCAGCAGCTGGCTGAAACGGATCCCGTTCCTCTTCAGGATATCCGCCACCCCGGCCTGGATCTGCTTCTCCTGCTTCGCTAACTGGGGCGGGACAAAAAGCTGGACACGGGACTGACGGTTCTGCAAGGTCATTACCAGCTCGAACTTCCCTACATTCTGAATATCAAACTTCAAAAACAGTTTGATCTTTCTCCCCTCATCCTCATTATCCTTCCTGGCATCCGGATCAACCCACATCTCCGACATCACATTATTCTCTTCATACTGGAAAGGAAGGATAAAATGCAGCAGCGGCATATAAACGCTTTCATTGATCAGCATACCGTTCATGATATTGTAAAACTGCTGTACGTTCTCCAGGCCTCCGTGTCCGTTGGCCCCCTTTAAAAGCAGGGTTGCCAGATTATCCGCAAACTCCGAAAGCGGGGGATGGCTCTCCCTGGCCCCGTTCATCAAGAGCTGTTCCATGTCCGCCTCCGCATCCCCCTTAAACAGGCGGCCGAAATCGCGGTTGCCCAGCATATTGTCAAAGAGGCCAAACAGCCGCCCCTTATCCCCGTTCTCATACCGGACGGCATGAAAAATCAGGAGCATTGTCGCTTCCCGGACAGCCCCGTAATCATGAGTACGCGAAATATAAGAAGATAAAAAGGGGATCAGCCTCTGGTTCAGGATACCCGCATTCCCTTCTGTATCCCCATTCTGGGCATCCCAGTTCATAGAATCCGCCAGCCCGCGGAATTCTTCCCGATAGGCACGCAGCAGCAGCTGCTCAATATCCTCAGTCAGGGAACGCATCTGCTGCAACAGGTGCGCTCCGGAAGAAAAATCATTGTACCCTTTCAAAAATGCCAGAACAGCCTCCTTCAGGCGGTCCGAGGGACTCTGTGATAAAAGCGAGCGGAGCTTATTGAAAAAATCTCCCGCAAATCTGGCCTGCAGCTCTCCCTGTCCCTGCAGATATTGCAGCAGGTCTTCCGGCGAGTCCATACGCATGGACATCAAAAACCTCTCGACAAGAGCGCTTACCTCAGCCTGTTCCGCCCCGCGCAGCCCTGCCATATCGCCAAACAAAAGACGTTCCATGACTGCTGACAGATTCCCATTCTCACCCAGGCCCTTGACAAAGGCCCCGTAGTTGCTGTCATAATCCAGCACACTGAGCAAAGCATCCTGCGTATTGGCTCCTGTCTGCTCGCCGTCCTTACCGTCAGCCCGCACCACCCGGGTGGGATCTACCGGATTATGGACTGCCTGGCCCGCCTGCCGTGGATCCTGCGGATTTAATATATTACGATTATCAGTATTCAGACTCGGCGTTGTCACCTGTAAAATATTCGCCATATCTCCTCCAGCTTCTGTTACTTTCTTTTATGCCTATCTTATTATGCCTATCTCAATTATATCGACACATTTCATTCGGATATTAACCGCCACTGGTTAAAAACCCATTCCCGGTCCAAAAGTCTTTTGGCTTACTCCATTATATTATTTTTTCTTCTTTTGCACAAGATGCTTTAAAACAATATTTCAAAAACTTGCAAACCAATGTTATCTTTTCCCCGAAAATGTCGATATTAATTGATATAAAATTACTTCGTCTTACAGAAGGGAGGTAGCATATGAACGTTACATTCAAGACTATGAACAGTCCTGCATACCGCACATCGGTTCCCGCACAACGAAAGCGTGCGCCGCAGTCCGGTATGACAAAGGCTGCAGATTATGATACAGTAGATATTAAAAGGACACGTGCGGCGCAGGATGACGATGAGAGCTTTGCCCGTCTGCTGGCACGCAAAGTCACTGCGCAGATCGGCGGAGGAGGAGCCAGCCCCGAGCGGGTTCAGGAGCTGGGGCGCAGGATTGCGGACGGCACCTATCAGCCAGATGCCCAGCGGATTGCCGGACGGATGCTTGGCCTGAGCTGAATCCGTCCGCTGCAGCATTCGTATACAGAAGGGAGTTTACCTGACATTGATGGATTCTAACACACGGGATACTTTGGATAAGTTTGCCTCCGTGATCCGTGAGCTGACGGATACGGCAGGGAATATCGCCCATATCGAGGAGCAGAAAGCTGTTGCGGCGTCAGAGAAGCGCCATCAGCTGATGGACGCTTTTATTCAGGATGAGCAGGCGCAGATTCTCAGGCTCCGGGGATTGGAACAGCGCAGATTGCGGCTGGCAGACTCATTGGGATGGAAGTCCCTTACCTTCCGCCAGATTTTGGAAAAAGCCGGACCGGAAGAACATACCCTGCTGCAGCCGCTGCTTCTGGAGCTGGAGCGGCAACTGAAGCGGCTGGAGCAGGCCCGCGGGAACGCAGAACAGATCATTCATACACGACTGCACGAGATACAGATTCTTCTGGCAAGACAGCAGGGAAGCTCCTATGATAATACCGGGAACGTGAACCTAAGCCCCCCTGCCCGCGCAAAGCTTCAGGACAAATACGTTTAGCCCCCGCCAGGCGGCTTGCTTCATATAAAGAGAAAACATTTGGAGGATAAGAATATGCTACGAGCAACTTTCGCCGGTTTTTCCACCGCTTTTTCTTCGGTTCAGTCGAATCAGAAGCGGCTGGATATCGTCGGCCAGAACCTTGCTAATATGAATACCCCCGGATATACGCGGCAGGAGCTTCGTACATCCAGCCTGAACCATACTCACCCCGTCTCCCACTACATGAACGGCGCAGAAACCGTAGTGGGTTTCGGTGTGCGTATGGATACCGTCGCCCAGATCCGGGATCCTTTCTTGGACGGCAAGTACCGCGATCAGATGCAGAAGTCCGGTTACACGGACGGGATCAATACAGCCCTGACCCAGCTCTCCCGCTTCCTTGACGAGAGCAAGATCAACGGCATTCACTCTGCTTTTGTTGACATCCAGGCTGTTCTTAATGACATGCAGGATGCCTCCAAGGTCAATGACCCGATTCTGGAATCCGAGCTCCGTACAAAGATGCAGGCCCTGACCAACCTTCTCAATGACGCCGACCGTCAGATCACCAAAGCGGAGAAGGATGAATTCAGCCGCCTCGACGGCACCGGCACCAATGAGAACGGAGCCGTCCAGGAAGTCAATGAGATTCTCAATCAGATCAGCAGCCTGAATCGCCTGATCAAGGACGACCAGATCTTCGGCCAGCCTGCCCTGGAGCTGATGGATGAGCGGAACCGCCTGCTCGACGAGCTGTCCAGCTATATTCCGATTGAGGTTACCTATTATAAGGATGCGGCGCATGACGGTATCGATGAAAATGGCGACACGGATAGTCAGGCCGCTCTTAACGAAGTCTATCACCTGGACGGCAACGGCGATCCCTTTGCCAAGAAAGACTGGCCGGATGACCTGCGGGTGGAGATGGTTTACAAGGATAAAGACGGCAAAACCCAGCGTCTGACCCTGGTGGAAGGCACGGTAGGTACCGGGACGGATAATATCGGTAAAGTTGAGGTCAACCCGTCGCTGGCGCAGAACGATCCGTTTGACGCCAGCCAGGTTGAGATGACTTTTACCGGCAGCAAGTATTATAAGGACGGAAAGGCCAGCGACGCACTTCTGAATGCGGAAACCGTCTCCTTTACCAAGACTCCTGCTGCCGGCAATCCTCCGACCGCATCGCTCAGCAATCAGTTCCCGGAAGGATCCGGTTCCATCCAGGCCAGTCTGGATATGCTGTGGAAAGATGGAAGCACTGCCGGTATTGCTGATGTCAGGGGCTATGAATTCTACAGGAACCAGTTGAATAATCTGGCAAAGTCCTTTGCTGAGGTAATGAACGAAATCAACATACAGGGTAATAAGGATGCGAACGGCCAGGCGGATTCCACTCAGTATTTACTGGCCAACAAAACGGATAACTCCGTCAATGGCATCACTGCCGCCAACATCGGAATCAATACCCAGTGGAGCAACGGCTCGGTCCACATCGGCAAGTCCGGTGAAAGCGCCAATGACACGGTGCTGAATCTTCTGGAAGCGCTGCAGACCACTTACCCCAACAATACCCTCATGGGCGGTGCCTTTCAGAATGTCAACCTGAACGGCAACACTTTTGCGGACTTCATGAACCACACTTCCACGATTCTGGCGAATGATGCCGCCACCAATCAGGTTTCTCTGAAGACGAATGTTACTGTCCTTAACGGAATTCAGGAATCCCGTGACTCCATCTCCGGAGTCAGCCTGGATGAAGAAGCCTCCAACATGATGGTATACATGTCTGCTTACAATGCCGCCTCCCGTCTGATGACGACACTGGATGAGGCGCTGAATATCCTGATCAATAACACCGGATTGGTCGGACGTTAATGGATTATTATCTGTCTGAGCGGCTGACAACAGCCGCCGGGTATTTTATCAAGATTTTATTACGGAGGGAATGCATATGCGTATAACAACGAACGCAACCTATCGCAAGTATACATCATCTGTGAACGATGTACATTCAAAGCTCATCAAGAGCTTTAACAAGATCAGCAGCGGAGCTGCCTATGAGACTGCCGCTGATAATCCTCTCGCTTATTACACCGGCAAGAAGATTGATGACCAGTATCTGGATACCGTGAGCAAGAATACGCTTCTGACAGATGTCAAGAACCGCCTTTATCAGCAGGAGCTGGGCGCCCGTGATATTCAGGATGTCCTTTCCAAGGCAAAAAAGCAGGTACAATACGCCCGGACTGCAACCACTACCGGTGAGCATGATATTCAGACGATCAAGGAAGACCTGATCCAGAAGGTACGGACCATTGCCAATGATCTGAATACCCAATACCAGGATTTCTATATTTATGGCGGGAATGATGTTAAGACCACCCCATTTGATCTGAATGTGGGATTAAGCTATGCGGATCCCAATGATCCCACGGATACTACAAAGCCGAATGTGACTCTGACCTACCGCCATACCTTCCCGGGTGAGACAAATGTAACGGAATTCCAGATTCAATTTGCTTATGACGATACAGGCGAGAATTTTGAAGCTACTCTTTTAACCGGAAAAGATGCTGATGGCAATGATTTAGGTAAAATGGATGATTTGATCCGGGCCATGTCCGAACAGGGAAGAATTGATATCGGTTATGGCAGTATCAGTAACCGTGATACCCTTCTTGATACTTACACAGGTGGGTTAAACATTCTGACAGGACTAAATTCCGATGCCGTCAGATCCCTCAACGAAGGAGATCAAGCTAACGGAACCACTAATGCTTCGGATCGAATCATGGAAGCTCTCAGCCAGAGTCCCATTGCTCTTGTGAGTAAGGCCATCATTTCCATCAATGATTACAACAGCGAAAGCAGCCCCAGCAACGGAGACAAAGATCTTTTGGACGGTCGTCTTGCCGCAACCATCGATGAAATGACAGTAACCGAGCATACCATCAGTACCGCTTATTCTGACTTAGGCAACAAATACCTGTTGTTAGAGGAGACCGGCAAGAAGCTGGATTCTGTCGAGGATTCCCTGATGGAGCAGTACAAAGATGTCTTGGGTGCGGATCCCTATGCGTCCGTCATGGAGATGTTCACTAACCAGTATGCTTATAATGCCGCCCTTCAGGTCGGCTCCAAGCTTATGACTTCTTCACTCTTTGATTTTGTCAGATAAGCAATCTTATTTTGATTGATTCCTGAATTGAAAATATACAGAAAGGAGGCTTCTTTTATGGGACCACTTATCAAGATTACCACTGAACCGCTGCAAATGGTGCGCTTTACGCAGAACGCCAGACTGGTCAGCTCTGATTCTGTCGATATGGAGAGGAGAAAAGCACTTGCGCGTCATATCGCAGCACAGCGCAGCAATCCTCAGACACAATCCACTGTCTCTGTTGAAGAGCTTACAAGGATTAACCGCACGTTTTCCCGCAGCAATGCGGCACCGCAGGTTGTCCAGACGGAATCGTTTCAGCAGATGGCTTCCCGGCAAATAACGCAGCCTTCTGTTCCGGCTTCTTCCAGGCAGACGGCACCGATTACTCCTCGTTTCGATGCAGTGCAGGCCTCCTCTGCTGCTTCTGTTCCGATGATGACTGCCTCTGCTGCCGTCCAGGATATTTCTGTGGAGACCAACACATCCTATACCGCACAGAGGGGCGCCTTTGAGATGCGGGTAGCCAGAGGGGATCTTACTTATCTTCCCCCGCTGGTGATGACTGTAATTACCCAGAGACCCCAGGTGCATGTAGAATATCTTGGTGGTTTTAATTATGTTCCTCCCCTTGACAGCCGTCCGGGCGGGAATATCAATCTATTCACATAGGAGTGTTAATTTGATATGACAATACAAACAGATTATGGTGTGGTGGAATATCAGAAAGAGGATCTCTTACTATTCCCCGACGGTCTTTTCGGTTTTCCGAAGCTGACAAAATATCTCCTTTTATATCTGAACGAGGATGATGATTCGATGCTGTTGCTGTTGTCAGTGGAGGAGAGCAAGGTAGGATTTGTATTGATCAATCCTTTTCTTCTTTGCCCGGATTATAATCCGGTGTTGTCGCCGGAGGAACTTGCCTGTCTCGAGGCAGAGGACAGCGGTGAGCTTTCCTACTACTCCATCTGTGTTGTAAAGAGCAATTATCTGGAGAACACGGTTAATCTGAAATGTCCTCTGGTAATTAATCCGCAGACGCGTCACGGTATTCAGGTTATTCTGGAGAATTCTCCTTATGAATATCGCCATGAGCTGCGTTCTTTTGCAACAGTTATTGATTCCACAGATGGGAGTGAAGAAGATGCTGATACTTCGGCGCAAGAAAAATGAAAGCCTTTTGATCGGAGATAATATCCGTATAACGATTATTGAATGCGCGGGCGATGGTGTCCGTCTTGCCATTGATGCACCCAAGCAGGTCTCTATCCTGCGGGAGGAGCTTTCGGAAGCAGAGCAAAGCAATAAGAATGCCTTGACTCCGGATATGAATTCGATACGGATGTTCCAGTCGATTTTCAAAAAGCGGACAGAAGCGGATGCTGAAGCAGCAGATTCAGGCTCTGAAGACCAATCGAAAGATCATTGATTCATTGAGAGCACAATCAATCATGACTTCCCTGGATGGGAGAAAAAGAGATAAGAAACGCAGTATCCTCTGCTTCTTATCTCTTTTTTGATTTTATCTGGTAAATATTCTCAGCAAAAGCCGGATGGCCCGGATCCCCCAAAATACCGGCAGCAGTACCGGAAGCTTTTCCACTGCCGGATAGATGGAACTCATATAATGATAATCCGGGAACATCCAGCGAAGCTTTTTCTGAAATGCTGCCAGATTATTCATAAGTTTATCGCGGAACATGAGCATCCCCTCTGTCCGCCTCTCCTTATCCTGTTCCTTCAAAAGAGCTTTCTCCAGCTTCAGCGCCTGTTCATCAATCTCCCGGTTGATCTCTCCCTGTGTGAGAAGACGATCCTCCAGAATATCAAAAACACTCATATCTTCCGGCTGGTCGTTCTCGATAAAATACTTATCCTTTTTATCTCCAAACCACATATAAGCAATCCGAAGCAGCTTATCTCCCAGCTCATCAATCTGAAACTCTTCCAGCCATTTGCGGACATTTTCCTTGTCCATCTCATCCCGCCAGGCCTGATGACACAGCTGCAGATCCAGTATCTCCCGCAGACGCAGCTCGTCAGTGACATAACCATATACCGCTCTTGCCATACGGTAGATATACTCGCTCTCCTCAGGCAGCATCCGTACATAGACGAACGGTTCATCCAGGCTGGCTGTCTCCAAAAGCTTCTGTATGCTTTTCACATATCCGGGAATACGAAAGGGGAGCTTCTGATAAAGAATCACGGAAACACCGGAAGTCTTTCTCATACGTTCTCCATAACCCTTATAGACCTGATCCGTCTCATAACCCAGATCCACCAGGTATCCCTTGGCCAGATAATACTGCTCTTCGTCCAGCAAGATCTGAACCGGGGTATTCTCCGCTGTCTCCGGTATCGTATAAAGCTCACGAATCGAAGCCGAAGTGAGTACGGTACAGGATATCTCCCGCATATCCAGCCATGTCAGCACCTCTCTGAGGGATTCCTGACAATTCTCGCCAAATAGCAGAGACTCCTGATACCGCTCAAAAAAACGTGTGCGCCATCGATCCGGCAGCACATCTCCTTTTCCCAAAACACCGAGATAGATGATATTGGCAACCCTGTGATAGTCGGCCAGACGGAACATCCGCTCCCAGTCCAGCCGGTTATATGGTACGCGCAAAGCATCCTGGCGGATGATAGAGGAAACCATCCCCACCAGGGTGCGTCCTTCATATAATAATTGATTCATACAGTTCTCTCTTTTACTGGTCGGTCTCTTATACCAGAGTATTCAGCATCAGTCCCACAGTATAGTAATTGCCCAGACTGTAAGGTCCGGAACCGGCAAAGTTCGCCAGATAGCGGAACGAAGAAAAGACACTTTCCTGACTTCGGTCAGTCCTCATGGAAATATCCTGATCTACCAGGCTTCCGGAAGAAGCAGCTGTCGCTGTATCCGCCCGCTGTGTCACCCGGTCTGCGATGCCGTGCTGTCCTCCCAGAATCTCCTTGGTACCCTCAAAGTCATCCTGAAGCGCTTTTCTGAGCGCTGTCTCATCCATCTGTAATCTGCCGCTCTTATCGTAGCTGAGTCCCACTGCCTTCAGGGTCTTCTCATCTGCGATATCGCGCCGGAAGCTCTCGTACTGAAGCTGCGTTCCCCGACCCCGGCCGGAGTTGGATTTCAGCAGATCGGTTGCATTGTTATAGCTGTCTACCAGATCCTTCACGGCCGAAACTACCTCATCCGTATCCGTCCCGGCCTTTACCTGCGCGGAACCTGTGCCCGTCAGCGTAGCCTCTATCCTTCCGTAATCCAGAGAAATCTGATTCGACTCGGATTCACGGTTCGTACTTCTGCCGTTCTGTGTCACGGTGTATTGTGCATTCTGTCCCTGTACAGCGGCCGTCTCTGCACCGGCAGCTGCTCCCATATTGCCCTGTACGGCAAAACCATTGCTCTTGCCAGTCTTTTCGGAATTCATCACCAGGGATACCTTACCGTCCTCTTTTACTACCGATGCCTGAACCCCCAGACCGCGGCTGCTGTTGATCTGCTGCGCCGCCTCTTCCAGCATCTGCTCATTCGTTTTCTGCGCCCCTTCTGCCGTGGTATTGCTGACATTCACCCGAAGCTTTCTGCCATTTGCCGCTGCCACCTCAAAATCCATCGAAGAATCGGCCGAAGCCTTTTCTCCCGACGCCACTGCCTGGCTGCGGTTCTGCTGCGCCTGCGCTAAGGACTGAACCTCTACCCCGATATCCGTGCCTTGTCTGGGACGAAAAGCCTGGTCAACCTTTGCCACCGAATCATCCGAGCTTGACATGGAAACGCCGGCAAATACTCCGGAACGGTTCCCTGACTGCAGCCGGGAAGCGCTGAGCTTTACATCTGCCATTCCCTTTCCATAAGCCTGGACATATTTCAATGTATCTGAATATTGAACTGCATTCGAGCCGGAACTCACACGCGGAACCCGGTTAATCGGGGCAACCGCCTGCCCCTGATTCATTCTTGACGCTCTTGCAGTCTGAGATGCCTGCAGGGTCCGCATCATCTGATACATATTTTCGTAATTATAAGAATTGTTTCCCGATACACGCATCGACATAATCACACCTTCTTTCCTTTTTATGATAAAATATCCGCTTCAAGGATCCGCTCTGTTAAACGCGGAAAGGTACCAGGACTGCACACGCAGCCCAAGTACCAGATTCTCCCGCATATCCTGAACGGATTCTTATCTTATACTTTTACCGGCCTTCTCTCCTCTTTGCCGCTTCCATAGAAAGATTTCTCTCCCGTTACTCTTCGGTTCAGTTTCCTGTCCTCTCTTTTCAGATCATCCAGCATAATCTGGGTTCTCCGGCGTATCTCATAGATCTTCTTCTCTTCCGGAGTCTCGCCCATTGCTGTATGCGGATCCGCAGTCAGCAGAATCTGCAGCTTTTGCAGGACAGAGCGGTCACTTTCTCCTAACTCCCACAGCGCACCTGTGCACGCATCCACCTTTGCCATCTCATCTGCACGCATCTCCAGCAGCATGGCTGCCGAAATATCGTCATTGCGTGTAAAAGATTCTCCCAGATCCTTAGTCAGCCGGCTGATCTCCCGGATCGCATTATATTTCCTCTGAAGAAGCACCATAACTTTCGCCGTATCCAGTTCCATTGCTATCCGTCCTCTCTTATCCGCGAATCTCCGTCTCTTTGACTATATGCATATCGCTGACCTGCTTGCTTGCCTCGTTAAAGGCTCCCCGCAGTTCCGAAAGAATGTGACGGATACGCCCGATTTCATCCTGTCTTCTCTCTCTTCCTGCCTTTATGATGCTGAGATCGTAGACCAGATAATTATAGATCCGTCTCAAATCCCTGCTGATCGGCTGCTCCATATCCAAGATCTCAATCAGGTAACGCACAATCCGATTCACCCTGGTAATGCAATCCTCAAAATCGGGATAATTCTTATCCTTCAGCGAATAGTCCGCCCGATTCAGACGGCTGATCGCCTCATCAAAGAGCAAAAGCAGCTGCTCTGAACCCGACATGGAATAAATACTCTTTTCCTTGTAACGACTATGTCCGTTCATGCATTCCCTTTCTAACTTCCTCAGCCTGTGATCTGCGACAGATAGCTGGCCTGAGAATTCATCTTATTGATCATCGTCTCCATGGTAGTGAACATGGAAATGTAACGATCCTCTTCGGTCTTCAACTTTGCCCGCAGCGATTCGATCCGCTCCTGCTTGGACTTGATCTCTTTATAAATCTGATTCTTCATGAGCGAAGTCGGAATCTTCTCGGAACCGGCCTCCTCGATCAGACGTCCGTAGGAGTTGCCGTTCCTGGTAGCGTAGCGGGTGGCGTAGGGCGTGAAGGTATCTTCAACGATCTTGACCAGGCCGTTCCCCATGCCGCTGCCTCCGGTAAAGAGAGCCGATACCTTCTCCGGCTTGTTCTCCATCGCACTGCGGAAGGCGCTCTCGTCAAACACCAGAATACCGCCGTCCTTCTCATTATCTGAATAGCTGATCCCCAGCTCCTTTAAATCTTCATAGCTGAGGCCGGTCTGACTCATCAGCTTGGTATATACCGACTGGATATCCATGCTCAAATCCCGCATGGTTGAATCATTGAAAAGCAATCCGGACTTTGCCTTATTCTCCCAGTTCTCAATGGAGGTTTCGCTCATCTCATCCTTCTGCTCATCCGTCAGAGGGCCGTAAGAGCTGTCCGGGCGGGTGGTAACCTGCTTGTTGACCTCTGTCACAATGGCGTTGAAATCCTCGAAGAACTTCTTGACCTTTTCCGTGACCTTGTCTACGTCGGCTTTGGAGCTGAAGGTTACGCCGGCAGAGGTGTCGGTCTTCCAGTCCTGAAGCACCTTTTTCCCGTCCTGCTCAACAATCCGCTGGCCATCGCCTAACTTCTTGGTTCCATTCTCATATTCCTCGGCTTCTGCTTCTGTCAGCTCTTTGCCCTCACTCCAGTCGCCTCCGAATACGCCGGAAACCGTAACAGTCATACCCTCCAGATTAAAGGTATTAGACGCCCGCTCCATGGTAACGACTTTACCATTACCGTAGCTGACATCGATCTGGGCATCCTGGCCTTCCACATATTCTCCGCCGTCGAACAGTTCCTTCGCCAGCTCAGAATCCAGGCTGATCTCCCGTCCGGCTCCGGTCTCCTTGGATACCAGCATAAACTGCCCGCTGGCTGCCACATACGTCGCCTTTACCCCGGCGTCTGAAGAGTTGATCTTCGATAAAATCGTGTTTATGGATGTATTCGCATCAATCCCGCCGATCGTTACCCCATTGATGACGAGGCCCTGGCTGTATTTGCTGTCATTAATGTCAATTTCCAATGCAGACTGACTTAACTTTCCATTTAAGTTTACCTTATTGGATTCTCCGTTCTCAATCCCCAGCACATGCAGGACACTTCCGTCAGAGCTGCTGACAGATATGCTGGAATCCTCTTTTTTGGTCTTAAAGGTAAGCTCCTCGATCAGATTGCCGTCCTTATCTGTTCTGGTTCCGATCCCCACTTCAACCATATTGGTGCCGAATGCTTTGTTGAGGCGCTTCTGAAGATTATCTTTGATCATCTTCATCCGTACTCCATTCAGCTCATCGGAGATCCGATCCTGCTGCTCCTGGGTTCCCAGCTTGGTAAGCCTTGCAGTCATGGATTCTTCCTGCAGCTTCTTATCGACTCTGGCCTGCAGCGCTTTCTCGGTTTCGGCTTCAAGAGCTGTTTTTCCGTCGTCTCCCACTTTATCTTTCGCAGCCTGCTCCCGGTCTTCCATGGCAAGCTCCGCCTGCTTATCCTTTACCCGGTCTTCCATTGACCTCTGGTCCAGCTTAACCTTTTTGATCCTCTCTTTTTCTGCCTCCTTGGCAGCTTCATCGGGAAATTGCGTGCCTTTCAGCTCTTTTTCTATTTCTTCATCCAGTTCTCTTTCCACTGTCTTTTGGACTTCAGCAGAAGCGTAATTCCCGCCTTTTTTCTCTGCTTCTTCCGCCAGCATATCCCGCATCAGAGAATCGACGCCTTCCTCCTGAAGTTTTTTATTCATTGCGGCGATCAGGTCTGTATCTTCATTCGGCTTGCCTGCCAGATCAGGATTCTCCTTCTTTACCTTTTCTCTCAGCCAATCGGTAAAGTCTCCCTTCGTCAGATCCTCCAGAGCCTGGTTCTCCAGCTTCTTGTTGGCATCGGCCTCTGCCGCCGCCTTCTCTTCCGCCCGGATATCAGCGATGATCTTATCCTTGGCGGCCTGATACTCTGCATCCGTATATCCGAGGATCTGCTGCAGCTTCGTCTCGTCCATTGCCACGTTCAGAAGCTCTCTTGCTTCCTCTTCCGTAATCAGTACAATGTCCTTGGAATTGCCGTCATAGTTAAAGGTCAGCTTCTCATTCTTTAAGAACTCAATGGTATTGATCCTTGTGGTTACTGAATTCTCAAACAATCCCAGATTGCTGTTATAGTCACTCACTGAGATCGACTCAACGCCGCCGGTCTTCCCCGTATAGCCCAAACCCTTCAATGCAGTGGAGTTGCTCTGAATGGTATATCCATCCATATTGCCTTTCTGATCAATCTCCATTTTCTTACTGGTCTCATTATACTTGAACTCAATCGCATCGCTGATCTTATCCCCATTGCCCAGTTTTGTATTGGAGTAATTATACTTCAGCATATTGTTCAGGTCTTCCGCCAGCTTCTTATAGCCTACCTCATCCTCCGGAAAATAATCGATCTGATGGACCTTGCCGTCTGCATCCGTATAGCTGTTGGCAAATTTAATCGTCTGAGGATCCTCAAACTTCCCGCCGTCAGCACCATTCCACTTGCCAAGCCGAAGCTCCGATCCCATCAGATTCGAATAAGATGCGGTTCTTCCTCCCAGGTCTTCCATCTTTATATTCAAAGTCTTGCCCGGCCGGTCCCCGGACATCAGTACACTGGCGGACGCCAGCCGCCTCACTGCCTGAATCGCCACGTTATCCACCAGAGCCGAAGCTCCGGAAGCTGTGACAAACCGGGTGGAATCCTCCTTGCCCAGGACATTGATCAGGCTCTTCGCAAAACTGTTCGGATCCTTCAGGCTCGTCGATGAGGTATAGCTGCAATAGTTATCATACAAATCCAGAATCTTGTCACTGACTCCCCTGTACGCCTCCTGCTTCCACTCCAGCTTGGTAATCGCGCTCTCCTGAGTCCATATCTGCGCATTTGTACCGGCAGTCATCTGCTCAATGATCGCGTCACGGTCAATGCCGGATGCCATGCCGCCGTAGCCTCTCAAAGAAGTATTGCCAAGACTGTTGGTTGCTGATGATATACTGGCCATTTTATAGCTCCTTTCTCTTCCACTCGTTTCTCATCTGAAATGAAATCCTCTGAAAAAAATCATTTTTAATCTATACTTATTTATCGACATGGTTTATAATAAAATTAATATCTGAACTAAAAAAATCATTTTAATCACTTACTATTTTAACATTGGAGGTACCGTTTTGTCTATCACTATTACAGTTTCCAATCAAAAGGGCGGAGTCGGCAAAACCACTACATCCGCGGCCATTGCTTCCGGAATCTTTCTCAGGGGCAAGAAGGTTCTTGGCATTGATCTGGACCCGCAGGGAAACTTAGGGTTCTGCCTGGGCTCCGGTATGGATAACCGCTATACGGTCCTGGACGTCCTTAAGGGTACGGTTCCGGTTCAGGAGGCGCTTTTTAAGAGCGACTACGGCGATCTTCTTGTCTCGGACATTACCTTAAGCAGCAGCGGCCTGGAGAGCATTCCTGCCCGCAGGGAGTACATTCTCAAGAATGCGATTGCGCCGATTGTCGATCAGTATGACTATATTATCATAGATACGCCGCCGGCGCTGAACCTGCTGACAGTCAATGCTTATTCGGTTTCGGACTTTTTGATTATCCCCATGGCATCTGATATTTTAAGCCTGGTCGGACTGGCTCAGCTGAAGGAGACGATCGAGACCGTCCGCAGTACCTTCAATCCCGGGCTGAATGTGCTTGGCATTCTGCTCAACCGTTTCAATGCCCGCACGCTTTTATCCCGTGACGTGCTGGAGATGGCGCAGCAGCTGGCTGTGCAGATCAATTCCAAGGTGTTCCATACCAAGATCCGCTCGGGAGTTGCGGTTGCCGAGGCTCCTGCTCACGGCGAAAGCATCTTTTCTTACAATCCCCGCTCAGCAGCGGTTAAGGACTATATGGCGTTTCTCGATGAGATCGCACCGGAGATCCACTTAAAGGAGGAGTCAAAGAATGGCTAAGAAAACGAATAAAACATCTCATGTAATGGATTTACTGACCAACGGCGCTTCCGGCGAGACCAATGAGGCAGCCGAGGGAGCGGCTGTTTCCGCAGATGCAGCCGCCGGACAGGAGAAGAAGGGGGACGTACAGTCCCATACCGTCTCTCCCAAGAAGGTTACCGTAGTCGATGAGGGCAGCCGCAATGACCGCCTTTCTCAGGAGATTCTCAATAAGCTTTCCGAGGAGCTGGAGGCGGATGCCGCCGGACAGACCCCGGAACCGGCTCCTGACGAGGCGCCTCTGCCAGCCGGCTCTGCGCCGGAAGCCGTGTCTGAGGCTCCTGCCAAAGCTTCCCCTGCCATTGAGGAGAGCGCCGCGGAAGCAACGGTTGCCGGCACTCCTGCCGCATCCGATATTCCGGCTGCAACGGCCGATACTGCTCCGGCTGCAACGGCGGATGCTGCTCCGGCTTCCGCAGAGGCCCCGGATATGGCGACCCCGGATCCCGCCGCTGCACAGGAAGCTCCTGTTCCTCCGTCTGACATCGGGACTTCCTCCGCACAGGCGGCTTCGCAGGATGCGGATGTTTCCGAGAAAAAAACCGTTCAGTCCATTATCCCCAAAAGCCAGCTTGGGGAGCGCTTTGAGCAGAAGGATTATCATTTCGTCAATGTCATGGAGCTGCTGCTGCTTCGTCAGGATCTGAACAGCTACCTGGAGCAGTACAATGTATGTACGTGCGACCGTTGTATGGCTGATGTCTGTGCACTGGTCCTGACCGGCCTCCCTGCCAAATATGTAGTGACCAACAAGGATTCCGTTTCTCCGATCCTTGGCTACTACGAGAGCAAGTTCAAGATTTACATGCTGACCGAACTGATCAAGGCCTGCAACAAGGTCCGCGAAAGTCCGCGTCATTAACAGAGGTATTGGAACAAAGAGTCCGGCAAGCCGGACTCTCGCGCCGGAGCGCGGCTGCGACAGCAGCCATCTTCCTCTGCGCGGAGTGCGCATCCCCGCGGAGCGTTTTCTATCATAGGACGCACTTTTCTATGATAGAAAAAAGCAGCCATCACATCAATGGCTGCTTTTTCTTCTGCCATGCTATTTCTCTCGTAACAGTTCAGATAACTCTTGAACGGTTACCTTCTCTCCAAAATCCGGAATCCCATCATCAGATATTCTTATTGACTTTCACCCACGTCTCATACCCTACTCTCTCGTCCTTAGAAAAGCTAAGAGCATCCATCGCTTCCGCCAATGGCATAACCGCTTTTTTCATCAGGCTTTGCAAGGAAAGATAGCGGCCTTCCTCACGGCCTTCCTCACGGCCTTCCTCACGGCCTTCCTCACGACCTTCCTCTTTGATTGTCTGAACAAAAGCCTCCTCATTAAATTCTGTTAGCAGCATCAGATTCACCTCCGATCTCTTTTTCAACAGATATGTTTTCAGATAATTTTCCTGGATGCACCTTTCTGTAGCCTTATCCACTGCTTTTGGAAGGCTGCACCCCTGTCTCTGATATTCTCGCACATATCCCACTAATACAGCATAGCCTTTTAATGGCGGGCATTTATCCAGTATTTCCGGATTATGCCCTACATTAATATTTATCATATGAGCAGTCCACTCATATCCTGCCTTGGGTGTCAGAAATGAATCAGACAACCTCAGCTCCTGAACCTCAGGGCCATCCTCTTTTCCGTTATACAGCACATAATAATCCGGCGCCGGAATCTTGACAAGCTTCTTCCCATACAAGTTCACACCTCGGGACTGTAAAACCCCGTCAATATTGTGAGCAAAGTAAATCAGACCTCGTAACGGCATGTTATAATTCAAAGTACTCTGATGTTCCCAAAGCGTAATCTCATTCTGAAATAAAATGGAGACATCGTTTTTCTGGTGCATATAGATCACTTCAGATAAAGTTACAATCTCCAAATCCTCCACATTGGTATAGTCTGTCTTATTTAAAGCATTGTACAAAGACAATGCATTCTTTCTATCCGAAAACAAATCACAAAACACGGTGTCCTTATAACTTCGCTTTACATTTTGCATTCAAGACTCCTTTTTTATTAATTATAACATTCCCAGTCTATATTTGCAACCTGCCGCCTTCGTGGGACAAGGCACCTCTCCTTACTCGTTTCTTTTCACGGGGCGGGGTTCCGGAAGGTACGCTCTGGAAAAAATAGAGAACGGGATGTTCAGCCTTGGAACCTCACCCCACCCCGTGAACCAATGTCAGTTAGTTAAGCGTTTCTGAAAGGTACGCCAAGGAAACGGGGAGAGCAGCCATCAGAAATGGTTTGCTGCTTTTTCCGGTTTCGAGATCAAGAATTCCTGAAATTTCCGATTTTTGCTAAAAACGAAACGAAAATTCACAAACTCGCTGCGCTCAGACAGTGTGAATTTTCGTTTCAACGCAAAACTCAGAAATTTAAGGACTTCTAAATCTCTGCAAAGTCAAAATTCGCAAACCATTTCTGATGGCTGCTCTCCCCGTTTCCCTGGCTGTGCTTCGCGATTCCTTAACTTACTGACATTGCCCGTGAACAGTAACCCTTACTCCGCCATCATCGCCCCCTGCACATTCAGCATTCCGCCGGTTGCGCATTTTCCTGTCAGGCTGTCCCTTTTGGTCGCGGAATCCAGAATCAGACGCTTGATGTCAGCCGGTCCCAGTTCCGGGCGGCAGGAAGCAAGCAGAGCGGCCGCTCCGGTCACCATCGGCGCTGCCATCGAGGTTCCGCTAAGAAAGCCATAGCCGCCGGGCACTGTGCTGAGAATGTAGGTTCCGGGCGCTGCGATATCCACGCCGGACGCCCCGTAATTGGAGCTGGAATCCAGATTTCCGTCAAACATCATATTGGCAACCGTGATGATATTTTCTCCAGAATAGGCAGCCGGATACACCGGAGAGGCATCGATATCATATCCGTTCCCCTGACCGTCTCCGTTCCCTGCGGAAACAACAAAAAGCATCGGGGATTCCCGCATCATTTGTTCCATCTCTTCGTCATAATTCTCCGCGCCCATGCTCAGATTGCAGATATCCGCGCCATTGTCCACGGCATAGCGGATCGCCTGCTTCACCCCATCGGAAAGTCCTGTCCCCTGTTCCGTGCCAAGAGCTTTTAATACCATAATCTTTACATAATTGCTGTCCGCTATCCCTGTGATTCCTTTCCCGTCCCAGGCGCCGGCAATGATTCCTGCCTCATGGGTTCCGTGCTCATCCTCGGTTCCCACGAATAGCTGATTATTTTGGGCATGGAAATTCCATCCGTTCACATCATCCACATAACCGTTCCCGTCATTGTCGATCCCGTCGCCCGGGATCTCATCCTCATTGATCCAGATCGCATGCTGCAGCTCCGGATGGGTGATCTCTGCCCCGGTATCGATCAGCGCGACCGTGATTGTTCTTCGCTCCGGCTTCTGCTCATATAGGGTCCATGCCGGCTCTATCGCAATATCCACGCCGGCTACGCTGTTTGTGATTTTCCTCTCTCCCTCCTCTGAGATCCGCTGAAGATTACCAACGTTTTTCAGGGCCCACTGATAGGTATAGTAGGAGCCTCCGTCTGTCAGTGTCAATCCGTCCGGCGGATTTTGTGCATGGATATGGAAATCTTTCCGAATCTCTGGCGCTTCCCCCTGGAAATTCTTCGGGAAAACTCCTCCCCTTTCCAGGGCTGCCAGGCTTCCCAGAAGCCATGTGATTCCGATTCCCTGTATGATTAGCTTTTTCATTCCTGCTGTCATTCTTATCTCTGTCCTCTTTTCTGCTTTTACCTGTTCCTTTTATCGCTGCACGGCCCTATCCCTCCGGTGCCTTTCCTTTCCTCTTTGTCCCCATTCCTCTCGCTTCATTCAGGGCACAAGCAAGCCATGAAAACTTTACTTTTCACCCTCTTCCCTCCCCGCAAACACCAACGTGGCGGATTCCTCTTCGAACTGCCGGGAATAGAGCTCATAATAGTATCCTTCCTGCGCCAGCAGCTCCTGGTGATTGCCGCGTTCCAGGATCTTGCCGTCCTTAACCACCAGAATCAGGTCTGACTGACGAATCGTGGAGAGCCGATGCGCGATCACAAAGGATGTGTGCCCTTTCAGAATATGGCGGATCGCTCTCTGAATCAGCTGCTCGGTCTGTGTGTCAATCGAGGAGGTCGCTTCGTCAAGCACGAAGATCGCCGGATCCGCCAGAATTGCCCGGGCAAAGGAGATCAGCTGCTTTTCTCCCACAGAGAGTCTGCCTCCGCTCTCACCGACATCACTCTCATAACCATGTTCCAGCTTTGCGGCCACGACATCTGCCGATACCTGCCTGGCTGCGTTCTCCACCTCCTGATCCGTGGCATCCAGACGTCCGTAACGGATATTTTCCCGCACGGTTCCCGAAAAAAGGTGAGGGCTCTGCAGGACATAGCCGATCTGGCTGTGCAGCCACAGCTGCGAACGTTCCCGGTAATCCACGCCGTCAATCAGAATCCGCCCCTTTGTCGGCTCGAAAAAACGTCCCAAAAGGTTCACCAGGGTAGACTTTCCCGCTCCGGTCTCTCCCACAATCGCCACATTCATTCCCGCCGGCACGTGCAGATCAAAATGCTCCAGTACATATTCCTTGCCGTCCGGATACCGAAAGGACACATCCTCGAATACAACATCTCCCCGGATCTTCTCCCAATTATCCTTCCTGGCTGTAAACGCATCTCCATATCTGGCGATCACTGCCTCATCATCTGTTACATCCGGCTTCTGCTCCAGCAGATCCATCACCCTCTCGATATTAGCCTGGCAGGAAATCAGCTCTGAAAGCAATCTCGCCAGCTGCTGAATCGGCTCAAAAATAATCACCGCATAGGAGATAAATACAGACAGGGTTCCCAGCTGCATCCCCTGCTCCTGCACCATCCATCCGCCCCGGATCAACACAATTGCGGATGCTGCCGAGCTGCAAAGAAGGATCAGGGGAATATAAATGGCATTCAGCTTTGCCGACCGTCCGGATGCCTGATGCAGCTTCCAGGTCTGCGAGAAGAATTCCCGGTCATTATCCGGCTCTATCCCCATGCTCTTTGAGGTCTTCACGCCCGTAATCCCTTCATTGTACGCGCTGGTGATCTGGGAATTGATCTTGCGCATCCTGCGGTTCCAATGCAGGATCCGGTTCTGGAAATATACGGTCAGCAGGGCAATCCCCGGCACAATCAGAAGAATGATCAGCGCCAGCCCCGCATCCAGCAGGAACATAATCACAAACACACTGAAAACATAGATGAACGCCCAGAACATATCCACCAGTCCCCAGGCAATCATGGTGGCAATCCGCAGAGTATCGCTCATTACTCTGGCATGGATATACCCCACCGGCGTTGTATTATAATAGGAAAATGACAGGGTCTGCAAATGTTGAAACTGTGCCCATTTCAAATCCCGCCCCACATTCATCTCAATCGTGGTCGCAGCATGCACGGAAACATATACACTCGCCGTCTGCGCCGCGATCATCAGCACATAAGCAGCCGCAAAGGGCTGCAGCCCGTTCAGGGTATTCCTCATAATGAAGTGATCAATCGCATAGCTCTGAAACAGCGGCGTCAGCACATCCACTGCTGCCAGAAAAACATTCAGTCCCATGGTGATCAGGAAAAAACGGCGGTAGGGTTTAAAAAAGGGAAGCATTTTCGCCCAGGTCCCAAGGCTGAAGGGTTTGTTGTATTCCTGTTCTTCATATGCGGCCATCCGCTGCCTCCTTTATTTCCGCGGACAACGAGCCAGGCAGCCGTGACGGCGCATTCTCTGCCCGACCGGCATTTTTCTTTTTTTCCGTGCTGTCTGCCAATGTCCTGCGGTCGTCTCCGCTCATCTGGATTTCATAAATCTGCTGATAGATTCCATGGCTTTGCACCAGCTGCGCATGCGTTCCCATCTCCTCCATCTGGCCCTCTCTTAACACCATAATCCTGTCCGCTCCCATCAGTGTCGTAATCCGATGGGAAATCAATATCACAGCAGTATCCTTTATCCGTTCCTTCAACGCCCTGCGAATCATGGAATCTGTCTCAGAATCCACTGCTGATAAAGAATCATCAAAGACCATCACCGGAGCCTTCTGCAAAAGCATCCGGGCAATCGCCACCCGCTGCCGCTGGCCTCCGGACAGTATCAACCCACGCTCTCCGACCATCGTGTCATAACCGTCCGGAAAATTCATGATTGCCTCATCGATACAGGCGATCCGGGCTGCCTGCCGGATTTCTTCCATCGTAGCCTCCGGAGCAGAGGCTGCGATATTCTCACGGATCGTCCGCGAATACAGAAACGGTTCCTGAAGCACCATACCGACATTCTGACGCAGCCATTCCAGCGGCAGCTCACGGATATCGATACCGCCGATGGCAATGCAGCCCGAATTCTCCTCTGCATCCAGCTCATAGAGTCTGGTCAGAAGCTGTACAATCGTAGATTTCCCGCTGCCGGTTCCTCCTAAGATACCAAAGGTCTGTCCCTGAGAAACCGAAAATGAAATATCATCCAATACCTTCTTCCCTTTCTCATACGCAAAGGATACGTGCGAAAAGGTAATGTCCATACACTGCGGCAGTCCTTTTTCCCCCGCCACGCATGATTGCTGATACCGCTCTTCCTCTCCCTGAATCATATAATCCACCCGTTCAAAGGATACCCCGGCCTTACTCATATCGGAAAGAATCCTTCCCAGACCGCGAACCGGCCATACCAGCACCGTATTGTAGGAGGCAAAGGCCACAAATTCCCCCACAGACATATTACCGTGAACTGCCTCTGCCGCTCCGAGCACTGCCACAGCCACCACCTGCAGTCCTGTGATCAGATCTCCGACTCCCCAGTAAAGTCCCGAAAGCGTTCCCAGACGGATCCACATTCTGGCAAAGGCTTCATTCTTTTCCCGGAAACGTTCCATCTCAAAGTGCTCCCGCCCAAAGGCGCGTACCACCCGCACGCCGGTCGCATTCTCCTGTACCACGGTAGACAGCTCGCCCTCCGCCTCGTCTGCTTTTGTAAATCGCCTGGCAATCAGACGGTAAAATACGGCAGAATATCCTGCCACCACCGGCACAAACAGCAGCACTACCAATGACATTTTTCGATTCATCCCAAACATCATGGCAAAAGATATCCCTATCAAAAATACTGTCCGGAACACCTCCAGAAGCTGTGTCACCACAAAATTCCGAATCACCTCCACGTCCGAAGTGCATCGCTGGATGATATCCCCGGTCTGATTTTTGTCATGCCAACTCATCGGCAGTCTCTGTACATGAGCAAACAAAGAATCTCTCATATTCTTTGCAAAATTCTCCCCGGCACGTGACGTACACATCCGACTCACAAACATGGATATGCCAGACAAGGCCGCCACTCCCACGACGGCCAGACCCGGTATCCAGAGCCGCTCCCGCAAAAATCCATATTCGTTCCCGCCCAGGACCTGATCAATGCTGAAACGGAAGATCTGAGGAGTCACGGCATTTAACGCCGTGGTCAGCAGTGATGCCGCGGCCGCGCATATAAAATAACGCCGGGAACCGTGAAAATAGCGCAAAATTAATTTAGCCTTTCTGCCTTTTCTGTTCAATCCTCTGCCTCATTTCTGTTAATCGTGCTTTTTCTCTGGTATCTCTGAATGGTTTATGCTACAATCGTAGCAAGGAGGAATTCATCATGCAATCATTTACCTATCTTTCCCCTACCGAGGTCATCTTCGGAAAGGATACTCAAAACAAAGTTGCAGAATGTGTCCGCAAATATGACGGCAGCCGCGTTCTCCTGGTATACGGCGGCGGAAGTGTGATCCGCAGCGGGCTTTTAGGACAGGTCCGCCAGGTTCTGGCCGATGCCGGACTCGCCTGTGAGGAATTCGGCGGGGTACAGCCCAATCCCACACTGGAACATGCCAAAAAGGGGATTCGTTCCGCTCTGGAATTCCAGGCTGACTTTCTTCTTGGGGTGGGAGGCGGATCCGTCATCGACACGGCCAAGGCTATTGCCATCGGCGCTGCCAACCCCACCGCCGATATCTGGGATTTCTGGTGCCGCAAGGCGACCGCCACTCATGCCCTCCCAACCGGAGCCATCCTCACCATCCCGGCGGCTGGCAGCGAGACCAGCAACTCCGCAGTCCTCACCTGTACTGCCACCGGAAGCAAACGGGGCCTCAGCTCGGATCTGAACCGTCCCAGATTTGCCATCATGAATCCTGAGCTGACTTACACGCTTCCTGTTTATCAGGTTGCCTGCGGCGTCACTGACATTATGATGCACACCCTGGATCGATATTTCAATCCGGTGGACAATGAGCTGACCGATGCCATCGCAGAAGCGCTTCTTCGCACTGTCATCGCCAAAGGCCGCATTGCTGTCAAAGACTCTCATGACTATGATGCCATGAGTGAACTGATGTGGGCGGGTTCCCTGTCCCATAATGGCCTGACCGGCCTTGGCGGCCCCGGAGATTTTGCCGTGCATCAGCTCGGCCATGAATTATCTGCCATGTTCGGCACTGCCCACGGCGCCTCTCTTTCCACGGTCTGGGGTTCCTGGGCACTGTCCGTCTGCCACGCCAGACCGGAGCGTTTTGCCCGCTATGCAAGAAATGTCTGGGGATTGGATGGTGCCGGGGTGAATGACCTGGCCATGGCCGGAATCCGGTCCACTGTTAAATACTTTGCCGGGCTTGGAATGCCTGTCAGCTTCGGGGAGAATCCGGACATCGGTATCCAAAAGGATGAGGTACTGCGGGAACTGGCCTATCGGTGTTCCTTCCAGCAGACCAGAACAATCGGAACCTTTGATGTTCTCGATGTAAAGAGAATCTACGAGATCTATCGTGAGGCAAACCGGTAGAATCCGGCCAGTCAATGCTGTCTCCTTATATTCAAATCCGACAAAATGCGTCACTGGCGCATTTTGTCGGATACTCTGTTCTTCACATTTCCTTTTTTCCAGCCTTCTGTCCCTGGCCGGCCCTTTCCCCCTCTGCTGTCCCGGCCTGGGCTTTGGGATGCTTGATGCGCCAGCTGCGGTAGCAGAAAATGAAATACCCGCTTTTCGTTGTGTACAGCAGGCTGCAGGGATAATTCTTCATAAATTCCGTTCGGAATCCGTCTCTGGTTAACAGATTCTCTTTGCCAAACTCATACTCTGTCTCGATCCGGAACAGTTTACTCACGTCCTGAAAAAGTTCTCCGAATATATGCAGGATGGATTCTTCTGTCAGCTCTTCTCCCTGCGTTATCTGCATTCCTGGTATGCGGTTGACTCCTCTGAGAAACAAAGGTTCCTCCACCCCAAGAAGGAACTGTACCCTGACTCCCTTCTCTGTATCATAAAACTGGCGGCTGTAAAAACCCTTGCCGATATTCTGTCCCTTATAATTCGCGCTTGCAAGCTTTGTCTCTATCTGAAAGACTTCCAGCATAGTCCGGTTCACAACCCTGGATATGATCGGGATCTGCGCTGATATGTCATAATTCTTCCGCGTGCCGGCCTTCCCTACGATCGCCTGGTCCTCTTTCATAATATGCTCTGCCAGCCAGTTGTTCACGACTCCTGTAAAGCGCTGTACGGCTGTACAGGAATAAGCGGACAGGTCGAGATCTCTTTTTAAAGAAACCAGGGTTTTGTCCCTGAAATTGTCGTGGATACGCTTGTGAGCAGCATATTCACTATACCGAATGGAGCGCATATAGGCTTCTTCCTCCGCGAAATGCGTCATGGTATAGGCTTCCAGGTACTTGATCCCTTCTTTATATGTATTCTCATTCGTATCCCCACTTTCCACCATATCCGTCATCTTCTTCACAATCCGAAAAAGCTTGGCGTGGGCTTTGTCCACTACCTCCACACCGATATTGAATTTTTCGCTCCATGCTATGTTTTCCATAACAAGTCCTGCCTCCTGTAACTTTTATCAAATTCATAGGACTGATTATTTCCGGTAACCTGTCGTTACCGCCCAATCCTTTTTCCACTTTAGTATATATGACACTGCGCCTTTTGTAAAGTATGGCAGGGGCATTTCGATTTCCTATTGGAGGGGAATATCCCGGCTCTGCTGTCCGGCAAGTTTTTTGACAGTTTTTATATTTATTCCGGCATATTGAGCAATCTTTTCCGGCGACAGTTCTCCATCCGCAAGCATTTTTAAGGCAATCTTTCTCTTTTCCGCCATCAGTGCTTTCCGCCTTTTCTCTTTGGCGGCCTGCTGGATTCTCTCCCTCTCCTCCCTGGCAATCTGCTCCATTTTCTCTCTTTCCCTTTTTACCGCTTCTTCCTTCTCCTTCTCAAATATCATGGCTACCTTGGTCATCTGAATCGCCCTCCCTTATGGTCTTTGCATGTTCCTCATCTATGATTTTGTCCGTGAATGTAAGGATCCCGGCAAGAACGAAAAGCTGCTGCTCTCTGTCCTGAAGCTTTACTGCCAGATCCACGGTCTCGCTAATCTTCTCTTTCTTTTCCTTTTGCCTCCTGTATGACAGGGGGAGAATGATCAGTTCCATCTGCTCCTGGTCATCTAATGGTTCACCTTTCTCCACCTTTTTCTTCAGATGCTTTAATATCCCCTCTCCGTCAATTTCGGACAGAAAGGCCGGCTCTATGGTTACCGTCACCGCTCCTACATCATAGTTTTCTGATACTTGTTCCCTGCGGATATCTCCAGTGTACACCACAATCATTCGCAGATCCGGGCAGCTTCTGCCTTTTCTTTCATATCGGTTTACGATTCCGGTGAGGTAATTTAAGTATTTTACCTTGCTTTCTTTTTTGTATTCGCTTTCATAATCCACCAGAGCTACCGTTCCGTCCTCTAATTCCAGCAGATTATCCAGGCGGAGCTCGTTTACCTTTATGGCTGGAATATTGGTGGGCAACACGGCCTTGATCTTGCCGGTCTCCACTCCGTATACGTTGAAGCTTTTTCCTTTTAGCTGTTCCGCAAATATCTTGCTGGCTATGTCTTTGTTCTGATAGGCGATTTCTGAGGCTTCCTTTTCGGGAATATTTTTCGTGGAAATTTCTTTTTCTGTCTCGGAACTCACTGTCCTGGCAGATTCCATCCTGCGTTCTTCTCTTCGCATCTTCTCCTCCTGCTTTTATTTTTTCTGGGTTTTAAAAGCAGGATTTCATTTTAGAAAGAATAGAATCTTTTCAGAGGCAGCTTTTGCTGCAGAACCGGCGCTCTGGCCGCAGAAATCTTTGCTTTGATATGATTATATCATCCGGAAATGGGTATTACAATGATTTTTTATTTTTTGTGCCATCGGCTTTGTTTCGGGGGTTACTGTTCACGGGGGGGGTGAGGTTCCAGAAGGTACGCCTTGGAACAAGGGGAGGGCGCAGCGGAAAATGGTCTGCGGATGTTGACTTTGCAGAGATTTAGAAGTCCTTAAATTTCTGAGTTTTGCGTTGAAACGAAAATNTCCAGGGTTCTGTCCGCATGAAAGGGGATCAAAACGGTCTTGGCCTGGTTTTGTTTTTTATACTTTTGTGTTTCGATCCTGGCCTGTTCTTTTGCCCAGGCCATGACGCCGTCCCTGTCGGTACCAAGCTGTTGGGACAATTCTTTGAGCGTGCCAAGTTTGCGGATGGTTTTGGAAGTACTTTTTCCCTCGCTGTTGACATAGGACTTGGTGATATAAAAAGACTCCGAGTTTTTAGATTTTGTAGTAGTGACTTTCATGACAATCCCTCCCAGGATTCATTATATCATATATTGCCAAATATTGCTATATAATAAAACTAAAATTTTGACAAAAAAAGTACAGGCTTTATAGGGCCTGTGGAGGGTTTTTAAATTTTCAAACTGTCAAACACCCGACTATTTGCCCTGCATTGAAATATGCAGTAAAATATAATATGATAGAAAATATGCATGAAAAATACCCAGAATACTTTGAACTTGGAACCTTCAATGGACCGGAGGTTTATGTTTGACAAATGGCAGAAGGTGACTATCGTTTCGGACTGATGCAAGGAACCGTTTCGCCAGTCTGCTTTCCCGATAGCACAGAGGGAAAATGCTCAACGTAGCCCCACTACGCCTCCGCTTTTCCCTCTGCACTCTCGGAAAAGTATCCTTGCCGAAACAGAAAGGTATTTAAAACGGGTTATACTAGTCTTTTCACGGAATCAGCAACCCCGCTGCAAGCAACGGGGCATCAAGCTTGCTGCGCTGCAAAGCAGTGGGGTATGTGGTCTACACTACGCTCCGTTTCGGTCGGTGCTGGTCATGCGCCACTGGCGCATAGCCCCCCTCGCGGCATTCACCGAATGGCCGTGCAAGCACGGCACTTGGCTCATTGTCCGCGGGAATCCATGAAAAAGGAAACGTGGAATTTTTCTTTCTGTACATGGAAATAAGGAAGGGGCTTACTGCAAAAACAGAAGGATAACTTTGATATGTCAGGGAATACCCGGCTTGCCAAAAATTAAAAACCCTTTTTCTTCTTAATCTCCCACCGGCGCGCACAGAAGATAAAATGCCCCAGCCTTGTCTCAAACAGCAGGCTGGTGGGATAACGGGTCATGAAATCCTCCCGGAATTCATCTTTGGTCAGCAATTCCTCCTTGCTCAGCTGGTATTCGGTATCGGACTTAAACAGCTTACCAAAATGATGGATAAACTGTTCCAGAATCTGCACGGAAGCTTCCCTCACCATCTCCGGCTTCTGCATGGCGGCCAGCCCCAGCATCATCCCCACTCCCCGGCGGGCCAGCTGCTCCTCCAGCACCATCAGAAGCTGTACCTTTCCCCCGTCATCCCTGTCATAGCACAGGCGGTAATAGTATCCGTTCCTGATGCTTCTGCCGTTATACTCTGCACTGACTAACTCCGCTTCCAGCCGGAATACATCCTTCATTGCCTGGTTGACCGCATCGGCCACCACCGACGTGTCCGTGGTCTCCTCATACACACTGCTGGCAGCCACATTTCCCGTAATGGCCTGGTCCTCCACCATGATGTGGCCTGTCAGCCAGCCAACCAATACATTCAAAAACCGCTGTACTGCCATTGGAGAATAGTCGGAAGTCTTTAAATACCTTTTCAGAGAAACCAGGGTGTTATCCCTGAATTCATCATGAAGCTTCTTGTGCTTTTCATATCCCTTGTAGCGGACAGAACGCATGTAGGCTTCCTCTTCGGAAAAATGTGTCATGGTGTAATCTTCCAGAAATTTAATGCTTTCCTTACAAGCATTTTGACTGTCTGACTCATACTCTGCCAGATCCATCAGCTTTCCCACCATCCGGAACAGTCTGGCATGGGCCTTATCCACCACCTCTACCCCGATATTGAACTTCTCATTCCACAAGATTTTTCCCACTGTTTTTGCTCCCCTTTCTGCTGCTATATCTGTTGACCATTATTATAATAATAATTTCTGATTTTGTCTACCTTACAAAACCATAATCAGTGTCCCTGCCCCGATCAGCAGACATCCTGCTGCGGACTTGGCTGTGAAGTCCTCATGGAGCAGCACAAAGGCAAGGATTAATGTCAGAACCACGCTCATTTTGTCAATCGGCACCACCTTGGATACCTCCCCCAGCTGCAGTGCCCTGTAATAGCAGAGCCATGAAGCCCCTGTGGCCAGTCCGGACAAGATGAGAAACACCCAGCCTTTGCCGTTTATCTCATGGATCCCTTTGTGGGCATTGGTGAGAAATACCATCAGCCAGGCCATAGCCAAAACCACAACGGTGCGGATTGCCGTGGCCAGGTGGGAATTGATTCCCTCCATGCCTGCCTTTGCCAGAATCGATGTGAGGGCCGCAAACACAGAAGACAGAACTGCAAACAATAGCCACATATCTTTCCCTCCTCTTTCTCCTTCTTCCATATCCTCAACAGGCAAGGGAACCCATGGTCCATTGAGGGGCTGGCGTTCTTTTACAGTATACCATAAAATGCCTTGTTTTTCTATTATCATCTCGTATCATCCGCAAAACTTATTCCGTGCACACGTTCTTTATGTTATACTATCTCCCAGGCAAAAGGACTATGCGGTGTCTGAAAGGCTCCTGATCCACATGATGGATCAGCTCCTGGAATTGAATTGAAAAAGAGACCGACTGACGGTCTCTTTTTGGGGTTTACAAACGGCAAACTTGCGATTCTCAAGCCACAGAGAACTGATCCTTTCCCACAAAGCAAAGAGGACATTCAAAATCCTCCGGGATATCCTCCCACTTGGTTCCCGGTGCAATCCCTCCGTCCGGATAGCCCTGCTCCTCGTCATATTCCCAACCACATACATCACATACGTACTTCATCAGCTGTTCTCCTTTTCCTTCATCATCTGCCATCCTGTTCACTTTTACGCCTCTGGCAGATCTTCCCTTTTTGTTTCGTTTCTATTGTAGGATGAATGAAAACTCTTGTCAATACTATTAAAATATAAAGCTTCCCCTATTCTTCCGGTCAGTTACTTTTCACGGGGTGGGGTTCCGGAAGGTACGCTCTGGAAAAAGGCTTCCCCGGCTTGCGGGTTTCGGATGCAGAAACTCTAAGCTTGCAGAAATCTGCTAAAAGCAGTGTCAAAAATACAGAACTCGCTTTGCTCAGACAGCTGTATTTTTGACACTGACGCAGATTCCTGCGAGCTAAGAGTTTCTATGCATCCTGCAAACGCAATCCTGGGAAGCCTTTTTCCAGAGCTGGTATCTACCAGCCTTGAAAGAATAGAGAACGGGATGTTCAGCCTTGGAATAAGGGGAGGGCGCAGCGGAAAATGGTCTACGGATGTTGACTTTGCAGAGATTTAGAAGTCCTTAAATTTCTGAGTTTTGCGTTGAAACGAAAATTCACACTGTTTGAGCGTAGCGAGTTTGTGAATTTTCGTTTCGTTTTTAGCAAAAATCGGAAATTTTAGGAATTCTTGATCTCGAAACCGGAAACATCCGCAGACCATTTTCCGCTGCGCCCTCCCCTTGTTCCAAGGCTGAACATCCCGTCCCCCGTTCTTTCGGGTCTAATAAATACCAGCTCTGGAAAAAGGCTTCCCCGGCTTGCGTTTGCAGGATGCATAGAAACTCTTAGCTCGCAGGAATCTGCGTTAGTGTCAAAAATACAGCTGTCTGAGCAAAGCGAGTTCTGTATTTTTGACACTGCTTTTAGCAGATTTCTGCAAGCTTAGAGTTTCTGCATCCGAAACCCGCAAGCCGGGGAAGCCTTTTTCCAGAGCGTACCTTCCGGACCCCCACCCCGTGAAAAGTAACCTTCGGGGCGAGGAGCGGCGGTCGCCCGCTGTTCCTCCGGGACAGTTCGCAGTGCTTCCATCTCACCTCCGCTTTGCTCCGGTTCGCTGTTCCTCCGGGACAGCCCGCAGTGCTTCCATCTCACCTCCGCTTCGCTCCGGTTCGCTGTTCCTCCGGGACAGCCCGCAGTGCTTCCATCTCACCTCCGCTTCGCTCCGGTTCGATGGACGGCGTTCGCCGTATGGGAATCTGCATAAAAATATGCAGGGGGATGCGAGCATCCCCCTGCATATTTTTATGCAGATTCCCGCACTGCTCAGTGCTATGCCAAGTTTGTATACCCCATCAGCCATTCGTCTACTTCTTTTGCTGCTTCTCTTCCTTCTTTTATGGCCCAGACTACCAGGGATTGGCCTCTTCTCATGTCTCCGGCGGCGAATATGTTCTCAACATTTGTTCCGTAGCTTTTTCCGTCTGTAGCTACATTTGTCCTTCCGTCTAACTCTACCCCGAAGGCATCAGCCACATATCCCTCGGCGCCTAAAAATCCGGCGGCGATCAGGACCAGGTCGGCGGCGACTTCTTTTTCGCTTCCTTCTGCCGGGATCATCATGGTTCGGTTGGTTTCGGGATCTTTTTGAGGTGTCAGGCTTATAAGAATTGCCTTGCACACCTTTCCGCTTTCATCCCGGATAAATTCCTTTACCGTGGTCTGGTACATCCTGGGGTCGTGGCCGAATGCGGCGGCGGCTTCTTCCTGGCCGTAGTCGGTCTTTAAGATGCGGGGCCACTCGGGCCAGGTGTTATTTTCGGCCCGGGTGTCGGGCAGTTTGGGCATCATCTCCAGCTGGGTCACGGACGCACATCCGTGACGCATGGCGGTGCCCACGCAGTCGTTGCCGGTGTCGCCGCCGCCGATTACCAGCACGTGTTTATCTTTGGCCGAAATATAGCTGCCGTCCTCCAGGCCGGAATTTAACAGGCTTTTGGTGGTTGATTTGAGGAAATCCACCGCAAAATAAATCCCTTCTGCGTCCCGGCCGGGCACCTGGATGTCCCGGGGATTGGAAGCGCCGCAGGCCAGGATGATGCAGTCGAAATCCCGTTTTAAGCGGTTTACCTTATAATTGCGGCCGATGTCTGCTCCGGTGACAAAGGAAACGCCCTCTTCCTTCATCACCTGGATTTTCCGGTCAATGACGGTTTTTTCCAGCTTCATGTTGGGGATCCCGTACATGAGAAGGCCGCCTATCCGGTCCTCACGCTCAAACACGGTCACATTATGGCCGCGCTTGTTCAGCTGGTCGGCAGCCGCCAGCCCTGCGGGGCCGGAGCCGACCACGGCTATCTTTTTGTCTGTCCGCAGCTTGGGGGGCCGGGCAACCGCCTTGCCGGTCTCGTAGGCTTTCTCGATAATGGCACGTTCATTTTCCTTGATGCTTACCGGATCTCCGTTGAGGCCGCAGGTGCAGGCTGCCTCGCAGGGAGCCGGGCAGACCCGGCTGGTGAACTCCGGGAAGCTGTTGGTCTTTTTCAGACGGTTGTAGGCCTGGGCCCAGTTGCCATTGTATACCAAGTCATTCCACTCCGGCACCAGGTTGTTTAAGGGGCACCCGGATACCATGCCGTTTAATATCATGCCGGACTGGCAGAAGGGCACCCCGCACTCCATGCACCGGGCTCCCTGCTCTCTCTGCCGGGCTTCCGTAAGAGGCGTGTGAAACTCGTGAAAATGACGGATTCTCTGCAGCGGCGCCTCTGCCCTGCTGTCCTTTCTCTCATATTCCAAAAAGCCGGTTGGCTTTCCCATTTTGCTCTCCTCCTTATATTAAAGGTAACGGCACGCGCCGCTTGGCGGCGCCTGCCAGGTCGGATGAACCCATTTAAGTTTGGAAAACTTCGTTTTCCAAAGGGTTCATTCTATATAAGCGGTAACGGCACGCGCCGCTTGGCGGCGCCTGCCAAGTCGGATGAACCCATTTGAGTTTGGAAAACTTCGTTTTCCAAAGGGTTCATCCTATATAAGCGGTAACGGCACGCGCCGCTTGGCGGCGCCTGCCAGGTCGGATGAACCCATTTAAGTTTGGAAAACTTCGTTTTCCAAAGGGTTCATCCTATATAAGCGGTAACGGCACGCGCCGCTTGGCGGCGCCTGCCAAGTCGGATGAACCCATTTAAGTTTGGAAAACTTCGTTTTCCAAAGGGTTCATCCTATATAAGCGGTAACGGCACGCGCCGCTTGGCGGCGCCTGCCAAGTCGGATGAACCCATTTAAGTTTGGAAAACTTCGTTTTCCAAAGGGTTCATCCTCTCATATTCGCGTAAAAGGCTTCGATTTGGGCTTGTTCGCTGCTTAAGCCCTTTTCTTCCATCTGCACAATGGTGTTCATCATGCGGCGGTAGTCATGGGGCAGGATCTTTTTGAATTTGGGCAGATACTCTCCAAAGTGGTCCAAAATCTCCTTGCCCTTCTCCGAGTTGGTATAATTTACGTGCTCCTGAATCATTTCCTTTAATTCCAGCACGTCATATTTGTTGGTTACTTCCTCCAAAGAAACCAGTTCCTTGTTGAGGCGTTTGTACAGATCCCGCTTCTCGTCCAGCACATAGGCGATTCCTCCGCTCATGCCTGCGGCGAAGTTCTTGCCTGTGGGGCCTAAGACCACCACCCGGCCGCCGGTCATGTACTCGCAGCCATGGTCGCCCACGCCCTCCACCACTGCCGTGGCGCCGGAATTGCGGACGCAGAACCTCTCCCCGGCCACGCCGCATATAAATGCCTTGCCGCTGGTGGCGCCGTAGAGTGCCACATTTCCGATGATAATATTCTCCTCAGCCTTAAACTGCACGGCCCTGGGCGGATACACGATCAGCTTGCCGCCGGACAAGCCCTTGCCGAAATAATCGTTGCTGTCCCCCACCAGTTCCAGGGTCAGCCCTCTGGGGATAAAGGCGCCGAAGCTCTGGCCGCCGCTGCCGCTGCAGCTTACCATAAAGGTGTCCTCCGGCAGTCCCTCCGGATACCGCCTGGTGATCTCGGATCCGAAGATGGTCCCTAAGGTCCGGTCCACATTGCTCACATCGATCTGCACGCTTCTTTTCTGGCCGTTGGCCAGGGCGGATTTCAGCTTCTTTAAAAGAATCTGCTCATCAATGGTCTCCTCCAGCCTGAAATCATATTCCTGCTTCTCTTGATATCCCCGGAAACGGATCCCCTCATAAGGATTCTCTAATATATTGGACAAATCCACCTTCCGGGCCCGCTCATAAGGAATGTCTTCCTTTTTCTTCAAAAGTTCTGTCCGCCCCACCAGTTCATCCACGGTGCGCACCCCCAGCTTTGCCATGTATTCCCGCATCTCCTGGGCCACAAAATGCATGAAATTCACCACATACTCCGGCTTGCCCCGGAAACGTTTGCGCAATTCCGGGTTCTGGGTGGCAATGCCCACCGGGCAGGTGTCCAGGTTGCAGACCCGCATCATCACACAGCCCATGGTCACCAAGGGCGCCGTGGCAAAACCAAATTCTTCTGCCCCCAGCATACAGGCGATCACCACGTCCCGGCCCGTCATCAGCTTGCCGTCCGTCTCCAATATCACCTTGTCCCGCAGCCCGTTCATAATCAGGGTCTGATGGGCCTCCGCCACCCCCAGTTCCCAGGGAAGGCCTGCATTGTAGATGGAATTTCTCGGCGCCGCCCCGGTGCCGCCGTCAAAGGAGGACACCAATATCACCTGGGCCCCGGCCTTGGCCACGCCGGCCGCCACGGTTCCCACCCCGGCCTCGCTCACCAGCTTCACGGAAATCCGCGCCCGGGTGTTGGAATTTTTCAAATCATAGATCAGCTGTGCCAAATCCTCAATGGAATAAATGTCGTGGTGAGGGGGCGGGGAAATGAGTCCCACGCCGGTGGTGGAATGGCGGGTCTTGGCTACCCAGGGGTAGACCTTGCCGCCGGGAAGCTGGCCTCCCTCCCCGGGCTTTGCCCCCTGTGCCATCTTAATCTGAATCTCCTGGGCGCTGACCAAGTAGCGGGAGGTCACCCCGAACCGTCCGGAGGCCACCTGCTTGATGGCGGAACAGCGGTTGTTATTCTTCGGCCCCGGCGTCAGCCGCTCTAAGCTCTCGCCGCCCTCGCCGGTGTTGGACTTGCCCCCCAGCCGGTTCATGGCAATCGCCAGGGTCTCGTGAGCCTCCTGGGAGATGGAACCGTAGGACATGGCCCCGGTCTTGAACCGCTTTACAATGGACTCCGCGCTTTCCACTTCCTCGATGGGAATGCCGCCGTTTTCCTCGTATTTAAAATCCATCAGGCTCCGCAGGTTGATGGTCTGCCCCTCCTCATTGAGAGCATGACTGTATTCTTTAAAAATCTCATAGTTCCCTGTCCGGGCCGCCTCCTGCAAGAGATGGATGGTCCGGGGATTATACAGATGCTCCTCCTGCCCGGCCCGCTCCTTATGGCTGCCCACGCTCTCCAGTGTCAAATCCACATCCAGCCCCAAGGGATCAAATGCCGTGGAGTGAAGCAGATCCACATCATTTGCAATATCGCTTAAAGTAATGCCTCCCACCCGGCTGACCGTGTTGGTGAAATATTTGTCAATCACCTCCTTGGAAATGCCGATGGCCTCGAAGATCTGGGCTCCCTGGTAGGACTGGATGGTGGAAATGCCCATCTTGGAGGCAATCTTCACAATCCCGTGAAGCACCGCCGAATTGTAGTCATCCACCGCCGCATAATAATCCTTATCCAGCATCCCGCTCTCGATCAAATACCGCACCGACTCCTGAGCCAGATAAGGGTTGATGGCACAGGCGCCGTAGCCTAGCAGAGTGGCAAAATGGTGCACCTCCCGGGGCTCCCCGCTCTCCAAAATCAGGGCCATGGAAGTACGCTTTTTGGTCTTCACCAGATGCTGCTGCAAGGCCGACACCGCCAGCAGGGAGGGAATGGGCACATGGTTCTCGTCAATATCCCGGTCCGAGAGGATGATAATGTTCACCCCGTCCCGGTGGGCCCGGTCCACCTCCAAAAACAGCCGGTCAATGGCTTTTTCCAGGGAGGTATTCTTATAATAGGTAATGGGAATCACCTCCACCTTAAAGCCCGGCTGTTTCATATGCTTGATTTTCAACAGATCCGTGCAGGTGAGAATGGGATTGTCCACCTTTAAAATCTTACAGTTCTCCGGCCTCTCCTCCAGCACGTTCCCCTCCTCCCCCACATACACGGTGGTGGAAGTGACGATCTCCTCCCGGATGGCGTCAATCGGCGGGTTGGTCACCTGGGCGAAAAGCTGCTTGAAATAGTTAAATAAAGGCTGGTGCTTCCGGGACAATACCGCCAGAGGACTGTCCGCTCCCATGGCTGACACTGCTTCCGCCCCGTTAAGCGCCATGGGCAATATCATGGTCTTATACTGCTCATAGGTGTAGCCGTAGGTCTTCTGCAGCCGTGCCCTTGTCTCCTTGTCCATATAGGGCACCCCTTTGTTGGGAATGGGCAGGGACTTTAACTCAATCAGGTTGTTGTCCAGCCACTCCCCGTAGGGCTGCCTTGCCGCATAACGCAGCTTTAAGTCCTCATCGCTGACCAGTTCTCCTTTTACCGTATCAACCAGAAGCATTTTCCCGGGACGGAGCCGCTCCTTTTTCACCACATGGGACTGGTCCACATCAATGGCTCCCACCTCCGAGGCCAGGATCACCTGGTCGTCATCCGTGATGTAATAGCGGGAGGGACGCAGGCCGTTGCGGTCAAGAACTGCCCCCAGCACATCCCCGTCACTGAACACAATGGAAGCCGGGCCGTCCCATGGCTCCATCATGGTGGCATAATACCGATAGAAATCCATCACTTCCTGGGGCATGTTCTTCTCATGGGCCCAGGGCGCCGGGATGGTGACCATCACCGCCAGGGGCAGTTCCATGCCGCTCATCATCATGAATTCCAGGGCATTGTCCAGCATGGCCGAATCCGAGCCCTCCTGGTTGATGATGGGCAAAACCTTATGCATTTCCGACTGAAAGAAACCGGACTCCATGGTCTCCTCTCTGGCCATCATCTTGTCCACATTTCCCCGGATGGTGTTGATCTCCCCGTTATGGACGATAATCCGGTTGGGATGGGCGCGCATCCAGCTGGGATTGGTGTTGGTGCTGAACCGGGAGTGGACCACTGCCAGGGCAGACTCGTAATCCGGATCCTGCAAATCGTCAAAAAACTGACGTAGTTCCCCCACCAGAAACATTCCCTTATAGACAATCGTCCGGCTGCTCATGGAAACCACATAGGTATTGTCATTGCTCTGCTCAAACACCCGCCTGGCCACATACAGCCTGCGGTCAAAATCCAGCCCTGGCTTTACCTGGGCCGGCTTGCCGATAAAGCCCTGGGCAATATAGGGCATCTTTTCCACCGCCTTCTCCCCGATACGGTCCGGGTGGATGGGCAGATCCCGCCAGCCAAGGAAGGTGAGGCCCTCCTTTTTCACAATAATCTCCAGCATCTTCTTTGCCTGGCTCCTGGCCAGCTTATCCTGGGGAAAGAAAAACATGCCGACTCCGTACTCCCTCTCCTCCCCCAGCCGGATTCCCAAAGGAGCCGTCACCTTCTTAAAAAAGCGATGGGAAATCTGCATCAAAATGCCGACCCCATCGCCAGTCTTTCCCTCCGCGTCCTTGCCTGCGCGGTGCTCTAAATTTTCCACAATGTGAAGCGCCTGCTCCACGGTCTTATGGCTCTTATGCCCCTTAATATTGGCCACTGCCCCGATTCCGCAGTTGTCATGCTCGAATCTTTTGTCGTAAAGCCCCGGAACCGCCGCCGGGACGGGGCGGGCAACTGTCTCCCTCACCTTTTCCATAATCCTGTCCTTCCTGATCGCGCCCCGGCCGGATACCCTGCCGGGTGATTTTAATTTTTTATCGATGATACTACGGATGAGGGAATTTGTAAAGTCTTTTTTTAATGAAAATTTTCAGATAATTAGACAATAATTCATTTTATCCCATAATTATCAGTTTTTAGCTCCCCGGTTTCCTTTTTGGCCTCCCTTTTCCTTTCGGCAGCGTAAAGCATTATCCCCAAAAGCACGGTCGCAAGTTCCGTAAATGGAAATGCGCACCACACGCCCGCCATCCCAAAAAGCACAGAGAATAAAAATGCCGTTGGTATCAAAAGGAAGAACCCTCTGAGCAGGGAAATGGCCTGGGCCGGCCCCGGATGTTCGGTGGCGAAAAAATAAGTGGACAGCACAATATTGCCTCCCATCAGCGGACATGCCATAAAATACAGCTTAAGCCCGGTCACCGCAATCTGCTGCAAAACCTTATTCCCCTCGCTGTTAAATACCAGAACAATGGGGGATGCGCAGAAAAAAAGGACCCCGTAAATCATTCCTGACAAAAACAGCATGGTGACAACGGCATATTTCAGAACAAGCTTTACCTCCCTCGTTCTGCCCCTTCCGTAGCATCTGCTGATAATCGGCTGAATCCCCTGGGACAGGCCTGTATAGATTGCCACCGCCACCAGAGAAATCGCCGCTATCACCCCATAAGCCGCCACTCCCACATTTCCCCGAAGCCGCAGGATAATGAAATTAAAGACCACCATCACAATTCCCGAAGAAGCCTCCGTAATCAGTGACGGAACCCCATTGAATAATATCTCCGCCGTCCGCTTCCCGCCAAAACCGCACCGGACCAGATGAAACCGGTTCTTCCGTTTTATAAAACAGGAGGACAGCACCGCCATGCTGATCAGAGGCGCCATGCCTGTGGCAAGGATTGCTCCCAGAATTCCCATCCTCATGGGAAAGATAAAAATATAATCCAGAACCACATTGGAAAAGCTCCCGATAATCATGGCAGCCATAGACAGGGAGGGATTCCCGTCATTCCGCACAAAACACTGGAGCAGGTTATTCAGCAAAAACGCCGGGGAAAACAAAAGCATGACCCGCAGGTACGTGTTGGTCATCTGAAAAACGGTATCATCCGCCCCTAAGCGCCTGACGATCTGCCCGGAACAAAACAGCCCTGCCAGGGTATAGGCTACCGCAAAGCACGCCAAAGCATAAACCGCATTGGTAAAAACCCGGTCGGCCCGGTCATGGCGCCCGCAGCTTTTCAAAACAGAATACCGGATGCCGCCTCCCATTCCGATCATAAGCCCCGTGCCGCTCAGAAAGCAAAACACCGGGAACGCGAGATTTAAGGCTGTAAGGCCCTTGGTTCCCAGACTGGAAGACACGAAGAATGTGTCCGCCAGGGTATAGCAGGAATAGGCACACTGCCCCAGAATATTAAAAGACACATACTTTAAAAAATCCCGGAGCACATCTGTGCTGTCATCTTTTGTCCGCATAGAATCTCCCTCTTCACAAACAAGCATCTCCTCCCCGCAGCCAAAGAACCTAAAGAATCTGTTCCTGAGCGCCGAAAAAACAATAAAAGCGCCGAACCTCGTATCTTCTATGGCCTAACGATACGAACCTCAACGCTGTCGCTTTTCTCACCCGGCGGCGAGTCATTGCTTATGGAATTTTATATCAGGATAGCACAGAACCAACAAAAATACAAGCCTGTGTTTTCCCATATTTGCAGCGCCTGTCCATGCTCCGTCCCGTACACCTCTATCTAGGTCAATGCGGGAAAGGGGGAGGGATCCTCTGCCTGAATCAGATTCACCAGCTTTAGCCAGGTAATCCTCTTCTTTTCTATGGAAAATTCGTGAGGCTTCCGGCTCTTTTCCATCCGGATTACAGCCTCAGAACCATCCGAAAAAATCAGGCCGGCCTGTACCCACCAGTTATCATGGGGGAAATCCGCCCTTGTCCACAGCACCAGGCAGTCAATATCCACCGGCCGGCCGAAATCCAGCAAAAATTCCGCATCCTGCCTCCGGTTAATCCCCCAGGAACCATAGGGCCAGGAGCCGTGGGAGCGGTTGCACACCATCCCGTCAATGGCATTCCGGGCCGCAAACACCGACTCTCCCCGGGTCTCCACATTGGCAGAGGCATGAGGAAAACAGATAGGCCACAATACTCCTGATATGTTTTATTTGCCCTCCCGCATCTGCCCGCTCATAAATGACCTCTGCGGCAGTATGTCCATGTGCCGCGCATCATGCAGCTTATTCTGAACTTTTCGGAACTTAGAAAAATACTTTAGAATAATATTTTCATTCCTTCTTCCCGCCATATTTATTTCGTGTTATAATTTGTTACAGGCCTTATCAGAATGCGGGGATCCCGTGCCTGAACAGGCCCCTGTTCTACTATAATCTATCAAGAAAGAAGATAATTGCCATGATATCCCTGTCCACCCTCCCCATCGGGGACTTGTCCCAATTTGACTGGATTGCCCATTTTAAAGCCAACCATAACCACCGCCTGCAAATAGATTTCTCCGCCGAGCCAGAATTAACCCCGGAAGAAAAGAGCCTGATCTCCCCCTCCATCCAAAGTTTCCAGAAAGGCGAGGCTTCCGGGGGGCATTTCCTTCTTCGCTGTGCCAAACGCTATGCTGACCGCAATCATGACCCGGAATATCCGGGAGCCATGGAATGGTTTGTCCGGGAGGAAAACTGGCACTCTGCCTATCTGAGAAAATATATGGATTACCACCGGATTCCTGTGAGCAGACATTCCCTTCTGGATGATATTTTCCGCCTCCTGCGGAAAACCGGAGGGCTGAGAAGCGAGGTCATTGTCCTCATAACTGCTGAGATGATCGCCCTGTCCTACTACCGGGCACTGGCGGAGTGTGTGGATTCCCCTGCCTTAAAAAGCATCTGCCGGCAGATGCTTAAGGATGAACTTCCCCATATTGTGTTCCAGTCCCACACCTTATATAAGCTGAAGCCCCACCCCATAGAAAAGCTGCTGCGCATCCTTTTGATGGAAGCCGCCATGACGGTTGTCTGGTTTTGCTATAAAAATGTCTTCCAGACAGGCGGCTACTCCTACCGCCGCCTGGCCGCTGACTGCTTCGGCTATCTGAGGCAATCCATCCGAATAGAAGAAAAAGGGAACTTAATTGAGGCAAACGGCCATCTCATGAAGCGTTTCTCTCCTGCATGGCATACACCAGCCACTTGGGCACCTCCATCCGCACCGTTTTCTGGGGATTGACAATCTGGCAGATCATCAGATCCCCTGCCATGTCAAGCAGCATCCCGGCATCCGTCTCACTAAGACCCATTTTCCGGCAAAGGAAGTAAAACATCTGCTCCACTGCCCTTTGGGCTGCCTCATCCAGAGAAGAGCCATAGGCAATGGTAATCCACTGCCTCTCATTTTCCAGCACAGGCCAGGAAATGCCGGTCTGGGGGAGCACATCCACCTTAAGCACTGCGCGCCCCTCAATCTCCACCCCGCAGTTGGCCACCTCCCCCTCCCCCATAATGGCATGGAAATCCCCTACGGAAAGCAGGGCGCCCTCCACACTGACCGGCAGATATAAGGTGGCTCCCTCCTCTATCCTCGTGCAGTCCATATTGCCCCCGTGGTTCATGGGAATCAGGGTTCCCACCGGTTCCCCAGAAGGCGCCACCCCAATCACCCCGATCATAGGCTTTGCCGGCACATCGATTCCGTCATAGTCTATCCTGCCGCTTTTCACAGAAAGCCGCCTGATCACCGGCTCCCTCCCGGCAAAGGCCTCCTTTAAGGCGCCGCTTGACCCCCCGATGTCCAGGATTCCCACCGGCCCCACCTCAAGCTTTTGAATCTCAATCTTTAAGGTATCCCCCGGCATGGCACCCTTGATATACAATGGCCCTGTAGCCGGATTGCCGAAGCGGCGGTCAAAATCCCGGAAGGTGCTGCCCTCCTTCAACACCATCCCCTGATAACAGTCATAAGTCTCAAATTCCACACACTGCCCCGGCTCTGCAAATGCCGCCGGTTTGTCCCATCTGCTAAACGCATAGATTACATGGTCTCTTGTTATTTTTATCATTTTGGCATCCTCCTGACTCAAAAATCCCCTCTGGGAATGTTCTTAGATCCTTTTGTAAAACTCTATATTTATACAGGATTAGATGACCTTATATTCCCCCATACCCCTCTTCTATAATCTCTCCTATCCTTTTCGTTTCTCTGAGTGTCCTTTCACATATCCTTCTAATGAATTTACGCTCATGCGAATGAAACGGTAAAGAATTAACCACCTTTATCACATAAGGGCATCTGATTAAACGTTTTGAAAAATTTTTTGATTCATCTATTCCATGTTCAGCTCTTAAAGTAATCTCTTTATCTTCAGCTCGCAAATTGCATTCTATCAATTCAGGTTCCTGATCTGACTGTATCTGTGGGATATGTATATCAGCATGTTGTTATGTCATATTCCCGCAATGCTTGATAAGCCTGAGCAAATGCTAATACTGTTCCTCCGTCTATGCTTTCTTTTTCTTCTAGTGATCCATCCAGACAGAAGAACCTCAAATTTTTTCCCTTCGTATTCCTTTAAATATTCCAGCCCAGTCAGAACAAGTCGAGCCTTGCAAGAGGATTTTTGAACTTAGGACCCGCCAAAAACAGGAAAAAGCAGCCCGATCAGGGCGGATTTTGAATGTTTTTGAAGGCGCTAAACGTCCGGTGGACGTTTGTTCAGCGCCGACCGCAACGGAGTGAAGAAGCGGGAGCACAAAGTGCGGAGCAATCCGGTATCGTCTCCAGATACTCCACCGGCACAGCCTTTACCAGCCACACCCCGTTCACAGACCGGTAAAACACATGCCCGTCCCTTCTCATTCTTTTGCTGTTTACCCGGTAAACCACCGGCTTTCCATGGCGGCTGCCCACCTTGATTGCCATATCCACATCCCCGGAGAGGTGGACATACAGCCTCCCTTTCGGCAGCAGTCCCGACCGTCCAATTGACTCCACATACTTTTGCCCGGTCCCGTGATACAGATATTCCGGCGGTTCCAAAACCTGCAATTCCACATCCACCGGGATAGAATGTCCCTGATTCGCCCGTATCAAGGTCTTATCCTCGTTAAACGAATAGCGCTGCTTCTCATCCGTATCCACAATCTCCTCCAGCATTTTCCGGTCAAAGGATCTTGTTCTCTGCACTCCCTCTATCAACGCTTCCACATTGGCCCATCCGTGTTCATCCAGAGTAATTCCCACTGTCTCCGGATGATGCCGCAGAATCAGACTGATAAATTTGCTTACGGAATCTGAATTCCTTTGATTCCTGTGGTTTCCATGGTTCTCATGATTTCTATGATTCCCGTGGTTCCCTTGATTCTCATGATTCCCGTGATTCCCTTGATTTCCGTGATTCATCGCTTCCTGTCCATTCCCTTCCCCATTCTTTTTGTAAGGAAACCTGTATATGCCCGGTAAATGGCACCCAACTTTATCTGTCATGGTTCTTCCTTCCCCATGACGCAGAAGAAGCATCCCCCACCTCATATCCCATCACCGCCCGAAAGCATCGGTTTAGCTCCTCCCAATCCCGGTTATGGTCATCCGGCAAACGCTTTACGGTCTCCCGTTGTCTCTGCAGTTCCTCCTCAATGTACCGAAGGATTACCGGCATGTGAGGCATCCGTTCCTTTTCCCCTGTCAATCTCTTCCTTTCCAGCAGCCGGGCAATCCCTTCCTGCAGCTCCTCCCCCGGCTCCACGCCGAGCAGATCCGCAAACCGCACCGGCGGAACCTGATGGAATCTCTCAATATACCTGGCCGCAAGCAAGGGGCGCAAAGCGTAAAAATACTTTTTATAGCTGACCAGTTCTTGGCAGAGATAATCCCGATAGGTGTTTTCAGCCAGGCCATAATAATGCCCTACTGCCGATTTCTCTGAAAAATAATTCATGGATACTCTCTGTACCTGTGCCCATTGATCGGTTGTGTGATAAATCTCCGGAGAATTGCTCCACTCAAAAAGAGTGGCATTTCCTCTGGCAAACTGCTTCATGGCCTTTTTCAAATCCCATCCATTGATATCCAGCACTTCGTCCAGTTGCCACTCAATCACATCCCGGGGCTCGTCAAACCGCAGGTACTCCTCCACCGGCCTGACATAAATAAACCGCACGTCATAGTCACTGTCCGGCGAGGCAAATCCCCACGCCCGGCTGCCGGATTCCACCGCATGGAGAATACATACATTCTCCCTTTTCTCGATTTCCCTTAACTGTTCCTGGATTTCCTGTATGATATTTCTCATTAGTCTTTCGCCTGACTCCTCCCGTTTATCTCCTGCCTGGTTTTTCCCGCCTGTTTCCTGACCGGCTTTTCTCTCTCATTTTCTCTTCTTCTTTTCCTGTTCATTCACTATCTGGTGTTTCCCTCTCATCTCCCCTCTCGCAACAGTTCAGATAACCCTTGAACGGTTACCCCATCTCACCTTACCCCGCCTCATCCTGTCCTCCCATCACCACATACCGGTTCACCCGTTCCACATACGCCCCCACCTTCTCCATATCCGGATTATCCGGCAGACGGGTGGCGGCAGCCGCCTCTTCCAGCCTTCTCTCATACTCCTCCAGTATTTCATAAAATTCCGGGGAAAAGGCGCCGTCCCCCTGGCGGAAGGCCCCCTGACGGATTTTCATCAACAGCGCCCGATCCTCTCTGCGGTGGGTGCGGATTTCCCCCTTCTCCAAGATATCAACCGCCATCATAAACAGCCGGATCAGATGCATGGCATGCTTATTCAAATGGGCATCATCCTTCTTTTTGTTCCTCTTGCCAATCCTGTCATAATCACTGACCACCGACCGCATGACCCCCATCATCCCATTGTAATCCCGCAGCGGCATATGCCGGTAATCCGCATCCACGAAAATCTCCCTGTCCAGTTCCGGGTTTTCCGCCTCATCGATATACAGCCGGATGCTTCCCTGCTCATCGGTGTGAAACCGGCGGTTAAAATCCTCCAAAGCATTTTTAACAGATTTTAAAATATGGTTTTCCCGCTCACTCTGAGCCATGGAATCTCTGGCCAGGGCATTCTGCAGGCGGCGAAGCTGGGCATCCGCATAGCCCCCAAAGGATTTGATGGCCCGCTTTGACAAAAAAAGCCCCCGGTTGTCAATCAGTTCCTTCCCCCACTTTGACTGAATCAGATACTGCTCCTCATCCAGCCCCAGAATCTCACAGGTGTTGGGATTACATTCCAGCAAAAGCCGGATAATTTTGTTAAATCCATAGATCACCGTATCCGTACCCCTGTCCTCATACTGCTCAAACCCGGTCATGCCAATCAGGTCAGAGGGAAGCTGCAGGGTGACTCCCCGCAGGTCAATATCGCTTCCTTCCTGGCTCGTCCCGTAGGCATGGCTTCCCCCCAGCCCCAAAAGCATAATCCGATCCCCCAGCCGGGGATTATCCCGGAGAAAATCATATGCCTCAGTCTGTATCAGCTTCCGAAAATCCACCATAAACCTGATTCCCCTCCTTTTCCGGTTTCCTCCCCGTACCCTTTAGTCCCTGGAACATTTCTCCGCATCAATGGCCAGCACCCGCATCAGGGCGCAAAGCCCGTCTGCCGGATCGCTGACCTCGATCACATAGGTATCCGTCCAGTTGAACAGCTGCTTGGATATCCGGGCCACGCACCTGCCTGCCAGGTTCACAACCTGATAATCCCATTCCAGAAAGTTCCCTTCCGCCCGCCAGTCCTTGCAGTCAATGACATATCTCGGCTTGAACAGTGAGAACTCTTTCCGGATGCTTCCCACACAGGTATCTCCCAGATACAGGCGAAATTCCGGCAGCAAGGTAAACACCTTCTCCTGCACCGTGCCGATCTCCCTTCCGGCCCTGTCAAAGATCTTCAGGCAATGGCCCCAGGAAAGCTGTCCCTTCACCTCATAGACCGTATTCCCCGCCTCATCATAAATATCATAGCTGTCAAACCAGGAAAAAAACCGTTGTTTAAAAAGTAATTTCAATCTGTCCTCCCTTTCTGACCTCGAAAATATCGTCCCTTTTTACCTTCATGCAGGAAACTCCCGCAGGCTCAGTCCGGCTGCTGTCCCTCATGGGCCTTCCATGCACATTCCGTTATCCTCATATCCGTGAAAACCGCCGGAAAGCTGGAAGCCTCCGGGCTGCAGGCATAGATTCCGAAGCGGATCCTTTTCCCGCCCTCCCACATATGGCAAATCCGCATCTGGGAAAACCTCACCCCATCCCGGGAACACTCAATACAATAATCATCCTCCCTCCGGCTAAACCGGTACCACATAACTCTCACATCCGCCGGAATGGCTGTGGTTGCCCAATCCGAATACCCGTGATTGGTTACCACAGAACCCAGATGCTGAAATTCCTCATTTTCATACTCCACCGATGCTTTGATCCAGTTTTCCGAATCCAGATACATCACCACCCCGCACTGGTCAAAACGATGGCTGCTTTGGCTGAAATCCGTTTTCACAATAAAGGAAAAAAACTTTTCCTCTGTCTCCGTCTGAAACACCGGCGCATTGTCATTGCGGAAATGATAATACGTCCTCTGCCATAAGTCCGTATGAGGTTCGGTGGTGATCTCCATATATCCTTCCTTTAGGATATAGTTCTTTGGCTCCCTTGTCCATTGGAATTGGCTGATATTCATAATGCTCTCCTCCACAGCTTATTCTGCAATTTCTATAACGGGTTCTTCCCATGATTCCATGATACCACACCAGGCTCAAAATGCTTCGTTATCATCGGTCAGCGATGCCGCCGCAGAGTCTGCCTCAGCGAAGCAAGGGTATCGTCTCCCTCCTCCTTGCAGACTGAAAATTTGTCCCGTGCAAAACATATGGCTAATCAGTGCTGGCCTTACTCAATTATACACGATATTACAGACATTTCCTACTAATATTTTCACTCAATTCCTAAACCCGTTTCTCTCTGCCGCAGGCATTGACTCAGTACAACCACAAAATGCCGCTGCCTGGATAAAAGCCAGACAACGGCACAGATGCACAAGTTATCCCCCTAAAAAGTCAGCACCACCTTCCCTGCCCCGCTCTCCTTATCCTCCAGCACCGCAAATGCCTCCTCATACTTCTCCGCAGGGAATACATGGGTGATCAGCTGATCCACCCGGTCCAGCCGCCCCGGCAATTGTTCAATGATCTCCGGGAACTTCTGGTATTGATGCCTGGTTCCTAAAATCGTCAGCTCCTTGGCATTGATTTCCTTAAAATTAATAGGAACCGGCTCCTTTCCGTAGGTCATGGCCACAAACCGGCCTGCCGGGGAAAGAATATGTACTGCATGGGAGATCAGAGCCGGAATGCCTGCCGCCTCAAAGACCACATTGACTCCCTCCCCCTGCGTCAGTTTTCCGATAAACTCATCCAAATCCTCTTTCCGTGGATTCACCCCATAATCTGCCCCGAAATTCTTAGCCATGGCCAGTCTGCTCTCATTGGGCTCTGATACTATCACTGTGGCGCCCCGGCTTTTGGCAATATCCGCCGTCAGAAGGCCAATCGGCCCGGCCCCGTGAACCAGCACCTTATCCCCCGGTCTCACATCTCCCCGCCAGTTGGCCTGAGCCGCAATCGTATAGGGCTCGCAGACCGCTGCCTGGACATAGCTCATTCTTGAGGGGTCAAAGGGATAGACCTGGGAGCGGGGAACCACCATATATTCCCGAAAGGTTCCGTCAGCAATGCATCCCAAAACCTTCAGTTCCCGACATACATTGTGATGACCGTTTCTGCATGCGTAGCACTCCCCACAATAAGTAATGGGCTCCAACACCACCCCGTCTCCCGGCTTCAGATCCGTAACATTTTCTCCCACAGCCTCAATCTCACCGGCTGCTTCATGCCCGATCACCCGGGGATAGGAGGCATAAGGATTCGTTCCGTGGTACACATGGACATCCGAACCGCAGATACCGGTTGCACGGATTTTCACCAACACCTGATCCGGCTCTGTGATCACCGGCTTCTCCACCTCCAAAAGCTTCATCTGATTCGGTTTCAAAATCGTAATCGCTTTCATACTTCTCCTCTTTTCTTGTTCGCATTTTCAACACGATAAAAGATAATTTCTCCTGCTGTCCCCCCGCCATTCCTCCACCAGCGGCGGTTTGACCTGATCATACCACTGTTTCATATACCGGAAATGCTGTTTGTCCGCCTCCAGCCTCTGAAGCATCTCCTTTTCCTCCCAGCCTCCATGAAGCTCCCGGCGCAATTCTTCTGCTATGGTCTTGTATTCCTCTTTCTTCCCCAGGTCGCAAAACTCTCCCGGGTCAGTTTCCATATCAAAAAGCTGATATTCCGGATACCCGGCATGCACTACCAGCTTGTAACGCCCCTTTCTCACCATGGCGCTGGGATTGTCTCCCTTAATGTCGCTGCACATGGAGAGAACGCTTCTTTGAAGATCCACCTCTTTTCCCGTGGTCAGGGATTCCCAGAGGGATCTGCCGTCACAAAGAGGAAGACAGGGCGCCTCTCCCACCTCCAACAGGGTCGGAGCCAAATCCATCAGACTTGTGATTCCCCCAATGCTCTCATTCTCCTTCACATGCCCCTTCCAGGAAAACATGGCCGGAACCCTGGCTGCCCCGTCATAGAAATTGGTTTTCCAGAAAAGGCCGTGCTCCCCGATATTGTCCCCATGGTCCGAGGTATAGACAATCAAGGTATTGTCCAGTCCCAGGGTTTCTTCCGCTGCCTTTAAAACCTCCCCCACAAGAGAGTCCATATATTCCACCATGGCATAATAGGCTGCCCGGATTCGCCTTACATCCTCCTTTTTCACCTCCTCCATTCTCCGGTTCTCATACCATCTAAGGATAGCCGGGTGAAGGTTTTTTCTTTCCTCCTCTGGCATATCCGGAAGTTCAGGCAAAATTTCATAATAATAATCATAAAGCTCCTTTGGCGCTATGTAGGGACAGTGGGGGCCATAGAGGCCTATGGTCATAAACAAGGGACGCTCATCTCTCCGGTTCCTCAAATAGTCACAGGCCGCGTCTGTCACATCCCTGTCAAAATCCAGCACAGCCGAATGACCGGCCCCGGACTTTTTGATGGAGGTCAGATTCTGTCCTGAGGAACGCTTAAAGCTGCCGTATATCTCCTCCTCATTGTCCCCGCCGATGAAGCAGGGAGTGATATCCCCCACCAGGCGCTTCTCATAGCCGTGCCGCTGGTCCAGGCCCACAAAATGCATTCTTCCGCTCAGCACAGTCTCATAGCCGGCAATGGTCAGCAGATTGACAAAAGTGGCCTTGTCCGAGGACAGACACTGCATATTGTTGTACACCCCGGTATGAGTCGGCAAAAGTCCCGTGAGAATTGAAGAACGGCTGGGCACGCATAAAGGCGCGGCACAATAGCATTGCTCCAGCATAGTGCTCCTTTCCCGCAAATTATCCAGGCAGGGGGTCCGCACATAAGCATCCCCCCCGCAGCCCATCACCCCCGCATGGTGCTGGTCTGATAAAATATAAATCATGTTCGGTTTCATTTATCCCTCCTGTTCTTCCACCCTTATGTTGGTGCTGTTCTGGATTTCCCGCCCCCGCTTCATCGCCCGGATATTGGCATAGATCAGATATACGGTCAGCAGAAAAATCCCGATACACAAAGGCCTTTTCACCATATACCACAGCAGATTCTCCCCTCTGGAGGAGACTATGGTCCAGGTGCGGATAAAGTTGCTTTCAATCAGGCCCCCCAGAATCAGTCCCAGCACCACCGGGGTGGAAGGCATTTCCAGCTTTGCAAGCGCCACCCCCAGCACACCGCATCCCACAGCCACCACCACATCATTCATGGAATTGTTCACACTGTAGGCTCCTACCAGGGAACAGAGAATCACGATTGGCATGATCTGGCTGACATTCAGCTTCAGCACTGTGGCAAACACCGGAATCCCTGCAATACCGATCAGCAGCATAAATATTGCTGTGACGAACATGCCCAGCATAAAGGTATAGGCAATATCCGCATGGTCCACAAAAAGCCTCTGTCCGGGAACCAGCCCGTGAATGGTAAGGGCCCCAAACATAATGGCAGAAGTGGCAGAGCCGGGGATGCCAAGAGATAACATGGGAACCAGGGAGCCTCCCACTGCCGCATTGTTAGCTGCCTCCGAGGCAATGATTCCCGCCGGATTCCCTTTGCCAAAGGTACCCTCCTCATCCTTTCCCTTGGCCTCGCCATAAGCCAGGAAGGAAGCGATGGCCCCTCCTGTTCCCGGCAAGATTCCGATAAAGGTACCGATCAGGGAAGATTTCATCACCACTTTCCGGTACCTGATCAATGTCTCCTTCAGCACATCCACGCACCGGCAGTCTTTCAAGGTCAGGATTTCTCCATTCTCCTCCTGCCCGATTCCCATTCCCTGCTTCACCATCTCCGCGATGGCAAAGAGGCCGATCACCGCAGGAATCAGCTCCACGCCTCCCCGCAGTCCCTTGTATCCAAAAGTAAAACGAACCGCTCCCGTAGCATCGTCAATACCGATCATTGCCATAAAAAGTCCGATCAAACCAGCCAAAAGCCCCTTGGCCACATGTTTCCCGGTCAGACTTCCCACAATCGTCAGACCGCATATGGCTAACAGCATCATCTCCGGCGGGCCGAACCGGACAGAGATATTAGAGAGAACCGGTGTAAAAAGCAACAGCACAAGCAAGCCGATCACACTGCCCACTGCACTGGCAGTCACAGAATAATACAAAGCCCGCTTCCCTTCCCCCCGCCGGGTCATGGGATACCCCTCAATGGTGGTGCAGGCAGACTCCGCTGTCCCCGGACAGTTGATCAGAATCCCGGAAATGGAGCCCCCATAAGAGGAACCCAGATACATTCCTCCCAGGAACAAAAGCCCCCGGGCCGGCTCCATGGAATAGGTAAAAGGCAGCATAATCGCAATCCCAATCCCCCCGTTCATTCCCGGAATCGCCCCCAGCACCGTTCCCACCGCAGTGCCTGCAAAGCATACCAGTAAGGTCTGCCAATGAAACAACTGTGTCAATACTTCTACGATTAAACTCATACCAAACCCCGTTTCTTTTAAAAGCCCTTATTTTAAAAGTTCCTCTCTCATGGCAAAATCATCCTGCAAAAATGTATCCAGCTCTTCCCCTGTCCTGAGTACCGGAGATTCTCCGATGGTAAGAAGTCCCTCTCTGGCATCCCCCTCATAGCAAACCTTCAAAGCATCCTCGATCTTACTCACCAGCTCCTGCGGAATATCCTTAGGTCCCACCAGCATCCGGACAGCCGGATTGGAGATATCATATCCCTGTTCCTGAAAGGTGGGAATGTCCGGGAAGGTCTCCAGACGCTCGTCAAGCATCAGGCCTAAAATGGTCATCCCCTGCTCATCTGCCTGGGCAATAAACTTTGCACTGAGAATTCCTGCATCAATATGACCGCCTACCAGGTCGGCAAACACCTTGTTGCCTCCCTCATAGACCACCCCTGTCGTCTCAATCCCCATGGCCTGATTCATCAGCGACAGGGACAGATTCTGAATCGTGGAAGGAAGGGCCACGGTCACTGCTCCCGGATTCTCCCTGGCATAGGCAATAAACCCGTCAATGGTCTGATACGGCGAACCCTTTTTCATCACCAGCACATCTCCAGTGGAATTGAGACCTGCAATATAAGTGAAATCCTCCAGCACAAACTCACATCCGTCCGAGCCATAGACAAAATTGGCTACATCTGTGTTGGAAAACACCCCCAGGGTGTAGCCGTCCGGAGCAGCTGCCGCAATCTCCTCCATACCCACCATACCGCCGGCGCTGCCGTTATTGATCACCACAACCGGCTTGCCCAGTTCCTTTTCCAGAGGAGTGGTCACTGCCCTTGCCACTGCATCCGTGCCGCCCCCTGCTCCTGCGGTGACAATGCACTGAATATCCCCTTCCGGCCAGGAGATCTCCCCTGTACCGCCTGCTGCCTGGCTGCTCTCCTTCTGTACACTTCCTGCCGTCTGACTGTTCTCTCCCTGTCCGCTTCCCTGCCCCTGGCTGCCCTCAGCCGATGCTTCCGCCTTCTGGGATTCCTTTCCTCCTGCACTGCCGGCTCCCTTGTCACTGCCGCCCCCGCCGGAGCACCCCCACAATAAAGATGCGGAAAGCGCCACGCCAAAAACCACTGCCATCTGTCTCTTCCATGTATTCATATTATCCTCCTTTTTCTTCCTAATGTATTCCCGGAGTCTCTTTGTACCTGATTTTGTAAGATGATTTTTTGTCAGATGTGCATAAATTTATGAGGCGTACGTGGAACGTACATTGAGTAAATTCATGTGCATATGACGGAAAATCAGCCACAAAGGCAGGTGCAAGCAAGATTCCGGGAGTACGTTCCTACAAAAAGATCCCCTCCGGCGTATGAATCCGAAGCAAAACCGAAAACACCAGATACGTCCCCACAGTAACCAAAAGCAGATACAAGACCATTTTCCCCCAATCAGACAAACGATGGGGCCGGCGAACAACCGCTGAAATTCCAAGCAGAGTCAGAAACCCGCTGCTATAAAAGCCCAGCACTTTCCCCAACAGAGGATTCACAAACAGCAAAAGAATCAACAGCGCCTCCTTTCCGCTCACACCTCCCAGCCTCGCCCCCTGTCCCTTTACCCGCATCTCCGCCAGAATATAAAGTCCAAGAAAAACCATACAGGCAAATAAAATTTTCGGATAAATCCCCGACTTTGCCCCGGAAGTGAGAAACATAACTGCCCCAAAAGCTGCCCCCGCCACACCGGCAATCAGATTTTTGCAGAGAAAAATTTTTCTCTTTTTCACTATACTCCTCCTTTTTTCTTTATATTTTTCTCTATATTACCATTATTTTTCTCTTTTGTAAAGATATTTCTTTGTTTTTTTCTCTTTGACCGCTTTTATATTTTTCTCTTTTTTCTCTTTTTCCTTGCCCTGCCATACAATCCATGCTATACTTTCAGTATGCCTGCGAATGTGGAAGGCAAATCTAAAACAGGACTATGAAATATATGGGAAAAAAAATCACGCTTCAGCAAATCGCCCGGATTGCCAATGTCAGTGTGGGTACTGTACACAAAGCGCTTCACAATCAAAAGGGAGTCAGCCCCGCCAAGCAGGAAGAAATCATTGCCCTGGCAAGCTCCCTGAATTATTACGCATCGCCGCCCTCCCTGGCTCCCTCCAAAGAATGTGTCGTAGCTGCCGTATTCCCGAAACCGATTGACAGCAACCGTTATTTCTATCAGCATCTCTGGAACGGCATCCACGGAAAGCTTCAGGAACTGTCAGCCTTCCGCTTTCAGGTACAGGACTATGCCTTTGAGGGCGGCCTGGCTCAGCAGCTTAAGATCCTGCAGGAGATTCTGGATCACCACCTCTCAGAAATCCAGGCATTGATCACGGTTATCTGGAACGAGGACACCTGCCTTGGCCTGCTGAATCAGTTTACCGATGCCGGTGTCAAGGTATTTACCCTGTGCGCGGACGCCCCCTCCAGCAAGCGCACCTCCACCATTATGACCAATGCCTACCAGTCCGGCCGTCTGGCAGCCGAATACATGAGCGCCCTCCTCCCGGGACCGGGCCGTGTCATCATTGTGGGAACCAAACGGGACACCACCAACCATGCCCAGATTGTCCGTGGCTTCTTTGAACAGATGTTAGAGGATAATCCCCTGTTGGAAATCATTGAATTGTATGAATCTGTGAATTATCCGGAAAAGCTCTATCAGACCCTGGAAGAATTTCTCACCCGCTTCCCCGGCATCCGGGGAATCTACGCCAACAATGCCCGCACCACAGCCGGCATGTGCAGCATGCTGGACATGCGCACCTGGGAACACAAGCCGATTATTGTGGGCAGCGAGCTGTTCGAGGAATCCATTGCCTATTTAAAAAAAGGCATTCTCCATGCCATAATCGATCAAAACGGGTATCAACTTGGATATAAAGGAATTTCCGTGATTTTTGAACACATGATCTTAAAAAAAGAAGTCCGTTCCCGGTATATTCTCACTCAGGCACTGTATCTGAGGAATAATCTTCCGGAAACGGAGGGAAATCTGGATTTTTGATAAACCGAAACCCGGAAGCCAGGAGAATAAGCGTAAAAATCCTTCTTCTGACTCCCGGGTGTATTCTTTACCTTAAAGTGTATTCCTTAGCTAATTTAGAAATAACAATTCCGCCGGAATCCGTTCTTTCATTTCAGCTCCACCAGAACCTCAATCTCACAGGCAATGCCTCCCGGCAGCGCATTGGTTCCGATGGCCGAGCGGGCCGGAACCCCCGCTTCCTCCCCGAAAATCTCTGCCAACAGGTTGGAACCCCCGTTTACTACCTGCGGCTGCTGTGCAAAATCATCAGTACTGTTGACAAATGCCAGAACCTTTACAAAACGCCGGATCCGGTTCAGATCCCCGGTCTTTGCATCCAGATTGGCCAGCAGATTCAGCACACAGTTGTAAGCCGCCTTCTGCCCCTCCTCCACAGTCAAATCCCGGCCCAGCTTGCCGGTTATATTCTTCCCGTCTCCCAAATCCGGGCCGCATCCGGAGCAATAAAGAAGTTTATCTCCAAACTCCTGCACCGGGGTGTAGACCCCTCCCTTGGGCGGCGGCGCCGGAAGGGTGATTCCTTTTTCCTTTAATACCTCATAGACATCTCTCATTTTATTATCTCTCCTTTCTCGCTTTTCAACAAATTCAATCATCAGCATCCTCCGCCGCATAGCAGCGGGATCTGTGACCCTCGCGGAAATCAATTTCTCCCGGCAGGACTCAAAAGCCTCTCTGCTACAGCCTCATAAAAGTCTGCCGCCTGACGAATCTGCTCTTCCAGGACAAACTCCCCAACGGTGTGGGCCTCATTCAGACTGCCTGGCCCGCAGATCACGGTCCGCACTCCCTGCCCGGCAAGAAAACACTGTTCACAGGAGGCATCAAAGGCACAGGGCTTTTCCTGCCCTTCTCCCAGAACCTGCTCCCTTACCTCCATACATTGACGGACAAAATCATCTCCGGAGGAGATTTCCCCGCCTGGCATGTAAAAATGGGGAACCAGCTCATATCCCTCTATCCCCGCCCGATTCAGCCCGGCCTTTAAGATCTCACATACCTCTTCATGGCTCATCCCCGGAAGAATCCGAAAATCCAGCAAAAGCCGTACTCTTCCCGGAACAATGTTATCCTTCTCATAGCCCTGAACCATGGTGACCGCGATACCCGGAGAAGGAAGCACCTCATGGGTCCTGGCTTCCAGCTCTTTGTTGATTCCCTGGATTGCCAGAACAGCCTTTGCCCCCATGGTCACGGCATCCTCCCCTCGCCGGGGCAGCGCCGCATGCCGGGCTTTTCCCGAAAGATCCACATAGTCCCGGGAAACTCCCCGGTGGGCAATGGCAACCCGAAGCTCTGTAGGTTCCCCGATGATGGCACAGCTCCCCGGTCTCAGAGTCTTCATACAGCTTAAGGTTCCCAGATTGGAACACTCTTCATCCGCCACAAATACCAGCTTCAGCCGCCCTTTCCCCGGCCCTCCTTTTTCCGCCACCCGGATAGCCGCTTCACACATGGCCGCAATGCCGCCCTTCATGTCCGCGGTCCCTCTTCCGTATATCTTCCCATCCTGAAACACAGCCTCAAAAGGATCCGTCTCCCACCGGCCAATAGCCGGCACCACATCCAGATGCCCGTTCAAAATCAGCTCCGGCCCCTCATCCTCCCCTATCCAGGCAATCAGATTGGCCCTGCCATCCCCCAATTCCTGAACCTCGCAACAGAATCCACAGGACCTAAGCAGCCCTGCCAGATACTCTGCCGCCGCCTCTTCCCTTCCCGGCGGATTCACCGTATTGATGGCAATCAATCGCCTTAATATCCCAATACTGTCCGCTCTCTCCGCTTTACATCCGTCTGATTCCATGAAACGCCCCCTCTTGTCTTATGAGTACCCTTTTTAATCCTGCCTCATTCTTTATTGTTATTCCTGATTTTAATGCAATATCATCATATCATCTACTTTAAAAAGAGAAGATCCAGCCTTGGAAAAACTAAATTTTAATAAGTAATCTTCCGATTCCGCGCCGTCACCTTCCAGCGTTTCGTCACCTTCCCGCCCTCTGCCACCAGAATCTCCGGGTATAAAGCACTGGTGGGGCAGATATGGGTGGGAATTACATACAGACATTCCCCCACCGGCGGGATCCTGCTCTCATCCTCGAGCCGGAAGGCCCAGTGTTCTTCGCTGTGAATGACCGGCTCGGCATCCTCAAGGCCCACAATATATCCCCGCTGCACCACCGGATCCGCGGCGATTCCCTTGTAGCCAAGATCTGTTGTGAAAATATTTCCTGCCGGATGGCTGATGACCCTGGTCAGAATCGCGGCAGCCGGTATGCAGGGAATATCCGGAAGATTCTGAAAGTACCCTGCATCATGGATAAAGGCCGTTCCCGGCGAAAGATACCAGTCCGTATTCTGCGCATGACACGGGAAAGAAGGAGTTCCTCCGGCTACAATCAGCTCACAAAAGATTCCGTCCCCCCTCAGCCTATCTGCCACGGCAGCCACCTGACGATCCTTGTCCGCCACCTGCTGATTTCTGACGGCAAAATCCCGGTTATTATGATTCCCGTCATAGCAATGAAGCCCTGCCAGACAGATTCCCGGAAGCTGACCGGCCTTCCGGTACAGTTCCTCCAGCTCTCCTATATCCGCCCCGGTCCGGTTCATCCCCATATTCACATCCGCCAGCACCGGAAGCCGAAAGCCTTCTTTCTCACAGACCTGCGAGAGCAGCTGAAACTGACAGAAATCATCCTCCACACCATAAAAGGTTGTTTGGGGAAATGCCTTTGCCAGCTTCACCAGCCGCACCATATTGGGGCCGATGAGAGGATAGGCCAGAATCACCTTCTTCGCACCCGCCTGTGCCGCCATCTCCGCCTCCGCCACAGTGGCAGTCTTAAACTTGTCAATCCCATATTCCATCAGCAGCTTCACCATATCCAGAGATTTATGGCTCTTCACATGAGGCCACAGCCTGTCCGGCGAACCTGCTGTCTTAAGAATCTTTTCGGTATTCTCCCGAATCATGTCCTCATAGTAAATCAGACAGGGAGAAATCAGACTCTCCGTCTCCTTTAGTTCATAAGGATTTCTCATACCACCCTTCCTTTCTCACAAAAAGTTTCCGAGTATGCTCAAAAAATGCGATTGCCCCAATCTGTAAACCTCCCGGAAAAATCTTGTCTCCTTCCGTTTTACAGCACTGCAGCCGTATCAGCGGATCACCTCTCCTGCCCGCATAACATGCTCCACCTTTGCCAGAGCGCGGATCTGCCTGAAAGGATTCTCTCTCACGGTAATCAAATCCGCGTCATATCCTTCCGTTAACCTGCCAGCCTTCCCACTCAGCCCCAGAGCCTCCGCCCCTGCCACGGTCGCCGCCCAAATGGCCTCCTGCTCCGAAAGCCCGCATCGCTCCACCAAAAGAGCCAGTTCCAGCCAGGTTTCATGAAAATAGGTCTGGCCGCAGCCCCCGTCTGTGCCGATCACCGGCCTTAATCCCAGCCTGCGCAGACGGTTGAAAATCTCAGCCTCCCGCTTTTCCTGCTCCAGCCAGAACCGTTCCTGCCAGGCAGGACTTCTCCTGCCCTCCCTCACCTCATCCAGCCGGTGGTAATTGTTGGAGAATCCGATCATGAACAGACGCTCATCTCCCTGGTATTTCTCCATTTTTTCCTGGTCCCAGACTCTTGCCAGAAGATTTTCCGGCTGTTTCCGCACAAAGCAGCTGCAATGCTCGATATTGTCCACCCCTGCCTCCATGCAATTCATAAAGGCCGTGGCAGTCAGACAGTGGGCTGCCACCGGCAGCTTTTCCCGGTGAGCGGCCTCTGTCACCAGACGAATTCGCTCCCGGTCGTAGGCATCCCGCTCCGGAAGAGAGCCCGGTGTGTTCTGGCCCCCGCTTACTATGATCTTGATACAGTCGCAGCCCGCCTCTTTCCTCTGCTTTACCGCCAGCAACAATTCCTCTCTGCTGTCCGCAGCTTCTCCCAGAAATGCCAGATGTCCCTCTTTTTCTGTCAGAGGCATACCGGACAGATGCAGTCCGGGCAGCCCGGAATCCGACCTTTGCCCCATTTTACGAAGGCCTTCTGCTGTCTCCATCGAGCTTCCCAGATCCCGGACCGTAGTCACTCCGGAAAACAGCATTTCTCTTGCATGCCGGAATGCTTTTTCCAGGCGTTCTTCTTTTGTCTCCCTGCAAAACATCCGGCAGATCTCTGTGTCCGGAGTAAACTCCAGATGGACATGGGTATTGATAAGCCCCGGTAAAACATACTCATCCGGATAATCCAGAAGCTCTGCCCCCGGATACCGGGAAATCATCTCCTCAAACCATCCCCGTTCCCGGATTTTCCCCTCCTCAACTGCCAGTCCGTTTCCTGCCATTGCTCCTGTATCCGGATCGCAGATGCCTTTTGCGCGGATCACAGTCACTCCTGGCGTCATCCCTTCACCGCTCCCACAGTCATACCCTGGACAATATATTTCTGAAGAATCATAGTTAAAACAATCGTAGGCACAATCACTACAATGGTTGCGGCCAGCATTCTTCCCCAACGGATATCTGCCCCGGATACAAAGTACTGCAGCGATACCGGAAGAGTTCTTGTCTTCTCCCCGCTTAAGATCAGGGCAAACTGAAAATTATTCCAGGATCCTAAAAAGGATAAGGTGGAACAGGTCACCAGTCCCGGCGTGCTGATGGGCAGAATAATATCCTTAAAACATCTCTGCCTGCTGCAGCCGTCCACAATCGCCGCCTCCTCTAACTCGATGGGGATATCCTGGAAAAATCCCGTCATAATCCACACAATCAGAGGCATGGACAATACCATATGGCTGATGATCAGCACCGCAAAGGTGTCAATCATCCGCAGCTTGGAAAAAATAAAATAATAGGGCAGCAAAATCGAGATATTGGGCAAAAGCCTGGCTGTCAGGATCGCTGTGTTGGCCTTCCCCATTTTATATCTGGCAATCACATAGGCCGCCGGCACCCCCAAAAGCAGGGAAAGAGCCGTGGATGCCACAGCCACAATGGCAGAATTCGTTATATAGGTTCCATAATGCTGAGTCTTAAATATGTAAATATAGTTGTCCAGAATCGGTTGAAACCGAATCAGCTTCGGCGGCATCAGATACACCTGGGCCATATTCTTAAAAGAAGAAATCAGGACAAAATACAGGGGAAACAAAACCGGAATCACAATAATCAATACCAGCCCTGCAAACAAAACCTGTTTCAAAAGCTTCCGGATCTTATATTGGTTAACCGCCATAATATTCCACCAACTTTCTCTGGATTTTCATTACTCCCACACTAAGCAGCAGCACAATCACGAACAATATCATCAGCATGGTGGAAGAGGTTCCAAACTTATAATAAGAAAAAGCAGTCTCATAGGCAAACAGGTTCAGTGTCCTGGATGCATTGGCCGGCCCTCCCTTGGTCATGGCATAGATCAGATCAAAGGACTTAAACACATCAATAAACCGCAAAAGCCCGATGGAAAAAAGGGTCTGAGTCATCAGCGGAAGGGTTACCTGGAAGAAGGTCTGAATGGGGGTTGCCCCATCCACCTTCGCCGCCTCGATTGGGTCTAAGGGCAGGGAGGAAAGCCCTGCCAGACACACAATCACCACCATCGGGGTCATCTGCCACGTCTCAGCCGCTGCAATGGAGGGAATCACCGTCTGCTTTGCTGACACAAAGGCGGACCGGGGAAGCCCCACAGAGGTAAAAATATAATTCAGCAGACCAGAGGACGGCTCATAAAACAGCATCCACATCAGACCCACCGCAATGGGAGCCATCATATAGGGAAGCAAAACAATGGTCTTCACCACATTTTTCCCGCGGAAATTCTGGTTCAGCACCAGGGCAATGGCAATGCCCAGCAGCATTTCCGCCACAGTAGCCAGGGTCGTATAGTAGACCGTAATCGCCAGGGATTGCCAGAACTCACTTCCCGAAAGAACATCCATATAGTTCTTTCCCCAGTTGAACTTCATTCCGGTTCCCATCAAAAGATTCCATTCATTTAAGCTGAACACCAGAGTCATGGTGATAGGAACCGCAATCATGGCAAGCATGAAGATCAGGGCCGGCAGTGAAAATACCCATTTGATGTGTTTATTGATAAAAGTATCAATCTTTTTCATTCATTTTCTCCATTGTTTTCCGAAATCACTCACTATATGGGTAATCGCTTCCATACTCTCCGGCGTCTTTCAAAAGCTGATCCACCTTCTGCGCCGCCTCCTGCATCTTGCTCTCCAGCTCTGCGCCTTCTCCCTTGGTCTCGATAGAGTAGACAATCGCCTCTCCCATGGCGTCCCGGGCCTCTGACACTGCTGTCATCCTGGGAAGTCCGTACTGATTGGTGGTGTCTGCGGAAATTTCCTCATTGTAAGCCGCAATATAATCCTCCGGCATGGCAGAGGTAACACGCTCATCCTCCCATACAGAAGCCCGGAAGGTGGGCATTCCCTTGGGGGTGATATCTGCTGCAATATCCTTTCCTGCCACAAACTTCATGAACTCCCAGGCTGCCTCCTTGTTCTTGGAGCCGGAATAGATGGAGGATCCCCATACTACCTGCTTGTAGGACTGTCTGCCGGCCGGCCCCTCAGGAATGGGAGCTACCCCCACCTTATCGTAAAAGGCTGACTCATTGGGATCAATCAAAGTCTGGTACAGGGCAATGGCATCAATACACATGGCCACCTGTCCCGCATTAAACAGCTGAGTCATCTGAGAATAGCCCGCAGTCAGAATTCCTTCCGGCGCATAGGCTCCCAGCAATTTTCCATAAAACCTGGCTGCCTCAATGTTTTCTTCTGTGTGAAAGGCACAGACGCCATCCTTAAAATAAGCGCCCCCGCAGCCGTACAAAAATGGAGAAAACTGAGAAGTCAGAGCGATCTTTTCTCCCCGGCAGGCAATGCTGTAGAAATTGTTTGCCGGATCATTCGTTTTCTCACATACTTCCAGCAGCTCTTCATAATCGGCAGGCACTGCCACCCCTTTTTCCTCAAATACGTCCTTGCGGTAGAACATCAGCTGCACAGAGGAGTACAGCGGCAGCGCTCCCACCTCCCCGGTGGACTGAATGATAATCTGATCCATGGGCGCTGAAGAAAAATCCTCCCAGTCAAAATCCGGATCCTCCAGATATGTTCCCAAAGGCTCAATCCAACCATTGTTGGAATAGGCTGCCATGTCCTGCAGAGGGCTCATCAAAAATGCGTCAATGGTGGAAGAACCAGCCAGAAATTCTGTGGTCAGTTTTTCCCGAAGCTGAGCTTCTCCGTAAAGCTCCAGATTGACCGTGATCCCCGTTTCCTCCTCAAATTCATCCAGATGCGCTTCAATGGCGTCCGAAATCTGACCAGTCATGCTTAAGACACGGATGGTAGTTCCTGCCAGAGAGGATTCCGAGGAATCCTCTGCCTGAGAGGAATTCCCGGCTTCTGTGCTTTTCGCCTCCTGCGCTGTCGTTGTATCCCCGGGAAGTCCACTGGTTCCGCCGGAGCAGCCGGCAAGAGAAGTTCCCAAAAGCGCCGCAGCCAATGCCAAACAAATTCTTCTTTTCATGTGTTTCCTCCTTCAATTTTTGCATTTTTACGAATAGTATCCACATTATACCTGAACTTTCGTGCATTTTGTAGAAATAAAAATAGGGAGTTTTGGGATTATCTTCCACCCAAAAACTCCCTGTCAATCCACTTGGATTATTGTGCACTTTTTTTGAATAATCGTGCGGCAGCCTCCAGAGCTGTTATCTCTTTTTCACATCACTGGGACTGATTTGATAATATTTTTTAAACATTCGGCTGAAATAGGAAATGTCTCGGATTCCAATCTGGTTTGCCACCTCCTGAACCTGCAGATTGGTACAGCTTAAAAGCTCATAAGCCCGCTTCATCTTCAAATGATTAAAATAATTGACAAAGGTCTCCCCGGTATGTTTCTTAAAAAGAATACAGAACTGGCTTTTCCCCAAAGCACACCGGCCTGCGGCATGCTCTAAGCTGATGTTCTCCCCAATATGGTTTTCCAGATACCGAATCAGCTGAATAATCTCCGGATTGGCCGCCCGGTTGGCCTGCAGATACTTAAGAATCATCCCCACCCCCTCCTGAAAAGCCTGTTTCAGCTCCGCTAAGGTCTCCGCCTCCCAGAATACGGCCGTGGAATACATGCCGTCATACCCGGACTCCTCCACTGCCTCCGGCAGGCTGTAGCCGGATATAAAGACCCATGTCTCCACCACAAAGCGGCGGATATTTTGAATCTGACCAAAGCTGGCCGGCTCTTTCATATCCTCAAACCACAGATCCGACAGCTCCTTTGCCTCCTTTTCATCCTGCTTAAAGATAGCTTCCTGAATCTTTTTCTGGATCTTCCGTTTTGCCAGAAGGCTCTCCCCTATCCTGGCCTCCTCCTGATGGTAAGAACCGCTTCCGTCAAAAAAACGCAGCTCCGCCAGCTCTCTGGCATATTGGTAATGGGCAGGAACCGCCGCTCCACTGCAGCCCCTCACGTCCATCCCCATAGACAGAGTCAGATTAAAATGGGTCCTCAAAGCCCCGTTAAGTCCGTTCAGCATTTCCTGAAAATTCCCGGAAAAAGGCTCGTTCATTTGCCTGTCCAGCAGCAGAGCAAACGCATTCTCCCCGGCAAACACCAGTTCAAAAGGCTCAAGATTTGTCAGATATTCCCGGACAATGTTTAATAGTCCATGCCGCATCATTTGCAGATTGGCTCCCCGAAAACTTTTCACTGTCTTAAAATGATCAATCAAAAAACATCCCACATACCAAACCCTCTGACAATCCCCGGGATATCCCAGCTTTTCGAGCAGCTTCTCACTTTCGGCAAGGGGAAGATTCCCCGACAAAAGCGCCCGAAAGAGCTCATCCCGGTTGACAGCCCCAAACCCGGAGTAAAAGGATTCCTTTCTCTCCTTTTCGATCACCTCCCGCAGCTTCCCGATCACCTCCGCCATGGTATCCTGGGTAAAGGAAAGCTTCAGAATATAGTCCTCCGCTCCCAGCTTGATGGCCTTTTTCACATAATCGATCTCATTGACACAGCTCAAAACCACGATCTTTACTCTGGGATAATGATTCCGGATGTACTCTGTCAAAGCTATGCCGTCCATTCCCGGCATCATAATATCCGTAAACACAATATCCGGGATCTCTTTCTTAAAAAAGGCAATGGCATCCTCCGCCGATTCACAGGTCGCTGCAATCTCACAGCCATAATCCTCCCATCGGATACAGGATCGAAAGCCTACCCGGACAATCAGTTCATCATCCACAATCACTACCTTCAGCATGGTTCTTATCTTTCCTTTCATAAGGCAAATGTACATACACCTTAGTTCCGGCTCCAATCTCTGACTCTATGGCCAAACCGAATTCCGGCCCGTATTTGACCTGCATCAGCTCATGGATGCTTGTCAGGCCTATCCCTGTCACATGGCGCCGCTTCCGGTTGATATCCAGGTCCGCCATGATCTCCCTCAGCCGCTCCTCATCCATTCCGATGCCATTATCCTGAATCACAATGCAGACCCGGTTTCCCTGGCAAAAGGCCCGAATCCAGATCTCCCCGTTCTCCACATGCTCCATCCCGTGAAGCACAGAATTCTCCACCAAAGGCTGTAGGCAAAACTTGATGACCTTAAACTCCAAAAGCTCCTGCGGAATCTCCTCATGAATCTGAATCCGGTTTTTCAGGGCCCAGTTTTTGATCTCCACCCACGCCTTGATCACTTTGATCTCCTCCTTTTTCTTTTTTAAAAAGCGTTTCAGCGGCATCAACAGGAAAAATACAGACAGCAACAGAAGGCCGACACAAATCGGGCGCTGCAGCATACCGGAAAAATTCCCCCTGAGCGTCACCATACTCTGAATATAATAGCTCTCCAGCATACTGCCCAACACGGTAGCCAACACCAACGGGCCAAAAGGAATATGGAACTTCTTTAAAACAAAACCAATCACTCCAAAAACAATTGCAAATACAATATAAGTATCATTGTTGCCGGTGGCAAATGCTCCCGTGACACAGAGAATCAAAATCAATCCGTTCAGCACCTCATACCGCAACCGCAATACATAGGTAGCCATGTAATTTACGAAAATATGCATGACCGGCAAAAGGGCAATGCTGGCCGTGAAAAAAGCCGCAATCAAAGTATAGGCAACATCAGAGCTTTCTACAAAAAACTTCGGGCCGGTCCGCAGCCCATGAATCAACAAGGCTCCCAAAAACAGGGAGGATGCCGGATTGCCAGGAACCCCCAGCGCCAGCAACGGAATCATGGACGAACCTACTACCGCCTTATTCGCGCATTCCGGCGCTGCCACACCCTCTGGAATTCCTGTTCCAAATTCCAGATCCCTCCGATACCGCTTTACCTGATCATACGCCATGAAAATGGCTACAGTCATACCTGCCCCCGGAATCGCCCCAACAATATTACCAATCACACTGGATTGTGCCCAAATGGGAAGAAAACTCTTAATCATTTTCCTATCCGGATACTCCACTTTCACTCGCTGCATTGTCTGCTTCACTGTCTCAGAAGCCGTCTTTCCCAGTTTCATATCGCTGATGGTGCTGATAATCGCGCCAATTCCAAACATTCCGATCAACATTGGCACCAACGGAATCCCCTCCAGTAGCGCATGGGTTCCAAAAGTAAACCGCTTGATTCCACCCTGTGGACTGATTCCGATCACACTGATCAGCAAGCCAATCAGCATAGCCATAATATTTTTTGACATTCTGCCATTGCTCATTCCGATCACGGAAGCAAAGCCCATCACGGATAACATAAGATATTCTGGCGCCCCAAATTTCAGCGCCTGAGCCGCCACAAACGGTGCACATGCTCCCAGGACAATGGCTGCGATAATTCCTCCCACCACCGAACTGACAGAAGAAATCCCCAATGCCAGGCCGCCCTGTCCCTTCCGATACATCTCATGTCCGTCAAATGCAGTTACCACAGCCGCCCCTGTCCCTGGCACCTCCAGCAAAATCGAAGAAACACTGCCGCCACAGGTCGATCCGGTATAGATACCTGCCAGAATACAGAGCGCAGCCCCCGGATCCATCCCGTAAGTGAGAGGAATCATAATAGACATAGCAATCGGACTGTTCAATCCAGGCAACGCACCCACAATCATCCCCAGAAGCGTCCCCAACAAAAGCAACAACAAATTCACAGGCGTCAGAAATACATTTGACAGCCCGATTCCCCAATTTAACAGCATTTGCATATACTCTCACCTCCTCATAGCAACAGAACCGGCAATGGTACTTTTAAGAGAATCCTGAAAATCACAAACACTACCAGCACCATCAGTGCCGGCCAGAGAACTGCTCCTCTCACACTGTTATAGCGAAGGCCCAAAATAATGCTGGTTCCCAACAAAATGGTTGAAAACACATATCCTATCAATCGGAATAGCACCATATAAACCACCAGAGCCACAATCGTAATCCCTACCGCTACAAAATTAATTTTAGCCAGATCTATACAAGCCGTCTCCTGTTTTCTGTCCTCCCATGCCATCCATATCGCTGTTATCATCATTCCAGTGCCAATGATGACCGGAAAATATTTGTCATTACCACGAAAGTCACTGCCAATGATCAGAACAGCAGCGCCAATAAGAAGTAATATCAGAGAAAATATATATTCCGCATATTTATTTTTTTTCATGAATCACTGTCCTTTCTTTTTAAATTAATGGTAACGGCATGCGCCGCTTTACGGCGCCTGCCAATTCGTTCTTCTCACTACTTTTAATTAGATGCTTCTGCTTCCAGCTTCGGCAGAATGTCCTTAATGGAATGATACGTGTTATCCATATAACTCTGATACTGCTCAGGTGTCTTATACATGCCAATTCCATTGATGGTTTCCATATTCTTCACAAACGTATCTGTCTCAATTACCTTTTTAAATTCTTCCACCAGATACTGATAGATCGCATCATCCACCCCTTTTACCACACAGATTCCCCGATCCGCTCCGTCAATAAGATCTTCTCCTAACTCCCGAAAAGTAGGAACATCTTCCATCCCCACTACCCGTTCCTCTGACATCGCAGCCAGAATTTTAATGGTTCCATCTTCATAAGCCGATTTTGTAGCGCCCACCGTATTCATAGAAATATCTACATGTCCGCCCATAACCTGAAGAAGTTGATCTGCCGCCCCGTCTGTATGAATATAATCAAAATTAAACTGATGATCCTCTGCCATATTCATCAACCGAATATGATGTCCTGTGGTATGGCCGGGAGTCGCCGCCAGCACAGTATCCTGATCTGCCGCCCATTCGTAAAATTCTTCCAGGGTGTCATAAGGTGCATTGGCCGGACAAAATATCACTTCTGGATCTGGATTATAGCCTGCTATCGGAAGGAAATCATTATAACGATACTCGGTTTCGTTAAAAATATCATTGTTGATAACAGAGCTGGTGTAAAGCATCAGCGTATATCCATCCTTCTTTGCCTCAAATGCCTGGGTCTGGCCAATCACTGCTCCGCCTCCTCCCACATTTTCCACAACTAAAGTATGGCCGTTAAAAAATCCCCCTTCATTTGCAGCCGTACATAGTGCGCGCATAGACAGATCAGCATTTCCACCTGCCGTAAAGGGAACAATAACTGTAATGTCCTTTTCCGGATAGTTCAGCTCACTGGCGCTGCTCTCTTTTGCCTCCGATCCCTGACTTTCCCGAGACGCCCCCTCTGACGCTGCCGGTGCCGATATTGTCGGCTCACTGTTAGAATTGCATCCTGTTCCTGCTGCAATTGTCAATACCAATGCACTTACCAATAATGTTCTCTTTTTCATCATCAAATCCTCCTGTTTTTTATTCGGGAAATCTTCCTTCTCTACACCTCTGGCACTCTCTCCTGCCTCTCAATCCTTAAAATCTCTTCTGCCAATTCCCTGCTTCTCACAGCGCCAAGCACCGGCTCAGCCAATCCCCGGAACTTTTCCAGTTCCTGGGCCCTGGTCATAGGACATCCCCGGCTTCCCGACATATCATCAATCTGTATTCTTAAAACCATGCCATCCTTTTTAAAAATCTTCATACAACAACCCCAACGCCTGGGATAGCGTTTGCTGAACACCTGGCTTTCCACCACAGACACCTTTTCTGCCAGAACCCGAATCCGCTCATCCTCCAAAACCTCTTTCGTGAATTCATCCAGAGAAACTCTCCCTCTCACCAGACCGGCAGCCACTGTGTAGGGGATGCTGAATTTCGCCTCCACCGGAGTTTTGGGATATGCCTGGGAACCGCATTGCAGAACTCCTACCTCATAGGTCTCCACCCGAATCCCTTCAATTTCCTCCGGAAAAACCTGGTCTCTCAGCCCCAGCGCTGCATCAATAGCATGGTGGGTGGTTCGGCAGCAAGGATAAGGTTTTTTATCCATTTCCATAATCTCATACCGCTGTCCCAGGTCTCTGTCCAACTCCTCCATATCAAAAAAATCTGATATTGCCTGGTACAGCCCACCGTCCGGCGCATCCAGAATATGTTCTGGTCCTGTCATGCCCGCCTTGGCCAGAATCGCTGCTGTCAGACCATTTACTGCCGCCCGGGCCGGATGAAGCTTCTTACAGGTAGAACCTTCCCCAAGAAATGCCCACAATCCTGAAGATTGAGTGCCAGCCATTCCAAAAGCCCACACCATCTGCTCCTCGGGCAATCCCAGAAGATGCCCGGCTGCTGCCGCTGCCCCAAAGGTTCCGATCACCCCGGTCCCATGCCACCCCCGTTTACGGCTGCTAACCACATCCATGGCTATTCCCACTCTGGACATTATCTCATATCCAACGATAACTGCCTCCAGGAAATTTTTTCCATTACTGCTCAGAGCATCCGCCAAGGTCCATGCCGTCTCCACCACCACGGCTCCCACATGGGATTTTGACCGGGTGTGTACATCATCCAGCTCCAGAGCATGCCCCATCATACCATTTAACAGCAGCGCCTGAAATACATCCAGATGAAAGCCCTGCCCCCACACAGCCGCCTGGCGGGGAGCATCCCCAGACACCCACTCCTTAATCTCCTCACAAGCCATGGGAATCTCCTCATAATCAACAGCTCCTAAAGCAGCCCCCATGCTGTCCAGCACACAGTATTTTGCTCCGTTCACCACCTCTCTCGAAACATCCTCCAACCGCAGCTTGGACGCAAACCGCGCCAAATGCCGCAATTCTGTCATTCCTTCTCCCCTCCTCATCTTTTCTTCTATGCAATAAGCGATATCATCAAATATCCAGAGAATTGTACTTCTCAATATAGTTCAGCAGCCCACCCTCACTGATGATCTTAACCTCCTTTTCTGAAAGCTGGAATTTCATGGAAAAATCCGGATCATTTGCCTTGCGTATCACCCTGTCGGATACATCCACCAAAAGCTCGTCTCCCTCCTCAATCCTGTCTGTGTCACATTCAATCAGCAGCATTCCGTTGTTAATGGCGTTACGATAAAAAATGCGGCCAAAGGTCTTAGAGAGCACTGCTCCCACCCCTGCCTCCTTGATGATTAAAGGGGCAATCTCCCGGCTGGATCCGCATCCAAAATTTCGATCCGCCACAATAAAATCATCCTTTTGTACACTCCCTGCAAATTCCGGTCTGGTATCCTCCAAAACGTGCTTTGCGTATTCCTTCGGATTGGAGCGGAGAGAAATCAGCCTCCCTGGAGCGATGGAATCTGTGCTGACGTTACTGCCGAATTTCCACGCCCTTCCTCTGATACTGTCTCTGATCATGATTCTTTCCTCCTGTTAAATTTAGCAACGTCCGCTAATTATTCTTCCTCTTACATAACCTCTCTTGGATCGGTAATAACTCCTCTCAGGGCAGTGGCTGCTGCTGTGGCCGGACTGGATAAGTAAATACTGGCTGTGGGATTACCCATTCTGCCTTTAAAATTCCGGTTCTGAGTAGCTACCACCACCTCGTTGTCTCCGGGTATCCCCTGATGCACTCCCATACAAGGGCCACAATTAGGAGCTTCAATGATTGCCCCGGCCTCTGCCAGTGTAAGCAAAGTACCATCCCTCATGCACTCTTTATATACAGAGACAGAGTTGGGAATCACCAAAAGGCGCAATCCCTTTGCCACCTTTTTCCCTTTGAGAATCTCTGCCGCCACATGGAGATCCTCCGTCCGGCCGTTAGTGCAGCTGCCAATAAACACCATGTTGACCTTCTGATTCCCACAATTTCTGGCCAAATCCACATTTTCCACATAATGGGGACAGGATACCAATGGTTCCAATGCCGTGGCATCAATTCCGATCATTCGCTCATACTGTGCGTTTTCATCTCCCTTGATTTCCCGATAATCCTCCTCCCTGTTAAACCCGGCCAGAAACTCCTTGGTGTGCTCGTCTGTCTCCATAATCGCCGTCTTTGCTCCCACATCCACCCCCATACTGGTAATAGTCAGACGTCCTGCCATGGATAAGGATTCTATCGTGTCTCCCCGAAATTCCAAAGATTTATAAATTGCCTGGTCTGATTTGATCATGCCTGCCAGCCTCAGCATGATATCCTTGGCATAGACACCTCTGGGCAGCTTGCCCGTCACATTGATGCGAAAAGTCTCCGGCACCTTGATCCAGGTCTTTCCGTAGCGGGTCACTGCCACCATGTCCGTGGAGCCACAGCCAGTGGCAAAGCAGCCAAAAGCGCCGTGAACCGTGGTGTGAGAATCTCCTACAATGCAGACGGAACCACATTTTAAGTACTCCTCATACACATGGGCATGAACGTGACCTGTACCACCCTCCTCCCAGTGGCATCGATGGCTGCAGGCATAATTTCTTGTCAATGCATGTTCGTTTGCCACCTCTCTAGTGGGAACCGGACCGAACTCATTGGCAAATAAAATCCGATCCGGATCAAACACCGGATCCTCCTGATATCCCCGCTCCTTCATCAGACGAACAAGAAGGGGACCTGATCCGTCATGCAGTGCGGCAAAATCCACATCCACCACAATCGTCTCTCCGGCATGAACCAGCCTTCCCATTTTTTCACTCAATATTTTTTCTACCAGTGTCTGTCCCATAAAATTCCTCCTGCTTGATCAATTTTTTCTGAAAGGTAGGATGTTTCTCTTTATAAAACTACCAGGCTCTCCATCAGAGGCTTCATATTTTCCAGCTTTTCTATATTCTGCAGCAGATTGGAAAGCTTTTCCACCTGCTCTTTTGTATAGAATTTTTCCAGATTATTGCCAAACTTTGTCATTACCGCGTCCATGTCCACCGGATTCTGAGGCGTTCCCATTTCCCAGCGCTGATCAAATACCAATTCCCTTCCATCTTTTCGGATGATTTTCACCCATCCTGGAAAATATCCCGGATTTCTTTTGCTGTCATCGGCAATGCAAACTACTCTGCTCATCAGCTCCCGGATGCGAGAATCTCCAACCAGTCTCATATCAATTTCCCAAGGACTCACTCTTCCCTGTACCATAGCCGCTGCCACCACATAGGGAAGACTGAACCGCATCATATAGTCGGTTTTCGGATTTTTCTTGGCCTCTTCCGGCTCACAGACGATCTCATAGCAACGTTTCTCAATCCGACATTCAATCCGCTCAACCTCCTCCGGCCAAAGCTGCTCCTGGATCCTGGCCTTTAATATGCAATCGATAAAGGAATGGGTCATGTGGCAGACCGGATACCGCTTAAAGGTAATCTCCGAGGTATGCCACACCTTCCCCAGATCCTCAAACTCTTCCAGGCCCTCCCTGGTGCCGCAATGGGTTTTCCAGACCCCGAAATCCCCTTCCAGCACCTTTTTCGGTCCGGTCATCCCTGCCCTGGCAAGATTCACTGCATAGATAGCACTATGAGCTCCCCAGCCCGGATGCAGCTTCTTCACCCAGCTTCCATCTCTTAAGAATTCCTGAATTCCCGCCGCCTGGCTGCCGCAGATCCCCAGTGCATTGACCATCACATCCTTTGACACGCCCATCAGCCTTCCTGCCACGCAAGCTGCGGCAAAAGGAGCCGCAATAGCTGTCCCATGAAATCCCACATCATGAAACCTTCCCCTGGCTGCCAGCGCCAGCCGGACATTGATCTCCCATCCCATCACAATTGCCCCGTAAACCGCCTCTCCCCCTGCCCCCAATGATTCCCCTAGGGCTACAGCCGTGCTGACCACCGCGGCACTGGGATGGACAATTCCCGCCACATGGGTATCGTCATAATCCGAGCCATGAATCAATCCCGCATTGTACAGAACCGCATCTGACACCTGCACCTTATCCCTGCTTCCCCAAAGCGTGCTTTGCCTGGGTTCCTGATTCATTACCACACTGCGAATCGCCTGCGCATGCTCTAACTCCCTGTTTGCCATTGCTACCCCGAAGGTATCCATCAGCAGTAGCTTGCCATAGCCTGCTGTCTGGTGAGGAATCTCGGCAAAATTTTGATGAAGCACAAATTCTGCTATTTTTTCAGAAACTGTTTTCATTCCCATCTCCTTATCCTGTCTATTTCTGATTTCATTATAAATGCTCTGTCTTTTTTGATCCAATAGTTAAACAATATATAATTTATTCATAATACCTATTTCCTCTTCTAATTATCTAATATTACTCTGTTTTTTAGCAAATCTTATATCCTTTTCTCCCAATCCCACCTTGACATTTTCACCCTGTTCCCATAAACTTATAGAAAGCCATCCCCTCTACAAGCGGAAAACATCAGGAAGCCCCCTTGCGGCCGCCGGAACGCTGACTCATTTATTGTATTTACACAGGAGGAACTTTCTATGAACCTGAACCTGCGAGAGATTGAATATATCCTTACCATCGCCCGCGAGGGCAGTATCACCAAGGCTGCCCAGAAACTTTATGTGGCCCAGCCGTCCCTGAGCCAGACCTTAAAGAAAGTGGAATCCGAATTTTCCGTCTCCCTGTTCACCCGGATCAAAGGTCGTCTGAAGCTGACTCCGGAAGGAGAAGTATTCGTAAAATCAGCTCAGGAAATCGAGCGAATACTGGAAGATCTGGAAAACACCTTCTCCCATCTCTCCAAAGCCGAAAGCGGAAAATTGACCGTTGGCGTTCCCTATCTTCTGGGAACTCTGGTGGCTGCCTGCATTATTCCTGTTTACCGCGAACGTTTCCCGCAAATTGACCTGCAGCTGGTGGAATCCTCCTCCACAGAGCTGGAACAACTGTTAATGGACGGAGCCATTGATGTCTGTGTCATCCCTCTCCCCTTTAAATTCAATGCCTTTCCCCACCACATGTTCCTCCAGAGCCGGATGGTGCTACTTGCTTCCCGGAACAATGAAATTAAAAAACAATGTTATCGCAAAAACCCTCATGACCGCTTTTCCTATGTCGATATCACCCGTCTTAGCAACGCCCCCTTTATCATCGGCCATCAGGGACAGCGCATCCGTACCATCAATGAAACCATTTTCAAAAAAGCACGGATTACTCCCCGCATCGTTATGACCAGCCGCAATCAGGAAACCATCAAGCGCATGGTGGCCAATGATATCGGCTATACTTTTATTCCAGAGCATTATCTGGAAATTTTTGGTTCCTTTGATTATCTGGACTGCTATTATCTGGAGCCAGACGTGGATTTTGCCTGGAAGGTGGTAGTTGCCTATTATAATGACAATCACATTTCCACCACAATGAAACATTTTCTGGATATTACGGATGATTATTTTCAAAAGCAGTGGGTGGAAGCTCATCCCTCACAGGCATAATTGCCGGGAAGCAAGTGTAGAGTGGCAAGCTTCAGCAATCAAAAGAATATGAGAATATCCTCCTGCCTGCTGAGGGTATTTTTACATAAAAAGAGCAGCATCCGGCGAATCCTTTTCACCAGAAACACTGCTCTGTCGATAATAGTCCATTTTTTCTTCAAGCCCACACTTTCCCACTGCCACGACCCAATTATTTTTCGTGGGTAAGCCGCTCTATCTGTTCAAAATCCTCCCTTTCTCAGGCATTTTCTCCCTGCCTGTCCTTCTCAGCCTTCTCTGCTCTGCGATTATAAAGAAACATTACCAGAGAAGCGGCTACAATCAGGATATATCCCACAATGCTATACCGATCCGGTACCTCCCCGAATATTACATATCCCAGCACTGTGGCAAAGATAATCTGAGAATAGTCATAGATAGAAATCTTCCTTGCCGGTGCATAAGTGTATGCTTTGGTAATCGAGAACTGTCCGCCGGCCGCACACAGGCCGGCCCCCAGCAATGTCAGAATCTGTCCGAAAGACATGGGGCTGAAATGAAACGCAATCCACGGTGTCACAATCAGGCAAGAGGACAGTGAAAAATAAAATACGATCACCGGACCCCTTACGCCCATAGAACCCAGCCTGCGCACCATGGTATAGGCAACTCCCGCGCCGAGGCCGCCGCACACTCCGATTATGGCCGGAAACAACGCCGTATTCTCAAACCCTGGCTTTACCACAAACAGACATCCCGCAAAAGCCGTCCCCACACAGATTGCCTGAAAAAGGGTAATGCTCTCCTTAAGCAGCAAATAAGAAAAGATAATCGCAAAAAAGGGAGAAAGCTTATTCAGAATCGATGCGTCCGCCACCAGCAAATGATCCACGGCATAGAAGTTACAGAGAATACCGATCGTCCCGAACACACATCGCACTGCCAGAGACATTCTGGCTTTTTTCTCCACCTGTAAAGGCACATGCGCCCTCCACAAGATCACTCCGGCAAACCCTGCTGCCACCAGATTCCGGAAAAAGCTTTTCTGTATCGACGGGATATCTCCGGCCAGACGCACCATCACGTTCATGCAGGCAAAGCAAAAGGCTGAAAGAATGATCATCACGACTCCCTGCATATAGTTATCTTGTTTTTGATCGCTCATTTCCCACTCCTCCCATATGTCTTCCAGACATGCTGCCCTCCGGGGGATGCACACGATTTGCCGCTGTAATTATCTGTCCTTCGGCCGTATGCAAATCGGCACAGGTATCATCTCTATCGAGATTATACCATGCTTTTTAAATATTTCAAACCTATTGGAACACCGATCCATTCAAGCCTGATCGCGCGGTTACTTTTCATGGGGTGGGGTTCCAATAGGTACGCCAAGGAAACAGGGCGAGAAGTCACCGGAAATCGTCTGCGGATTTTTCCGGTTTCGAGATTAAGAATTCCTAAAATCCCTGATTTTTGCTAAAAACGAAACGAAAATCCACAAACTCGCTTCGCTCAGACAGTGTGGATTTTCGCTTCAACGCAAAAATCAGGGATTTAAGGACTTCTAAATCTCTGCAAAGTCAAAATCCGCAGACGATTTCCGGTGACTTCTCGCCCCGTTTCCTTGGCTGTGTTTCCCTGTTCCTGGTACCCTATGAACGTAACAGCATATGCCCGTTTAGGTTACCGTACACCATATACGGTAAACGCAAGCTTTTGACTATCAGATTGGGCTAATTGGTGTGGGTCATACTAGTATAACCCGTTTTAAATACCTTTCTGTTTCGGCAAGGATACTTTTCCGAGAGTGCAGAGGGAAAAGCGGAGGCGTAGTGGGGCTACGTTGAGCATTTTCCCTCTGTGCTATCGGGAAAGCAGACTGGCGAAACGGAAGGTTATTTAAAACGGGTTATACTAGCCCTGGAAGAAGGGAGGGAGCCGGGAGAGGCGCTCTCCCTTCCTCCAGGGCGTACCTCCCGAATCACAAAAGCTTGCGTTTACCATGGTAAAGCATACCCTTTTTCTTGACATCAGTACGAAATCATACTATAATACAAAGTACGATTTCATACTGACAGGAGGCGCCGCATGGAATACCATCTTTCCAGAATCATGAAACGCTACAATCATCTGCTGGGTGAGATCAACGCCGTATATCACGAGATGTCCCTCAGGCTGGGGCTTTCGGACAGTGCGATGATCATTCTCTATACCATCTGTGATGTAGGGAACAGCTGTCCCCTGCAGGATATCTGCCGCCGCTCCGGCCTCACGAAGCAGACCGTCAATTCCGCCATCCGCAAGCTGGAGAGGGAGGGGATTCTCTATCTGGAGACCGCCGGCCCCAAAGCGAAAAATGTCTGCCTGACCGACGCCGGAAAGCAGCTGGCAGAACAGACTGCTGTACAGATTATTCAAATAGAGAACGAGATATTTGCCTCCTGGACGCAAACCGATGTGCAGAAATACTTAGAGCTGACCGAAGCCTTTCTCCTGGATCTCCAGGAGAAATCAAAGAACCTGTTAGAAATGAAAGGAATGGAAAATCATGAAAAATCAAGATAAAAACCTGATTCAGCTATCCGACCACTTCACCTGCAAACGCCTGCTGCGTTTTACCTTTCCTTCCATTATCATGCTGATCTTCACCTCCGTTTATGTGGTTGTGGACGGCTTTTTTGTCTCTAATTTTGCCGGCAAGGCAGAATTCACTGCCCTTAATTTTATTTTCCCTGTCCTGATGATTGTCAGCAGCGCCGGCTTTCTGTTCGGCACCGGAGGCGGTGCCCTGATTGCCCTGACTCTGGGAAAGGGTGACAAAAGAAAGGCCTGCTCCCTTTTCTCCATGATCGTCTACCTGTCCATGGCAATCGGCGCCATACTGACCGTTCTGGGAATCCTGTTTCTCAGGCCGATTGCCGCCCTTCTCGGGGCAGAGGGAGATCTTCTTGAAAACTGCGTCCTTTACGGCAGAATCATCCTGCTGGCCACGCCTGCCGCCATCCTCCAGTACGAATTCCAGTGCCTGTTTGCCACTGCCGGAAAGCCAAAGCTGGGACTTGGCTTCACGGTTGCCGCCGGCCTCACCAATGCCCTGTTGGACGCCCTTTTTGTGGCAGTATTCCCCTGGGGCCTTCCCGGAGCTGCTGCTGCCACTGCCATCGGTCAATGTGTGGGCGGCTTCCTTCCCCTGCTCTATTTCGCACGCCAAAACAGCAGTCTGCTGCGGCTCACCAGGGCATCCTTTGACGGCAGAGCCCTTTTTAAGATCTGTACCAACGGCTCCTCGGAATTGCTGAGCAACATTTCCTCCTCCCTGGTCAGCATCTTATATAACATACAGCTTCTGCGGTATGCCGGCGAGGACGGTGTGGCTGCATATGGGGTGCTGATGTATGTGAACTTCATTTTTCTGTCCACATATATCGGCTTTTCCGTAGGCGTATCGCCAGTGGTCGGATACCACTACGGCGCCGGGAATCCCGCTGAACTTAAAAGCCTGCTGAAAAAGAGCCTGTTTCTTACCAGTGTCTTTGCCGTAGCCATGCTTGGATCCTCCCTGCTTCTGGCAAAGCCCCTCTCCGTAATGTTTACCGGCTATGATCCAGAGCTTCTGGAAATGACATTCCACGCATTTTCCATCTATGCCTTTTCCTTTCTTTTCTCAGGCTTTGCCATTTTCGGTTCCGGCTTTTTTACCGCCCTCAACGACGGCCTGACCTCCGCGCTGATCTCTTCCTCGCGGACGCTGGTATTCCAGGTTTTAGCCGTGCTCCTTCTCCCGCTGATCTGGCAGCTGGACGGCATCTGGTTTTCCATGGTGGCCGCCGAACTTCTGGCAGTTGTGGTGGCCGGATTGTTTCTTGCCGGGAAACGGGCAAAATACCACTATTGAAGCGGATTCCCGGCCGCCAGGCCAACTGCCTCTTCCCGTGTCCTTACTTCAGGATCAGCCCCACCGGGCAGTGATCGCTCCCTGTCTGCTCCGAAAAAATGAGGCTGTCTGCAATATGCTCCTCATACCCGGCAGAAACTAAAAAATAGTCAATCCGCCATCCGGCATTCCTCTCCCGGGCCTTAAAACGGTAAGACCACCAGCTGTAGGCCTCCTCCTTATCCGGATACAGATACCGGAAGGAATCCACAAAGCCAGAAGCTAAAAGCTCTCTCATCTTCCCCCGCTCTTCGTCTGAAAATCCGGCATTCCCCCGGTTCGCTTTTGGGTTTTTCAGGTCGATCTCCTCTTTTGCCACATTAAAATCCCCGGTCACGATCACCGGCTTTTTCTCCTTTAACGCCCCCAGATAAGCTCGGAAATCATCCTCCCATTCCATCCGATAGTCAATACGCGCCAGCTCATTCTGAGCATTGGGCACATAGACATTCACCAGATAATACTCCGGATATTCCAGTGTAATGGCCCGTCCCTCCGTATTATGCCGGTCCATCCCCAGGTCAAAGGATACCTTCAGAGGCTTCTCTCTGGTCAGCACCGCTGTGCCGGAATACCCTTTTTTCTGAGCACTGTTCCAGTAAATCTCATATCCCGGAAACTCAAAATCCGCCTGCTCCGGCTGCATTTTTGTCTCCTGCAGACACAGCACATCCGGGTCCTCCCTTGCCAGAAAATCCATAAATCCCTTACTCATACAAGCCCGCAGCCCATTCACATTCCATGAACACAGTTTCTTCATCCTTCATCCCTCCTCCTACCTTTTTATCATATTTCCTTTCATATTTCCACTACTTTCTCATAAAGCCGAACGCCTGTTTCCGCTTTTCCATTGCCTTTCTCGGGGTGGGATTCCGAGAGGTACACTCTGCTGACATCGAAAGAACCAACCTGTAATTCTTAATCTCGAAACCGGAAAAATCGACAGACCATTTCCCGCTGCTGCTCTCCCCTTGTTCCAAGGCGTACCTCCCGGAACCACCTCCCTTACCCCACCAACGCCTTCAACTGCTCCAGCAAGGCTCCTCCGCCCACCTGGATATTCCCCACCTGGGCGCAGATTCTCTCCAGGCACTCCATCTCCTTCAGCTTATACAAAGTCTTATTTTCATCCATCAGCTTCGCCGTATTCAAAAGTGACCGGGTGGAGGCCACTTCCTCCCTTCTGGTAATCACATTTGCCTGGGCTCTCCGTTCTGCCACCAACACCGTATTCATAATATCCCGAATCTCTCCCGGCAGGATGATATCCTTGATTCCCGCGCTCTTAAACTCAATACAATAATCCTTCTCCGCCTCCTTCAGCCGCTTGAAAATAAACTGGGAGATCTCCTCTTTCTGCTGCAGAAGCTCATCCAGCCGATACCTGCCTACATACTCCCGGATCACCAGCTGAACACACGCATAGACCTGATTTTCCAGATTCTTGATGTTCTCAATCATGGCTCTGGGATTCACCACCCTGTAGGTGCACATGAGATTGATCCGTATACCGATCCGGTCTGCTGTCAGAATCTCCTGTCCGGAAATCTCCAACGGCTTTGTCTTCAGATCTACAACTCTACAGAGTACATCTTTGGAATACAACCAATAGTAGTAAGTTCCTGTTTCCAGCTCTCTCACCACCTGATTATTGTAATAGAGAATCCCCAGCTCTCCCGGCTGAATCTCAATCTTTTTATAATACTTCTGGGGAATCTGCGCCAGACAGGCCTTTCCTGCCTGGTTGGCCGTCTCAGGCTCCCGCATATCCAGAAGCTCCGCCGTATACCGGCCCCACACATTCCAGTACAGATACTCAGCCTCTGGCAAGATCTTCCTTGCTACGCCATTCTCCTTAAGAATTCCGATGTGCCCCTCAGGAATCCGTATCGAAAGCACCTTCCCGGCAAATATCTCGTCCTCTTTCAGCAACACCTCTCTGGGAGCCTTGTCAAACTCCACCATTCCTTCCATATCCTCCACCACAACCTCATAGCCCATAGCTTTTATGTAACGATGGATTCCGCTGTAAAGTGTTTTGACAAAACATCCGTCCTTTAACAAAAACCCACATTGATTCTGATTGATCTGAATTTTCATACTTTCCCCTCCTTTTTGACACGTCCCTTCTGTTAAGAGATTCCGACCTGGAAGCTGCCGCAGAAGACTCTGCGGACCATCCCTCCGGAAAAAATCCGCAGATATCCGGCTTCCCGCTTTTCCTCCCCGGAAGGGGAATCTGACTTTACCCAAAGCATTGTTCTGTAAAATCAGAATTACCGCGGGCCATGGGATACCTCTTTTTCTTTCCGTTTTGGCGGTACAGGCAAGCCTCCTGCTGCCTGCTCCTGCCTTTTGTCCGGAAAAGGGCAGGTCACGCCGTCGGCGCATGCCTTCCTTCTCCTCCAAAAGACCGGCGCATGCCGGCAGATTCCACGTCTTCCTCCTTCCTGAGACACTTGACAGGTGTCATTTGATCGCTTTCGCCACTAAGCAACGGTTTTCACCGGTGGGATTCGAACCCACGTAAATCAAGTCTTTGTTGTGTCTGCAGCAGTCCGTTTTCCTCGCTGCCACAGCCTCCTGATGCTCCCGGCGGCATACCGTACTGCAGCGCAGCGGCACCGTCTGGACTCTATGCCAAGACTGTAAGCCGGAACCATCACCCTTTCGGTGCCTCCATCTTATCATGCCAGTCGGAAGGAATCATTTCAAAAACACTGCGAAGTTTCTATTGTTTTTGCCGACGCTTTTCTGTATACTTTTAATCAGGGAAGCATTCCCGCCCCAACCCTTTCTGGCAAACTCCGGAAAACAGGAAATTCCAGAAAACCAAGGCCAGACTACAAATACCAGACAATAAACTCTGAACAATAAACACCAAACAACAAACGCTAAACAGCAAACACCTCAAAGGATAACAAAAAAAGAACATGTCCGAATACAAAGAACTCATCAGGCAATTTGACAAGATCCGATCCTATGTCCGGGATTTCTATGTCTACGGCTTCAAGACCCGGGAGGATTTTCATGAAAAAAGCGGCCGTACCTATGACAATCACCGCCGCCGCATGGAAAGCTGGTTTTCCGACTACATCCGCACCGACCGGAACGGCCACAAAAAGTCCGTGTTTCTCACGCTGGACTCCAGCCGTATGCCAGTCAATCCCCTGTACCAGGCCTGGAAATCCAAGACCTTCACAGACAATGATATCTCCCTGCGCTTTCTCTTATCCGACCTTCTTGCCGACGGACGGCCCCGAAGCTTAGAAAGGATTGCCGATGAAATCCAGGAACAGTACTGCTGCCTTTTTGACACCCAGACCATCCGCCGCAAGCTGGCCTTTTTTGAAAAAGAAGGCCTGATGGAACGAAAAAAGGAGGGACGGCAATACCTTTACCGCGCGATTCCTGCTCTCCCCCTCGCCCATCCGGAGCTGTCCCTGCCGCTGTGGCTGTGCGTCAGTTTCTTTCAGGGCGTTGCCCCCTTTGGCTTTATCGGCAGCACCATCCTGGATTTCTGGGGTAAAAAAAACAAGTATTTCCGTTTCCGCAGCGATTACCTGATTCACACCTTAGAGGATGAGATCCTGCTTTCCCTTTTACAAGCCATGGAGCAAAAGCGCCAGATAACTATTACCATAACCGGCTCCAAAAGCCACCGCACTGCCGCACGGACCGTCACCCCCTTAAAGATTCTCACCGGCACCCAGACTGGCCGGAGATATCTCTGCGCCCGGCAGGAAAGCACCCGCCGCCTGTCCTCCTTCCGCCTGGACTCCATCCGGGATGTGAAGCTTCTGGATCCGGACAGTAACTACGATACCTGGCAGAAACATTTCCGGGATCATTTCCCCCAGGTGTGGGGCGTGTCCTTCGGAGGCCCCGAAAGAAAGCAGCCGGAAACTGTTACCATGGAAATCTGCCTGAACGAACCGGAGGAAGGCTTTATCTTGAACCGTCTGGAACGCGAAGGACGGGGCGGCGCCATAAGACCGGTTGCACCCGGCGTGTACGAATACACCCGGGTCTGTGTGGACGCGGCGGAGCTCCTTCCCTGGATCAAGAGCTTCACCGGAAGGATCCGCCGCTTTTCCTGTACCAACCCTGCCGTAGAAAAAAGATTCCGGGAGGATATGGAGCTGATGAAAGCCTGCTATTTGCAGCCAATCTCTTCTGCTATCCCCCGGCTGCAAGCTTTTTCACTTATACGAGGAGATATGCCATGACAGCCATAAAAGCTACAGAGAATCACGAGCCCTGCCTGTTTTCCGAACTCTATACCTGCTATTATCAGGTAGTTGCCAGAATTCTTACAAAAGCCGCCCGCCATCCCCTCTCCCGCCGGCAGATCGAAGACCTGGCAAAGGAACATGGCTACGATGAAAGCGCCCTCCTGCTCGTTCCCCGGCTCATCCGGGGAGACTGGCCGTTTTTAGAAAAAGTCTCTCCGGACACCTACGCCTCCCGGCTGAAATATCCCCCGTTCCCCCAAGTACTCACCCGGCTGCAGAGATCCTGGCTGAAGGCCCTGCTTTCTGACCCCCGTATCCGGCTGTTCTTCACCGATGAGGAGCTGTCTTCTTTCGAGAAGCTTTTCTCAGACGTCCCGCCCTTATACCGCACGTCTGATTTCTGCTTTTTCGATCAGTACAAGGATCACGATCCCTTCTCATCTGTTATGTACCGGGAGCACATGCAGACCATCCTTAGCGCGATCTGCGAGCGGCGCTTTTTGTCCGTCTCCTACCTTTCCCGAAAGGAAAATATCCTTGCCCATACCTGGCTTCCCTGCCGCCTGGAATACGGCCAGCGAGACGGGAAATTCCGCCTCTACGCCATGGCAGTCCGCAAGGACGGAAGACAGCGCATGGATGTGCTGAATGTGGCAAGAATTCTCTCTGTCAAAAAGACCGGCTCCCTTTATCCCTCTTTTGTGGATGTGGACTCCTTTCTGGATCATGACCTCAGCGAGGAACCTCTGGTTCTGGAGATCTCCACCGAGCGGAATGCCTTGGAGCGGGCCATGCTCCATTTCTCCTGCTACCAGAAGCAGGTGGAACGGCTGAAGGATTCCAATACCTACCGCTGCACCATCTATTATGACAGACGCTGGGAGACAGAGCTTTTGATTCAGGTGCTCTCTTTCGGGCCGGTGGTAAAGGTACTGGGGCCGGAGGCCTTTTTAAAACAGGTGCAAGAGAGGGTGGCAAGGCAGGCGCTGCTGATGGATCTGCCCTCCCACCTGTCCGGATCTGACGAATGGTGAAAGAAAGGAAAGGTACCCCCATTATGATAAAAGCCATTTTCTTTGATATTGACGGAACCTTAAGAGACTTTACCGAAATAGGCATACGCCCGGGAACTTATCAGGCCATCGCTTTGGCCAGAGCCAATCACATCCGCTGCTTTGTCGCCACCGGAAGGCACCTTGTGGAGATTCAGGAGGAGGGACTTCTGGGCCGGCTGGAATTCGACGGCTATGTCCTCTTAAACGGAAGCCTGTGCCTGGATGACAAACTCTCCTGCCTTTACGCCAACCCCATTCCCGTCTCCCAGATACAGGCCATGCTTGCCCTGCATAAGGAACTGGGTTTTCCTTTGCTCTTTATGGAAAAGGATGCCATCTATGTCAGCCATATTACCCCTCAGCTGGAACGGCTGCAGGCCGGGATCGGCACGGCGGTTCCTCCGGTAGAGCCTCATATGGAGCGGGGGCTTATCCGCCCGGTCTATCAGATGGTTCCCTTCAGCGACGACCTGCCGCCGGACTTACTGGCCGCCCGTCTGCCCCTGTGTGATATCACCTGCTGGCACGAAGCCGGCGCCTGTGACATTACGACAAAGGGTGGTTCCAAGCAGCTGGGAATCCAAAAGGTCATCGCACATTACGGTTATTCCCGGGAGGAAATCGCCGCCATCGGAGACGGCTACAATGACATTCCCATGATCCGCTATGCCGGCATCGGGATCGCCATGGGGAACGGAAAGGAAGCCGTCAGAGCCGCGGCTGATTATGTTACCGATTCTATTGAGAGGGACGGGCTTCTCCATGCAGTGGAATATCTTTGCCACAATGTCAAGTGGTGAATTCAATTTTTCTTGCATATATTTTTGTACTGTGGCATAATATAGGTAAGAAAATCTTACTTGAAAGGAGCATAAGCAAATGAGCACACAAATATTAACCGTTTCCTCCAAAGGACAGATTTCTTTGCCTGTGAGCATCCGAAAACTCCTGTCGATTGATACAGGTGATAAATTGGTGGCATATACTTCAGGAGATGTTATCATGCTCAAGACTTTAAAACTTCCTTCTGCTGAAGAATTTGAAGCCTCACTGGACGAAGCGCAAAAATGGGCAAAGTCTGTTGGGTATAATGAAGACGATGTTAATGATATAGTCAAATCGGTTAGAAAGAAGAAACGAGTATGAGAATTGTGATAGATACAAATGTCTTGATTTCCGGCGTGTTTTTTGGCGGGTTTCCGAGAAAAATTCTTAGTGCTGTTGTTGGTCAGAAGATAACAGCCTGTGCTACAGCAGAAATTATTAACGAATATGAGGACATTGTACAAGAAATGATTAACAGAAAACAGGGGCATATCAATAGAACGATTTTAAGCCCGCTAATCAAAGCTATGGAAATTATCGAACCTGTTACTCATGTTGAAATATGCCGTGACCCCGACGATAACAAATTTCTGGAATGTGCAAAAGATTCTCATGCTTTATATATTATCAGCGGAGATAAGGATCTTCTTATAATAGAGAAATTTGAAAATGTTCAAATTGTAACAGCAAAAGATTTTTGCGAAAAATATTTTTCGGAATAATATTTTTATTTTTACCACCATTCTTCTATACTATCTGCCAAATTGGAAATGAGAAAATGCCTTTCAAAATAAAGGTATTCTCTCATTCTATACGATCATCTGAGTCCTAAATCTGGTCTCCTTACAATAAATAGCAAATCAACATCTATGCCATCTTTTATATACAGCATAAGGGACTTGTTTCTGTTAATGATTCAATCATCATTACCCATTCTCATAATAAACTGCTTCCTGATTCCATTTGCTCATAAATTGTCTGCCGGCAGTCCGATTCTGTCTTTTCGTATTCCCCAGCCAAACCACGGATTGTAGTATTGTTTTCCTTTATCTGCTCTTCTTTTGATTTCTCTTGAACTCTGGGAGCATCAGTTTCGCTAATTATTTCGTTTATTTCCCCTGATATTTTTACCGTATTTGCTGTTAATTCGGCAGCCTTTTGCTGTAGCTGCGCAAGTTTCTCCTCTTTCTTAGCAGTTATTTCTGTATCTCCTGTTCTCCCTTTATCCATCTTTATTTCGCTTTCCAGTACCCTGGCTTCTCCTTCTACCTGAGTCTGTGAGGATTGCACTGTCCTGATCTGGGACATTCCGGATGATAAATCTACCAAATTAGATATTTTCTCCTGCTCAATCTCCTGCTTCGTTTTCGGCTCGTCGTTTTTGGAGGACTGTACCTTTTCAGGCTGTCCGCTGTTTTGCCTTGCCATTTCCTGCGAAATTTGTTGTTCCAGTTCGTTTAGCTGTTCTTCATAAGACTCTAACATATCGTGAATGGATTTTATATCCTGCCCATTCTCAAGAGCAGAATTGACCCACTGGTTTTTCCGTTCCAGTAAAGATTGTTTCTGTTCCATTAAATTTCTAATCCGGCTGTTGCTATTCTGCCCCAAAAAAGAAATCGTCACAGTGTCTCTATCTCCCCCCCGCAGGTTACTGTTTCCACGATTTTCTGACTTCATCTGTCTTGTATTCCAAAACATTTGATTTCTGGAAAAGGAAGCACTCATAGTTTGATATCCCGTAATCTTCATACTTCTATATCCACCTTTCTAAATTTATATATTTTATTCATTTTTTATCATTACAGATAAAATAAAAGCCATGCCCTTCACCTCCCATTCTACTGCACCATAATATTTTTCAACTGTGTATTTTATATTGGCCAATCCCATACCGTGGCTTTCCCCAATCTCTTTGTCAGAAACAGGAAATTCCTGCGACTTTTCTAAAATTAATTTTCCGTTAAAGCTGTTTTCCACTTCCAGAAAGAACATCTTTCGTTTCTGAAAAGAAGAAAGTTTTATATAAACTTTCGCTTCTGGCTTTTCTTCTTTAAGCTTCTTACAGGCACGGACTGCGTTGTCTAAAGCGTTTCCTACAATAATACTTAAGTCATAGCTTTGAATTGCAAATGTATCAGGAAAGAGCAGCCCATCGGTTTCTAATCGTAAATCTGGTATGGTGAGTGTGACTTCATGATATTTCATATTCAGTAAAGCGTCCACAACGGTATTTCCCGAATGAAACCTGTATTCCAGGCTGCCCATGGTCTCATTGAATCCGGCCAGATAATGACAGAGTTCCTCAGTTCCCCTTTCCTTAGGGGTAAGCTGCATGATTACCGCAAGCGTATTTTTCAGGTCGTGTTTCATACCGCGGATTCCCGATTGCACTCTTCTTATTTCCTCTATATATTCCTGCATACTTTTTATCTGGTTTTCCAGAACCACCCGGCTGCTTCTCTCTCTGTTCAAAAGAATCATATCCTGGAATAATTTTACTCCATACAGAATTGATAACAGGGACAGTGCCAACATGAATGGCATAAACAGCCTTAAAACCGGGTATATGTCAAATAAAAACTCCTGTCCGCCTCTTTCACTGGTGCGAAACATAATAAGATTTAACAAAATACTGATACATAAACTTGTCAGTCCGGGTATCAGCAAAAACTGTACCTCTACGGAATGAATGGGAAAATGCTTTTCATGAAAATGTTCCCGGATACTTTTTAAGGACTTATACATAATCAATATACGAATCAGGTAATTCAGAAGCCATGTTCCGTTAACGATTAGGGCTATAAAAAGAATACCATGGCTTTCCATATGCTGCCAAACCATGTTTGCTGGCAAGTCAGCGATATAAGGAAATATGAGTGCGGATATGCGGCTCGTTTCCTGTATGGACATAAAACTGACAACGAGAAAAATACTAATCAACCCGATATTTTTATAAAAGCACAAGCCCAGGAAAAGTAAAAAGAAAAAGGTCAAAATCAAATTTTCTGTTATGTAAAACATTCGGTAATCTGTCGGCAAAAATAATTTCTTTATATACTGAAACATAACATATGCAATAACAACACCCATTTGATTCCAGGATTTTCTACGGAAGCGTTCAGCAAAAAAATCTCCATAAAACTGCTGCAAAAAATATCCCTCAAAAAAATCCACAAGAGTCTGCAAAACCATCAGCAGATTAAAATGATTCAAGAAGTGCCCCTCCTTTTCTCAGATAATCCATATACACTTTTACAAACTCCTTGTATCTTCTTCTGGAAAGACATATAGTTTCTCCATTTGTCAGGGCTATACGATCCTTCTCGAACTCGGCAATATGCCCCATATTCACGATATATCCCCTGTGACAGCGATAGAAATTTCTGCCTAACTGTTGTTCCAAATCTCTCATATCAGAATATAATTCCAAGCATTCATTTGCCGTATGAAAATTTACCATTCGATTTTGGCTTTCAACGTACAGAATATGGTTCCTGCTCAAAATAATCGTTTTTCCATTTGACTTAATAAAAAACGGTTCTTCCGCTAATCCCCTTTTTTTCTCTGCCGCTGCCACAGCCCTGGCAAATATCTCTGCAAATTTTTTCTCTTCAATCGGCTTCAAAAGATAATGAAAGGCGGATACGTCAAAGGATTCAAATACATACTCTTTTAAGCCCGTAATAAAAATCAACAAGGCTTCTTCTTTTTTATTCCGCAGCATTCTTGCTGTCTGAATTCCGTTTATACCATCCATTTGTATATCAAGAAATATGATATCAAATATTTTCGTTTCTTTTAACAGTGTTTCTCCAGACGCGAACAGTTCTATATTACAATCGGGTATTTGTTTTTTTACTAATTTTCCTATCTGTTCACAGATGATTTTTTCATCATCGCATATGGCTATGGTCATTTGCTCACCTCTTTGCTTTTAATATCGGCGGATAGTAAAAAAATTTTATTGAATCTGACAGATGGTATAGATTTTGTAGTGAACGGTTAAAAATCTGTAGCTCATGTAACTCAGCATAAGGTTTTATGCTTCTAAACGCATCTTAAGGCTGCCCATAAAGAAAAATTGGAGTTTATCCCGGAAGTCGGAGAGTAGGGAACCCGGCTTCTTTTTCCTATGCAGGCAAAAGAAAACCCTTTCCCTGGAGTTTCGGGATAAGCCCCATGCGGCGGGCTATTTCCTCCACGTAAAGCTCCACATAACGGCGTTCCATTTCCTCCCGCCACTGCCAATACTCCTGTATTGCTTTGTCAATGGCGACTGCCATATCCAGCAGCCACTTCATTTCAAGCTGCTTCCGCTGCTTTTCCTGTTTCTTTCTGATACGCTTATTCATTTCTTGCGTCCTCCTGTAAATGCGCCCGGTTCTTCTCGTAGAGCCATTCACAATCCTTAATAAATTTCCGCAGGGCAGCTTCCCGCCGCTGTTCCTCCCGGATTTTCGGGTTGACAAACACCGTAAACCGCCGCCTGTCAGTTCCGGGGTGTTCACTCATGGTCTGTGTCCTCCTGTAAGCCCTCCCCGTCAATCTCGTAGTAGTCAAATTCTTCCTCTGGCTTCACAATGGCGGGGCGGCGTTTGATGTGCTTTTCCATGTCAAAGGCGTTCTTCGGGTCTGCGTCGGAGAAGTACTTGTATTTCGGGTGCTTCGTTATATCGAATTTGTCCGAAAAGAACGGGCGCACACCGCGCACCTGTAAAATGCACTTGCCCCCGTCCATGACCGCGATCTCGTCCTGCGTCATAAGCTCTTTGCCACATTGTCAAGTGAATACTTCACTCTTTTGGATTTTTGTTTATTATAATATGATTGTGAAAGCTGTCGATCTGCTGTCCTCTCCCTCCCTTATTAGGCGTTCCCCTGAATATCCATTATTCAAACAAAGCAGAGCCGCCACTACAAGAAACACAAGCTACGGGGTATTAAAACCAGCCTTGCTCTGCTCGGTATTAGCTTGCTGTGCAGCAGAGCTACAGAGAATTAAACCTTATTTGGGATTAAGGTGGACA
>CAJTEM010000001.1:0-118371 GCA_910575255.1 Lachnospiraceae bacterium | reverse complement strand
AAAAGCAGCAGACCATTTCTGGTCCCTTTCCACTCCTTTTTCCATGGCTGAACATATCTTTGTCTAAACTAAATGACATTGGCCCGTGAATTGTAACCTTTTGCCGGTTACTTTTCACGGGGTGGGGTTCCGGAAGGTACGCTCTGGAAAAAGGCTTCCCCGGCTTGCGGGTTTCGGATGCAGAAACTCTAAGCTTGCAGAAATCTGCTAAAAGCAGTGTCAAAAATACAGAACTCGCTTTGCTCAGACAGCTGTATTTTTGACACTGACGCAGATTCCTGCGAGCTAAGAGTTTCTATGCATCCTGCAAACGCAATCCTGGGAAGCCTTTTTCCAGAGCTGGTATCTACCAGCCTTGAAAGAATAGAGAACGGGATGTTCAGCCTTGGAATAAGGGGAGGGCGCAGCGGAAAATGGTCTACGGATGTTGACTTTGCAGAGATTTAGAAGTCCTTAAATTTCTGAGTTTTGCGTTGAAACGAAAATTCACACTGTTTGAGCGTAGCGAGTTTGTGAATTTTCGTTTCGTTTTTCGCCTAAGCGCACAGGAAAATGCGCCAGTGACGCATTTTATCGTGAGCAAAAATCGGAAATTTTAGGAAATCTTGATCTCGAAACCGGAAACATCCGCAGACCATTTTCCGCTGCGCCCTCCCCTTGTTCCAAGGCGTACCTTCTGGAACCTCACCCCACCCCGTGAACAGTAACTCCGGTCAGGCATCCTTCCCCTGATTGGAATAGCCTTGAGGCGTAGGCCAGTGATATCCCCGCTGATTATAAAGCCCATAATCAGCTTCTGCTACAGAATTCTTTGGTATAAATCCTTTCAGACTTCCGTTTTCCACCCATTCCAGATCTTTCCCGTAGAGATTTTCTGCCAGAAGCCCTTTCATTTTCTCCAGAATTCCCCTGTACGCGTCCTCTCCGGAACAGTCATGGGTTTCGGCCCGGTCCTTGCCCAGATCGAAAAGCTGCACCACATTTCCGCAGGGATAATAAATCAGCTTATATTGCTCCCAGCGAATCATCCTGGTCGCCTTTTCCCCTTCACTGACCTCTCCGTACAGATAGGGATGCTCCTTGGAGGAAAGCAAGGGGATGCCCTCCACGCTTTCCGGAATCGGAAGATCACACAGCTGCAAAAGAGTAGGCATCACATCTCTTAGTCCGGCCAGCTTCTTTTCCACCACTCCCCGGTAGGCGGCCAGCGGCCTGCCTGACAGGATCAGAGGAATGCAGGACGCCTCTTCATAGAAACAGCGCTTGGCCACCATATTATGGTCAAACAACATATCGCCGTGATCACTTAAAAATACGAGAATCGTATCCTCCAGCAGATTGCTTTCCCGCAAAGTCCCGATCAACAGACGAATCTGATAATCAATGTGAGTACACTGGGCAAAAAATGCCCGTCTGGCACGCCTTTTTTCCTTCTCCGTATAGATCCCGGCCGGCCGGCACATGGCCTCAAAAATTCTGCTGTCATCCAGCCAGTCCTGTCCTGTGGGCGGCTCGATCTCCTCCTCATCATACATATCCAGATAGACCGGAAGCGGTACCAGAGGCGGATGCGGAAACTGATAGGAACAGAAAAAGAAGAACGGACGGGTCGGATCCTTTCGCTTGATCTGATGCATCATTTCCATGGTCACCCAGTTGGTGGGATGAGCCTTTTCATCCAAATGCCAGGGCCTTGTATAATAGGTATTATTTCCCATCCCATGCATGAACTCCTGTCCCAGATACCCATGCTCTCCCAGCCAGATCTGATAATCGTCCACTGCCCCCAGCTCATAACGCCCTTCCTCCGCCAGAATCACATCCTCGAATCCGATGCGGTCCCGCTGCGGATACACATGCAGCTTTCCCACTGCCATCGTCTGATAGCCATTTCCGCGGAATACCTCCGCAAGCGTGGGAACCTCTGGCATCTCCATCCGGTCCGAATAGACCCGATCCCCGTGACTTTTCGGAGTAAGCCCGGTCATCATGGTCCTCCTGGCCGGAATACACACCGGACATTCACTGTAGCAATTCTCAAACCGGATCCCGTTCCCTGCCAGATAATCCAGAGTCGGAGTCATAATATCCCTGCGCCCGGCGCACCCCAAAAGAGCCCCCGGCCAGTGATCCGTACAGATCATCAGAACATTTTTTCTATTACTCATATTTTCTCCCTTTCTCATATCAGCCCCAGAACCCCTGGCAGTGCCAGAGTGATCGCCGGCACATAGGTAATCAGAAGCAGGACAATCACCATCACTGCCAAAAGCGGCAGAGTATTCTTGAACAGCCGTTCAATCGGCACTCCTGAGATTCCGCTGCCGATAAACAATACCCCGCCCACCGGCGGCGTGATCAGGCCGATGCCGCAGTTCAGGATCAGAATCGCACCAAACTGGATGGGACTCATCCCGATATTCAGAAGCACCGGAATCAGAATCGGCGTGACGATAATTATGATCGAAGCCATGCCCAGGATTGTCCCCAGTACCAGAAGGATCGCGTTGATCAGAAGCAACAGCAAAAACCGGCTGTCCGTCAGTCCCAGAAGCCCGTTGACCACCATCTCCGGAATCTTCAGATAGGTGATGCAAAAGCCAAAAGGACCGGAGGCAGAGATCAGGATCAACACAGTGGATAAGGTCTTAATGCTGCTTTTCACCACCTTTAACAGCTCTTTCCCGTCCAGTTCCCGGTACACCACCATGGAAATCACCAGCGCGTAGACGCAGGCAATCGCCGCGCTTTCCGTGGCCGTGAACACTCCTTTCACTACGCCGACCACCACGATCAGAACCGTTCCCAGCCCCCAGATGGATTTCTTCAGGGCTCTGAACAGATTCCCGAAGGAAAAAGGAGTTCCCTTCGGATAGTTTCTTTTTACGGAAAGATAATAGCTGAACACCATCAGTGCCGCACCCAGCAGCACTCCGGGCACGATTCCCGCCATAAACAAGGCGCTGATAGAAATACCTCCGGCCGCCATGGCATAGATGATCATGTTGTGGCTGGGCGGAATCAGCATTCCCTGCACGCTGCTCGTCATGGTAACTGCTGTGGCAAATTCCTTGTCATAGCCCTGCTTGTGCATCATGGGAATCAGAATGGCTCCCAGAGAGGCCGTGTCTGCCGTAGCCGACCCGGAGATCCCTCCGAAGAAAATGGAAGCCACAATATTTACCATGGCCAGGCCGCCCCGCATCCATCCCACAAGAGCATCCGCCAGCAGAATCAGCCGGTCGGAAATCCCCCCATGCGCCATAATATCCCCCGAAAGAATGAAGAAAGGAATCGCCAGAAAGGTAAATCCGTCCACACTGTCTACCATGGTATTGATGATCTGGGTCGGAGACAGTCCCAGATACAGAATCGTCGCTGCGGCGGACGCCATCATAGAATAGGAAATGTGAAATCCCAGGATAATCATCCCGAAAAATGAAATCAGCAATAATGCCGTTGCCGTTGCATTCATACCTAAAAGCCTCCCTTCCACAGACGGTACAGCGCCATGGCCATCCCGTAGACGCCTCCTGCAACCACCGAAAGATAGGTCACACTCATCGGCCATCCCGTAGCCGCCATCTTTGCCATCTTCGTTAATTGCAAAAGCTGGATCCCATAGATCACCCACATCAGGTTGATCACAAGAAGCAGGCCGTAAGCACAGCCATGGAGCACTGACGCCAGTTTTTTCGGTACCAGAAAACTGATCAGTGTCATCCGTACATGCAGTCCCTCTTTAATGGCATAGCCGGCCCCAAGAAAACACAGCCACACCATGCAGAGGATCGCCAGCTCCTGGGTCCATCTGGGATTCTTCACAAACGGCAGATACCTTCCCAGAACCCCATAGGATACGGAAAATACCATAATGCCAAAAATCCCCACGCAGACCAGAATCATAAACCATGACAGGCCATCCGCCAACCGGTCCGGTATGGCCCGGCCGCCGCTCTCTTTTCCTTTGCTGCTTCCGGCATTTTCCTTTTTCCCGCTTCCGGGGAATCCTTGATCCTCTGTTTTTCTCTGCAGATCTTTTATTTCCTTCACCATCCGCATCCTCCACTTTCTGATAATCTCTTTCTCTGTTCCCAAAGCTCTCCCGCAGCAGAGAGAAAGGGATTTCACGGATATCCCGTAAAATCCCCCTGCCTTCCCCTCATCAGCGATCAATATTTCGTATTTTTAATCTGCTCGATAATATCTGCATACTCTGAGCCGTATTTATCGTACACGCTGCTGCAGGCGGCCTGCCAGTCTGCCACATTGACCTCAATCACTTCTGTGCCGGATTCCTCAATGGTCTTCAGATATTCCTGATCCTTGGAATCTGACAACTCCTCAAAAAACGGAACCGACTCTTCCAGGCTCTCCCGGATCATCTGCTGATCCTCTTCTCCCATCTGATTCCAGGTTACCTCGGAAAACAGGATCAGGTTGGGACTGGTTTCATGCTGATCCAGTACATAATAATCCGAAACCTCCTGAAATGCATTATTCACAAAACCGGACAGAGGCTGCTCTGCACCGTCCACCACTCCTGACTGAAGCGCGCTGTACAGCTCAGAAAATGCCACCGACTGAGCAGACGCACCGATCGCCTCCACCGCATCGTAGTAAATGGAACCCTCCTGGCAGCGGATCAGCATATTCTTCATATCCTCGGGCTTTTCCACCCGTTTTTTCGTAAAGAAATAATTCCGTGCCGATTCCTGATAAGCCCCGATGCAGACAAGCGAGCTTCCGGAAGACTGTACCGTATCCAGCAAAGCCTTTCCGTCCTCACCTTTCTCAAATGCCCTGGCATGTGCCACCGAGTCAAACAGATAGGGAAGCGTGAACACGCCCAGTCTGTCACACCCATAATCGGCAATCACGCCGCTCATCAGCATGGCTCCGTCGATCGTTCCTGTCTGAAGCCCCTGAACCGTGGTGGCCTTGTCTCCTAAAGCCCCGCTGTAAAACAGCTCCAGCTTGATCCGTCCCTCACTCTTCTCCTCCAGGATCTCCCCGAATTTTGCGATTCCCTGGCACAGAGGATGATTCTCTCCGTTTTGCAGGGCAAATTTCAGCACATAAGAATCGCCATCTGCTGCCGCCTTCTCTGTCTCTTCCTTCTCTGCCTGTGCTTTTGTGGTCTCCCCGCCGGCAGCCGCCGTCTCTGCCGCTGTCGCGGCTGTCCCGGCCGCACCGGTTCCGCTGCTGCCGCTCCCACAGGCTGCCAGAGCAGCCGCCATGCTGCAGGAAAGTAATAATGCCGCTATTTTCTTCATCAATCCGTTCCTCCTTCTCTCCGTTTCCGGTTGCTTCTCGTATCGCCCCGGTTTCGTTCCGCCATTGTCTGCAAGTGCGCCCTATCCAAGAACTCGGATAGGGCGCATTATCCGAGATAAAAACTTATCCGAGGTAAATTGATTAAATCCGATGAATACAGCATTTGAAAACGATTATCTCGGATAATTAACCCCGCTTTCAATTGTGGGTGATTTGTACTTATCCGAGATAATTGGGTAAATCACACCTTTGCCTCTGATAATTTTTGAAATGGCAGTTGCTCTTTTCATAAATAATTATCCGAGGTAATTTCTTTGAAAGCCTTTCATATCGGCAGCTTTGAGAGTTACTTCGGATAATTGGAAATCTCGGATAATGCGCCCTTGTTTTGATAGCTCTATTGTAACCGTTTATTGCCGTTATTTTCTACAGACAAAATCGACTCTTCCTATAACAAAATCGACATCTTTAACAACATTTTTACATCCATGCTTTTCTTCCGCCGCTGTACTGACCGGACACACCTGTCACACCTGACTTCTCCGCCAGGCAGAGAAAAAAGCAGACGCGCCTCTCAGTCGTCTGCTTTTTTATTCTCCCGATACCGGGACGGTGATATTCCTACTGCCTGCTTAAAAGATTTAGCGAAATATGCCGGATCCCCGAAACCTGTCTTTTCGGCAACCTCCCCCGGACTCATTCCCTGCCACAAAAGCTTCTTCGCCCGCTCGATCCGCACCTCCCGCAGATACCCCATGACTGTCACCCCGCATTCCTCCCGGAACATACGTCCCAGATAAGATTTTTCCAGACAGACCTCCTCGGCCACATCCTGCAGGGTAATATTTTTCTCAAAATGAGCTTCCATATACTTTTTCGCTTTTCCTATGGTTTTCGCTTTTCCATAAAGCAGCTTTTTCTTCTCTCCCAGTCCCCTCTCCACCGCCTCCTGAAAGGACTCCGCCGAATATGGCTTCACCAGATAATCGCATGCCTGGTTGCGCATGGAACTGCGCAGATGCTCGTAATCGGAATAGGCTGACACCATGATAATCCGGATCTCCGGGATCCTCTCCCGAATCCGGGCCGCTGCCTCGATTCCGTCAAGCAAAGGCAGATTGATATCCATCAGAACCAGCTCCGGCCGGGCGCTCAAAGCCGTCTCCACCGCTTTCTCACCATTCTCCGCAGTCAGAATCTCCGTCACCTGGGGAAAGCCGGTCCGAATCAGATGGACCATGGCCTTTCTCTCCAGCATTTCATCTTCCACAATCAGGATTTTCACATTACGCCTCCTTTAGGAGGAATCAGCAAAGAAATGCTGCTGTATTCCCCTGGCTCTCCCTCGATTTTGATCGCTGCCTCCTCACTGCCGTAGATCAGTTCCAGCCGTCTGCGGATATTCCTAAGGCCGATCCCGCTGCCGTCCTCTCTAAGCACCTGCTCCGGATCCAGTCCCATGCCATTATCTGTCACACAGATCAGCACCTTGTCCCCTTCCCAGGTGATCGCGATATGGATGTGCAGGCTCTTTTTATTGCCAAATCCATGCTTAAAGCAATTCTCCACAATCGGCTGAAGGGACATGGTGGGGATCTGAATATCCTCCCCCTCCAGGTCATTATGAACCTCCGCATTTACCGCGTCATTGAACCGGCATTTCTGCAAAAAGAGATACTGGAATACAATATCCACCTCCTCATCCAGAGCCGTCATCGATTCCTGATGATACAGGGAATAGCGGAGAATGTTGCCCGTAGCCTCCACCATCTGCATCACGGTCTTGGAATCTCCCACCAGGGCCGTCACCCCGATCAGGTTCAGGGAATTGAACAGGAAATGAGGATTCACCTGGGCACGCAGGGCAGACATCTGAGCCGCTATCAGCATTCTTTTCTGCTTTTCATTGATCAGCCGTTCCTCTGCCAGCTGCTTTTCCAGTCTGGCTCTGTTCTCAATCTCCTTGATGGACGCCCGGATCTCTTCCTTCATCCGGTTCGCTGTCTGCGCAATCAGGGTAAACTCCCGGTAAGGCGCCCTTCCCAGATCCGGCGTCTCCCATTCACTGGCCGCAAGCCGGTTAAAATACTCCGTCATCCCTCCCATCGTCCTCCTGGCAACCGTGGAAAAATGAATCAGCACGCCTCCCATCACCACTGCCATCATCCCAAAGACCATGGCCATGACAATCATCTGCCGGAAAATCACCCCCGCACTCTCCTCATATGCCCTTCTGGCATATGCCGTATCATGCTGTGTCATTTCCAGGGCCTGCTGCTGATGAAGCTCCAGGCCATTGATCACATAGATGTAGACATCATACCGTCCCTGCGTCCCTTCCATCACCCGGGCCAGGCACTCCTGCTGATAAATGTTAAAATTGTTGATCCGCCGGATATAGTTCTGTGTCACCGGCACATCCCGACAGCAGACGGCAAAGGCCTCTGTATCCTTTTTCAGCTCCTCACACAGCTTAAGATACTCCCCATACTGCTCATTGTTCCACTCCCGTCCCAGCTCCCGGAAGGCCTGTTCCATCTCATACAGATCCAAGAGAATCTGATCACTCATGGATGTCCGGTCGGTAAATTCCTCCTGCAGCCGGTTCTGCACCGTCACCCCGTAGATCATCGTCCCGATCACAGACAAGGCCATAAGAAAAAGAGCCGCTCCCAATGACAGAAAGAACGACAGGATACTAGGCTGGCGAACCGTACTCTTGATACCCGTCTCCACTCCTCCCTCCTCCTCTGTCACTAAGACTCCAGGCTCTTTTTATTACCCGTTTTTTCTCGCTGCCAAAAGCCCGGCCACGTCCGCCAGAAGCCACCCGATCGGCACCGCCGCCCAGATTCCTCTGACCCCGATCCAGGGCACGGCCGACAGGGTATAGGCCAGCACTACCCGGGTTCCCAGCGAAATGACAGTCAGCACCACTGACATTCCCGGCCTTCTCATCGCCCGGAAATAGCCATAGAACAAGAACAAAAAGCCGATCAGGCAATAAAACGCTCCCTCGATACGCAGATATTCCACTCCCACGGCCAGAACCTCAAGCTCCTCCGAACGCACAAAGATCAGCAGCAATTCCCTGGCAAACAGACAGACCCCTGCCGTAATCATCAGACAGAATACCAGCGTGCAAAAGCTGGCGCTGCGAATTCCTCTCCGGATCCGCTCCTGCTCTCCCGCCCCGAAATTCTGAGCCACAAAGGTCGAAAATGCATTGCCGAAATCCTGCACCGGCATATAAGCAAAGGAATCGATCTTCACCGCGGCCGCAAAGGCTGCCATCACCACCGGCCCAAAGCTGTTGACCAGGCCCTGAACCATCAGAATGCCAAAGTTCATCACCGACTGCTGCACACTGGTCAGAAACGACAGGTGGAAAATCTCCTTTAATACCCCGAAATCCCATCTCATCCATGCTCTCCCCAGCCGGAATTCCGGGAAACAGATCCAGGTATACCAGGCAATCCCGACTCCCGAAAATATCTGCGCGAGCACGGTCGCCTCTGCGGCTCCGGCGATTCCCCGGTGAAAGATCAGCACAAATACCAGATCCAATACAATGTTTGATACTGCAGACACCCCCAGAAATACCAGCGGCACTACAGAATTCCCGATTGCCCGCAGCAGAGAAGCAAAATAATTGTAGATAAAGATTGCCGTAATTCCCCAGAAAATAATCCAAAGATACTCCCGCATCATCCCATAGACCTCGTCCGGCACGCGCAGGAATACCAGAATTCCATCCAACCCCAGAAATACGGCGACATTGATCACCAGGGTAAGAGCGCCGATCATCACGAATGACAGAAACATCCCCTGCTTCATCCGATCCGTATCCCGCTTTCCGTAGCAGACCGAGAACATTACCCCGCTTCCCATACAGAAACCCAGTAAAATAGAATTGAGAAACGTCATCAGCGTGTAAGCGGATCCCACTGCTGCCAGCGCCTCTCTTCCGATATACCGTCCCACAATCAGTGTGTCGGTCACATTATACATCTGCTGCAGCAGATTGCCCATAATCATGGGCAATGCAAACTGCAGCAGTGTTTTGCTGATATTCCCTTTTGTCAGATCCAGAGTCTTCATTTCACTTCTGTCCAGCCAGCGGTGTCGGTTCCTTCCTTCTGGCTGCCCTGGCTCTCCCAGGCGCTCTCTCCTTCCTGATTCTCCTGTGTCCCGAAGACTCCCTGAGCCTTCACATCCGCTCCGGCCTCTGTCATATCCTTTCCGGATGCTCCTTCTTTTTCCGGAATCTTCTCTCCTGACATCTTGGCTTCAGATTCATTGGCATTCGTTACATTGCCGTCTTCTGTCTCGTCGGCACTCTTTGCCTTCCCGTCTTCTGCTTTACCGGAGTTCTCTGCTTTGCCGGAGTTCTCTGCATCTTTTGCAGCCTTCTCCTCTTTCGGCTCCCGGCCGTCCGGATCCTTTTTGTCCTCCGGCTCCGGGATCCCTTTGCAGCGGCGGAAGATCTCCATGAATTCCTTGCCGGTAATCGTCTCCTTCTCGATCAGAAACTCCGCAATCTCATCCATGACTTCCCGGTTCTCATTCAGAAGCCGCTTTGCTTCTTCATAAGCCTCTCTGAGAATCCGCATTACCTCATTATCCACCTCAGCCGCGGTAGCTTCGCCGCAGTTCATGACGGTCCGTCCGCTCAGATACTGATCCTGCTGAGTCGCCAGCCCGATCAGTCCGAACCGTTCCGACATCCCGTACTGAGTCACCATGGCCCGGGCCAGACGGGTCGCCTGCTCGATATCATTGGCCGCGCCGGTGGTCACGGACTGGAAAACAATCTCCTCTGCAGCACGGCCCCCCAGGTATCCCACCAGCATGGCCTGGATCTCCTTCTGGCTGTTTAAGTATTTCTCCTCCTCCGGTACATGCATCACATATCCCAGCGCTCCCATGGTCCGCGGGACAATCGTAATCTTCTGCACCGGTTCCGCATCCTTCTGCAGAGCGCTTAAGAGAGCATGACCGACCTCATGGTAGGACACGATGCGCCGCTCTTCCTTGCTCAGCACCCGATCCTTCTTTTCCTTACCTACCAGCACCACTTCCACAGCCTCGAACAGATCCTTCTGGCTCACGGCATTCCGCTTGTTCTTGACCGCCAGAATCGCTGCCTCATTGATCATATTTGCCAGATCCGAGCCCACTGCCCCGGAGGTAGCCAGCGCAATGGCATCCAGATCCACGGTATCATCCAATGATACATCCTTGGCATGTACCTTTAAGATCTCTACCCGTCCCTTCAGATCCGGCTTGTCAACAATGATCCGCCGGTCAAACCGCCCCGGACGCAGAAGCGCCGGATCCAGGATCTCCGGCCGATTGGTCGCTGCCAGAATCAAAAGACCCTTGGAGGAATCCACACCGTCCATCTCGGAAAGCAGCTGATTCAGGGTCTGCTGCTGTTCAGACTCCCCGCCTCCGCCATAATTGCTGCGGCTGCGGCCAATGGAATCCACTTCATCGATAAAAATAATGCATGGCGAGGTCTGCTGTGCCTGCTTGAACAGATCCCTCACCCGGGATGCTCCCACGCCTACATACATTTCCATAAAATCCGAACCGGAAAGGAAATAAAAAGGCACCTTCGCCTCACCGGCCACTGCCCGGGCCAGAAGCGTCTTGCCGGTTCCCGGAGGTCCTACCAGCAGCGCTCCCTTCGGCAGCCGCGCACCGATGTGGGTATATTTCCCCGGATTCTGCAGAAAATCCACCAGCTCCACCAGCGATTCCTTCGCCTCATCCTCACCCGCCACATCAGCAAAGGTAATGCCCGTGTCCTTCTGCATGTACATCTTCGCCGTACTCTTGCCTACCCCCATGATGCCGCCGCCCATACGCTTCATCATAAAATTCATGAATATGACAATAATGGCAAAGGGAATGACAAAGCTTAAGATACTCTCCAGAAGCACACTGCTGTCCTGCAGCTCCTGCCTGATCTCCACCCCATGCTCCAGAAGACGGCTGGAAAAATCCCAGTCCGAGCTCAGGCGGATCACATAATACTGCTTGGCCGGATTCTTCTCATTCACACTTTCCTTATAGGTGATGTCCAGTACAGAGCTTTTCACCAGAACAGACTCTACCATTCCGGACTCCACTTCCTCCACAAACTGGTTGTAGCTGACCTCCTCCCGGCCTTCTGTCACCATGATGTTGCGCATCATGTATACTGCTATCAGCGTAATAATCGCCGCTATCAGCATCACCACGATCTGGCTCTGCGGTCCCTGATTTTTATTATTATTGTTGTTGCCGCCATTCTCCGGCGGCCGATGGTTGTTGTTCTCCATGTTTCCCATTCGCTCCTATTCCTCTTTCAGACACACTATCCTTCATTATACTTGTAACTTGCTCAGAAATCAAGAAAAGCTCCCATAAAAAAGAAGGAATTTTGAAATTTTTTTAAAAACTTCTGGATTTCCTTTTCTTCTGGTTGTATAATAGACAAGTTATTTTTTCCACAAACTCCAAATCCCTCCTGCGGCAAACAGGAAAGGATTTTTACGTAAAAGGAGGTTTTCCCTATGCCAGTAAAATACGTCTTTGTCACCGGCGGTGTGGTATCCGGCCTTGGAAAAGGCATCACTGCCGCCTCCCTCGGGCGCCTGTTAAAGGCCCGCGGCTATCAGGTCACCATGCAGAAGTTCGACCCTTACATCAATATTGACCCCGGCACCATGAACCCGGTACAGCACGGAGAGGTATTCGTCACCGACGACGGTGCGGAAACAGATCTTGACTTAGGTCACTACGAACGATTCATTGATGAAAGTCTCACGAAAAATTCTAACGTCACCACCGGTAAAGTCTACTGGAGCGTCCTTCAGAAGGAGCGGCGCGGCGACTTCGGCGGCGGTACGGTCCAGGTTATCCCCCACATTACCAATGAAATAAAGAGCCGTTTTCACCGCAACTTCACTACCGAAGACACGGAGATTGCCATCATTGAAGTCGGCGGCACCGTAGGCGATATCGAGAGCCAGCCCTTTCTGGAGGCCATCCGTCAATTCCAGCACGAGGTCGGCCATGAGAATGCCATCCTGATCCATGTGACACTGATTCCTTACCTGAAGGCCTCAGGTGAGTTAAAGACCAAGCCCACACAGGCCAGTGTCAAGGATCTGCAGGGCATGGGAATCTGGCCGGATATCATTGTCTGCCGCAGCGAGCATCCTCTGGATTCGGCCATCCGCAGCAAGATCGCCCTCTTCTGCAATGTCCCCAAAGAGCATGTGCTGCAGAATCTGGATGTGGAGGTTCTCTACGAGGCCCCCCTGGCTATGGAAAAGGAACATCTGGCCGAAGTGGCCTGTAAATGTCTGAAGCTGGAATGCCCCGAACCGGATCTGGAAGACTGGCGCGCCATGATCGATGCCTGGAAACATCCGCAGGATCAGGTTACTGTCGCCCTGGTCGGCAAATACACCCAGCTGCATGACGCCTATATCTCCGTGGTAGAAGCCCTGAAGCACGGCGGTGTCGCCTGCCATGCCAGCGTCGATATCCGCTGGATCGATTCCGAGACCGTCACCCCCCAGAACGTCGCCGCCTTGCTTCATGACGTCAAAGGAATTCTGGTGCCGGGCGGCTTCGGTGACCGCGGCATAGACGGCAAGATCTCCGCCATCCGCTATGCCCGCGAGCACAAAATCCCTTTCCTGGGGCTATGTCTGGGCATGCAGCTGGCCATCGTGGAATTCGCCCGCCATGTCATCGGCTATGAAGATGCGCACAGCATCGAGCTGAACCCCTCCACCACCCACCCGGTCATCCACCTGATGCCCGACCAGGACGGAATCGAAGACATCGGCGGCACCCTGCGGCTGGGATCCTATCCCTGTGTCCTGGATAAGACCTCCAAGGCCTACGAACTCTATGGCAAAGAGACCATCCACGAACGCCACCGCCACCGCTACGAGGTCAATAACGATTACCGGAAGGCACTGACAAGCCATGGCCTAAAGCTCTCCGGCAAATCCCCGGACGGACGGATCATCGAGATGATCGAGCTTCCCTCCCATCCCTGGTTCCTCGCCACCCAGGCACACCCGGAATTAAAATCCCGTCCCAACCGGCCGCATCCTCTCTTCTCCGGATTTATACGGGCAGCGCTGGCATTGCAGGAGGCAGAAGATTCCCGGTAAAAAAGTCCTTCTGCGAATCGAATGGCTGCAAATGTTCCGCTCCTCCAGCTGCAATCGGGCAGGGGATCTTCTTCCCCTGCCCGTACATGGGACTCACGCTGTTTCGGCAGCCGATTTCTCTATCAACCCTGGGCATAGAAAAGCACCAGCCATTTCTGACCGATGCCTGATTTCTTTTTCTCTCTGGGAATCCAGATTCACTTGTCACTCTGACACTTCCACGTCATACTGCTCTGCGATCTTCCTTACCTTATCTGCTGGCTCTTTGGTCTTTGCTGCAGTCTGTTGAATACTTTTCGTCTCCAGCAATGTCCGGTATATCAAAATTCCCTTTTCCATTCCCTTTTCCATTCCCTTTTCCATTCCCTTTTCCATTCCCTTTTCCATTCCCTTTTTCATACCTCTGTCTTCAATTACCTGACTATACGAACACATATTCCTGACCTCCTCTCCAATTTCTTCTGATATATTTAATTGATACTTTTCTTCCAGCTTTTTCAGCCGTTCTTCCGGTATCATGCTTCCTAAAAACAAAGTTTGAAGCATACCCAGGGTTTTTTCTTCCGTCGGGTACTCCCCTAATCTCAAGATAACCAGACCCATCATATCATAATCCTGATAAGCCACATTAGAAACACCATACACATCTTCTTTTTTAAAGAAATACCGGGTAATACTTTGCTGCTCTCCCTTCGGAATATCATTCCCCATACAAAGCCAGATACTATAGCACTTCTGCAAAATGTCATAATCCGTATCCTCTGATACCTTCTGTATCTGAGAAGAGATCAGACGGGAAAGATAGTAAATCCCTCTCTTCTCCAAAGGATAGCCCGGCCGATAACGGTTCTGAGCTTCCATATCTACATACAGGCAAATCTGTGCCGATGATCTCTGGGAACCCGGCAACAATACCCTGAACTTTACATCAAAAAAGACCGTTGCTTCCCCTGGTATCCCGTCTTCCTGCTGCATTCCTTCTATATATTCCCGTTTTCCTGTCAGTCCCGGCGCCACCGGAACTGTCCCAAAAACTTCGTTCGGCTCAATATATTGCTTTGCAATTTCCTCCAAACTGCACTCGCCATACTCAGGAACCACGCCTTTTAAAATGTATGCAAGAATTTCTTTGGAAGCCAATATCTTTTTACATGCTTTATCATTGTTAATTTTATCTTCTACTGCCTTAACCGCCTGTGCCGTGTAAGTGTTCTGGCGCATTTCATCCCTCCTCTTTTAAGCCTGCGGTCATACTCCAACGTACTTTGCCATGTAACATGCCAACATATCCATCCGGATTCCTTCAGGATTCAGATAATCTGCCATCCATTCAGGATATGCCAATGGTCTTTATTTTTCTCTGGCAGCTGTTCGCACGCTGTCAGCTTACGGATAATGTCATCAAGAAGTGCAATGCCCAAACGGTGCTTTATCGCCAGCTTATAGTCTTTCTTGAATTGACCGGTCCAAGCAATATCCAGACGGTTCATTCTTTTAATCCCCGCAACGCTTCCTCTACATCAGAATAGCGCTTTACAGACGGGTCACGCGCAATACGCTCCGCTTCCAGCATTGCGGCAATGGTCTCTTTGTTAGGCTGTTCCATGCGAACATCAAAAGGGAAACCACCAACACGAAGAGACTGTCGAAGAAATACATTAATAGCGGTTGTAAGATTAACCCCCAACTCACCATATAAGGCTTCACATTGTTTTTTTATATCGCTGTCCAAACGGATGCTGAAATTTGTTGTGTTAGCCAAATTTATCAACTCCTTTCACTGCTATTGCATTTATATTATATATCATTTGTAACGCAATATCAATATATTAAACCATACTCAGGAACCACGCCTTTTAAAATGTATGCAAGAATTTCTTCGGAAGCCAATATCTTTTTACATGCTTTATCATTGTTAATTTTATCTTCTGCTGTCTTAACCGCCTGTGTCGTGCTAAGCGTTCGCGCATTTCATCCCTCCTCGTTTAAGCCTGCGGTCATACTCCAACGTACTTTTCCATATAACATGCCAACATATCCATCCGGATTCTTTCAAGATTCAGATAATCTGCCATCCACTCAGGATATGCCAATAGCCTTTCACAAAATACTTCTGTGCCATCAGTATAACATTTTTTATTTCTCACGCAATACCCCAGTCCATTTTTGTTTCTATCGGGCGGTAAATTTTAAATACCCAAATTTCTCCGTGATATTGGGGTATTTTATTCTGGTAGATAATACATAGTTATCTATTAGTTTATATGGCAGGACGATAAGAATTTATCCTTAAAAGGAAACTTTCTAAAGATAAAATGAATAGATTCATTTTTAGGAGAAAGCTATGGATGTGAATTACAGGATTAAACAAATAAAGAGCATAAAAGACAAAGATTTAACAGAAGCTCTTGATATATATATACATACTATAGATGAAGGTTCAGAGACATCGACCATACAAATACGGGATTATATTCAAAATAAATATAACGATAAAAGAGAAATGTTTTTCTATATCCTGTATGTTAATAATGCAGTAGTTGGCTTTGCTGAATATGGTTATCTTCCACAAAATGAAGTGCTACTTATCGATTATATTTGTACTAGTCCCAGAAATCATACATATTTTTATAATTTTTATCAGATGCTTTTTGAAGATATAAGAGGATTATTAAAAAAGAAAAATTATTTTATAAAATATATCATTACAGAATTATCTCTCAAAAAGGATAACGGCAATAAATATATAGATGTAGATAGCAATTATTTTAGGCAGTTACTTACTATGGAAGGATTCAAAATCCTTCGTACACCATATTATCAACCATATTGCGATATGGAAGGGAAATTGTCTATGACAGAGTTTAATCTTGTTATTAAACCATTAATAAATGGCCTTTTTCCCAAAACCTATATCAATGCACAATTTTATCAACAAATAATGACTGATGTTTATATGAATCATTATGCAGCATGGTATGAAAAATACATGAATCCTAAAGAAGTTAATCAATTTTTCATCAACTTGTTAGGCAGAGTAAAAAAAGAATTTACAAATAAAATAGAGTTTGATGATGTAACATTGGTTAATTGTGCTTTATTTCAAAAAGGATTATGTCAGCAAGTATCAGTAGAGAACATAACACTAAAAAAGAAGCGGTTTTACTATGCAAAACAATGGATAGTAAGTATTTTATGTGTCCTTTTTTCTGTTGCAACAGGTTTTTTCTGCTATTTGAAGTGTTTTGATTCTGTTGTAACATTTTTTTGTTCAGTGTTAACAATTATCACATCTGTAATAGCTTTAGAACAATTTATAAAAGAACGTTTTTTTCTAAAATGAGAATTTCATTATGGGCAAAAAAAGCAGACAAAAATTGCAACCAATTATCTAATTTTGAGTATTTTGCCGCCTTTTTTTCACTTATTCCAAAGCGAAAAAGCAACGATGAAATACTATGAAACCTATATATTTTATTACAACTGAATTTATAAAACTCTGCTAATTGAAGTACAAATTTTTCGTTATACATCCATAAATAATGTGTCTGATTATTGTATTGATATGTTTGCATGAATACCGTTTTTGCATATTTTTTAGTAAAAAGGAACTCTGCACTATTTGATCTTTCAAATTCTAATAAGAGAATTCCATTAGGTTTAAGCACTCTGCTAAATTCGGACATAGCCTTTTGGATATCCACATAATTAATAACACTCCCAACACATATAACACAATCTACTGAACAATCTTGCAATGGGATGTCTTCTATAGAACCAATTATATAATCTTCAAACAAATTGATATACTCTTCTATAATATCCATGTATATAATATTAGCGCAAGTTTTATAGGTTGTTTTACCACAGCCAGCATTTAGTACAATTTGTGTATTTTTAAATTGTAATTCATCTATATAATCCTGAATATGCTTGTGTAAAATTTTATATGTATAGGAATGCCAAACATCATCATCTGGCCAGGGTTCTGATTTCTTATATTAGAAACACAGAATCCCGTAAAATTCAAGGGTTTTTCCTTTAAATGTAGGAATACTCACGAAATAAACAACATCTTTTTACTTCCCGATGCTACCTACCGCCTTTTACTGCGTCCGGTCTTTTTCTCCAAAATATAATTTGCTGCCACACCAACGGCGCAAGACGCAATCAGCGAAAAAGCAATAAACGCCAGCCCTCCGTACTCAAACAGAATGGCCAGCGCTATTACCAGAACCGATATGAAAACCGGATACAGCAGCAAAATCCACAGGCAGTCTTTTATCATTTTCCTTCTGCCCTGTTGTACTGCGCCGCACTGATTCCCAGAATCACACCCAGGAACGTATCCACCGCAGTGATGGTGCCCACTACCTGTTCCCCGCAGGGCAGCCCCCAGATTCCAGCCAGGGCAAAATATAACGTGCCGGCAGCCGGAAGGAGATACTGTGCGATCCATTTCAAAGTGTCATAGGTTTTGTTAGTCATCTTCATGATTTACTTCCTCCTTGTATTGTGATTTGTGTATAGGTAGTTTGTTTACCTCGTTCATGATACGCTTGGCAGAGCCGTTACCGCCCATCTTTTCATACGGTTTGTAGAGATACTCGTAAAGATTCTCATATTCATCGGAAGTGATCCACCCCCGGTCGATATATGACATTCCCAGATACATAATCCGATCATGTCCCAGGCCTATAAGCATCTCTGTCTTTACGTCTTTTTTCTCTGCTCTTTTGGCGATATAAGCCCACAGCCCAGAAGACGCTAAAACTGAGCTAAAAACTGTAAGCAATATCTGCATCCAGTTATCCATTTATATAACCTCCTTCAGTTTTTGTGGTGACTTATCGATCCATTGATCCTGCCACTCAGCGATGGTTTTGTCTATTACAATCATCTTTTTCTTGACAATCGTAATCCTCTTATCAAACAACTCTTCATATAGGCTAATCAAATTTTGCCGCTGCTGTCTTGATAATAATTTGTAGAAGCTACCCATCCAGCTTCGGAACATATTCTCTACATGCTCATACAGAATTTCTCCGTTCTGGACCTTGACAGCCAACTTTTTCAGTTTCCTCCTCATCGCGGTAACACGACTTGGATTGATCCTCTTAATGATTTTACCGTCCTTTGTAAGACTGTAACGGATCTGCAAATATTTATAGGTACTCGAAATCTTTACAATCCGGGTCTTTTTCATGTTGATATGAATGCCAAGTTCTTTTGCAATCACACAAATGTTTTCCAGCAGATCCTGCAATTCTTCCTTGCTCGGACTCATGATGTACCAATCATCCATGTACCGCCCGTAAAACTTCTGCTGTCTGACGTACTTCACATAATTGTCGATACGGTATGGATAATAAATACCAATAATCTGAGAAAGCTGATCTCCGATATTGACCGATTTATACATCCATTTCTCGCCCGTCAACTGATTCTTCGGAACATTTCGGTAATCAAGCTTGTTAAACGTGTCCTCCATGCAGGATGCATATTCTTCGTCCGACATATAAGAAACGTCAATCTTGAAACCATCAAATATAAGAGTGAGAAGCCAGTCAATGAACTCATCATCATCGAACAGCTTCAGCAGTTCCCTCTTTGCTATCTCATGTATGATGTTGTCATAAAACTTGGAAAAATCCCCGAAAAGTATCCATCCTTCGTTACCATGTAACTTATAGTAACGGCGAAGATGAACCTCGAAACGATCCCTTTGATGCGAAATGCCTCGTCCCTTAATTGAAGCTCCGTTATCATAAATAATATGTTTACGTACTTCTGGTAAAAGAACATCATCGCATAAGACGTGCCGTACAATTCGGTCACGAGCACAGATGCTTGTAATAGGCCTAATCCGGCCTCTTTCAGACAGTGAGAACTCCCCAGTTGGTCCATTTTGAAGTGTACGGTTGAGAAGGTCATCTTGTATGGCAATGAGATACCGCAAGAAGTTTATCATGAACTTCTGGGTAGTCTCCTTCCATTTGCTGCCTTTAATCGAGGCCTTATAAGCCTTATACAAATTGTTAGCGTCACAGATTATCTCCTCATACGTCATAAGATTATTCACCGTTGTAGCAATACTTACCGTAGTAAATTGCGTCCGGCTTTGCTATTTATCCAATTCTTTCGATGGAACGGATAACATCTCCTTCTCTGTTGGTTAGGCAGAGAATCCGGACGAACCCCAAGAGAGGCCGACGCGTTGTTGTAGTTCGTATTGCCATTGTTATTCACATTAGCGAAATTCGTCCCCGAAACGACGCAAATTTAGATGTTACCCTACTGCACGTATGACTTGATTTTGTTATCCCGTTGGCGCCACTTCTTTATCAAACCGATTTCTCGGTCGATAGCTTTTACATACCTGCCATAAACATTCAGGTCAACCTCAAAGGTTTCCACAACACGCTGCAGTTCTTTGATGATCTGCTCACAGTTCACAATAGCTGAAGATTGGTAATCCCTCCGCATTTCATACTCTCTCATGGTAGTCGGATAGATACTGTTGGCGGCTCTGACATTATTGGTCATGAGTGTCGCCAGATGATCTATTTCCTTCTTATGAGTCAGCATCAAATAACGGTATTTACCAAAATCCTCAACATCGTCTTTTCCATAGGCATAGCGAAGCTGGACAAAATGCTCCAAATCTTTCACTCCAAAATTTCTCTGCATGAACTCCCGCAGCATGTTGTGTACTTCCGTTGAAAATGTGATGGGCTCGAACTTTGACTCTGTCCGGTCACTTACCAGGACGCTCATCAATAATCCTTACCGGTGATCTCCCGGAATTCCTCCTCTGTGATCCAGCTCATCTTTACGGCATTACGGACACGGACTTCGTTCCACACTTTCATATCGTGATAACGTTTTACTTTCTGGTAATTCTTGCTATGTTCCATGGTGATTCTCCTTTCCTAGATTTCGATCCCGGCCATCATTGCGACATACTCGATATCGGACTGCATTTTGATTTTTTCCAGCTCTGCTGCTGAGAGGTCGCGCAGGACGAACCAGTAATCCTCTCCAACAGGAGTGATCTGAACCAGCTCCATGTTCTCATGAATTTCTTCACCTTCTCCGTTGCGGATGGTTACGGGAGAGCAGTTCCCCTCAAAGATTGTTGTATCAATGGGAGTTCTGGAAATAAAGTTATTTCCATTGAGCCTAAGATTTCCAATCTCGGCCCCATCGGCAAGGGTGATTACATAGATTTTTTCATCCATTTCTATTGTTCCTTTCTTTTTTAACATGTTTTTCAGTTACCTGCATACGGTTATTAAGAGGGGGCACAAGGCCCCCAAATTACCTAACCAACAGGGAATGGCGGACGAACCCCACGAGAGGCCGACGCGGCGTTGGAGCCCGACAAGCCATCGCAACCCCCAAGAGCGAAATTCGCCCCCGAAACGACGTCTCTCAACCACTGATTTTCTCTCGCCGGGTTGATGAATTTCGGGTATACAGCCATCAGAGCAAGCTGAGTCTTGTCGATTGTATAAATTGCAGGAACAGATGAACCGTCCGAAGTTGGACTGAAATGCAGATGCCCATACATCATACATTCATTCGGCAAATCGACAGTAGAATCATACCATGCTCCAGCCGAAGGTCTTCCGTTGGACACAGCATTTACAAAATACTGCCGATGTGAAAGCACGGCCGAACCAAAAGCCGCAGTAATCAATGTTTTGGCGTTTGCCAAATTTGCGGTGTACATTTTGGAACCAATATATCCACCGGTGGTAACATTTGAGTCATTCATCGGTGCATTATACAGACTATTATCGGGCATAACGACCAGATGAGGTTTGGTAAATGCTGTGTCGCCGCAATTATACCAGTAATTGAAATCTGCAATACGCCAAATACGATTGCCGATCTCCCAGTAATCCCCCAGGAAGAATCCTTTAAAAGAACCATCTCTAATCCTTGCCAGCTGTTCTGCGGTAATAGCAGGGCCAAGATTCTTTCCGCGGAAAGTCATTCTCCGCATTTCAACAGTTGCAAATACATCAAGAATTGCGAACAGTATATCATTGGCTGCGATTGCCTTATTCCCGGCGGACGTTCCGACAAGAATTTTATCGTTAGCTGATAAAGTATTGACCTGGGGCAGTTCGGAAAGATTAACTCCTGACATAAACTGTTCAGAATCAAGCAGACCGATCAGAGCTTTCGCCAGATCCCCGGCCAGAATTCCTTTTGTGCCGCTTTCTCCGTCAATCAGGAAAACATTGTCGGTTGAAAGTTTCTGCACTTTCTCATAATCTATGATTTTCATATTGCTCCTCCTCGTTAAAATCATTTGGTTACAAATATAACTCTGGCATCAATCGGATTTCCGTTGCTGTCCAGAATAAGTTCACTCGAATGGGTGCGGCCAATTACCGCATCAATATTGCTGTCGAGAATATCTTTGTTTGAGGAGTCTTGTACGACTCCATATGTTCTGTATCCGCTGTCATAAAGCTGATGGTATACGGCATACTCCGTTGAAAGGACTTCTGAAAATACTTCCAAAACTTTCGTCCTTTTTTGAAGATCCAGAATTTCTTTTGCCATATTAGCAGCTACATCGCTTGACAGCATTGCCTGAAGATTTTGAAACCAGCTTATAAAATCCGCCTGGCTCTGATCTCTCCAATCAGCCATTTCAGCAGTATACCCATTGATGTATCCATAAAACCACTGCTCCCATTGCTGTTTCCAGAAAGCATTCGTACTCTCCATCTCTGCCGTTTGAGAATGAAACCAGTCCGTCCATTGTTTTTCCCATGCAAGATATGCTTCCTGAATTTCTGTTGTCTGCGCCAAAAACCAAGTTGCCCACTGTTCTTTCCAAAAGATATTGGTACGTTCCATGTCGGCTACCTGTTTTGCATAATATTCCTCCCACTGATCGCCCCACTGCGCAATGAGGTCGTCAATGTTGATGGTGTCAATAATTCCGGTAACAAACGGTGTTGCCGAAGTGCCCACCATATTCGTGATATTAGATTGCCGGATTTCTGTAACGCCAGACCCAACATATATATACGCCAGCGGATACTGATGAACTGCACTCGTGTTGACCATTAGAGGTCTTGCAGGATTAGTAGCCGGCGTTCCTTTTATCACTTTGATTGTATTTTCGCGGACGCTTTCCTCCGCATTTACTTCCAAAACAATGGCGTCAATTCTGTTAAGAATGATCTCCGATAACGGAACCTCGATCGGGAGCAGGGAGTCGTTCAGAGTCCATGTATGATTGAACCAGGCCCGTCCTACCCCAACTGTAACCATCATTCCGGAATTTGACTTTACGACCATGTGATCGCCGATTGACATATAAATGCCATCGCTGATAATTCCGTCAAAAATACTTGATATCTGTATTGAATTGTATCGGCGGTCATGGTTCTTCGCGTTGTAAAATCCATACGTTACACTCATCTGCAGAACCTCCTATTCCACTATGCTGAAAGTCGGGTATGTTTCATAACCAGTTGTATCCTGCGCCCTGACAATTTCAATCACCCGAACTTTCGATTCTATTCCATACTCGTTTACAATCTGAACGATATCCCCTTTATAAAAATCCTTTCCATAAACAAACGTCTGCGTGGACTCCACCTGCCCCTCAAAAGACTTGGTAAGCTGGTACTCAGAAAGTTTTTCTTTTCCTCTTTGATCCAACTGGGCATTGTATTCCGCATCAGACAATTTTCCGTCCTGTGTTTCAGACTGTATATCTCTGGCGTCCGTATAAATCTCTCTCCGGTTTAAGTCTTTCCCAGTTCCAACAATTCGTGTGCGCCTTGTTGAACCCGCATCTTCCCCTGCTACCAAAGTCACATTTTTCAATGTTTTCTTTGACTCCAGATAATTGCTGTTAATGATATTTTCAAACTTAGGAGAAAATACAACGTAAGGATTGACTGATTGATCATAAGAACGGTCCGCTCCGGAATAAAGACTAAATACAAACTGATTCTGCTCATTGAGCATGATCTGAAATCCAAGATTATAGGCTTTGCAAATGGTTTCTATGGTTTCGTACAGATTGTCCCCGGTATACTGAGCCCGTATCGTCAGACCCGTTATATATGGATCTTTTGATTCCTGGAATACAAACCCTGCAATCTTCCGATCTGCAATAACCGGAGAAATAACATTTTCGGTAATCAGCTTTTTAATCCCATTTTGAAGATTTCCGTTAAGCACTGTTTGCTGCCAGACAATGCGCCGGTCCAGAATAGATTCCAGGGAACGTCCAGATATTGTCAAATGTCCTCCGGTCTCCACTTCCGTCCCGATCTGAACTTCCTCCACAATCATCACCTGATCTGAATCCTTCAGCCAGGCATAATAGTCCTGCTTCACTGTTTTCATAAGTTCAGCATTTGCTGGTGCATAAATCTCAAAGTCTCCAAAACCATGATACCTCTCAGTCCAGATCAGAGACTCGAAAGCATCGATTAGACAGACCTGCTGAAACTTTTCGTCCATAATCAATACTTCCATAATCTATACTCCTTCATATATGATTCTGTTTTCAATCTTAAACTGCAGGTTTTCTGAACCGTATTCCGCTACATAGGCAAAAATATTATCGCCTTTTGACAGCTGGAACCAGTCCGAACCTTTGTCCAGGCAGTTGAGGATATTGGTATAACGGCCTGTTCTAAGCAGCCGGATTGATTTCTCTCCCCGGACGGTTGTGATGATGATGTCATCACCGGATATGATTCCTGAACCAGTAAGAGCTTCCAGCTTATCCGTATCGATCCGCATTACTTCCCTGGTCCCGGTATTGTAAATTGTAATGTTCCTTGCTTCTCCAATAGCGTGGATTGTGATAGTTACTCCGATCTCCGCATCCCCGTCATAATAGACTGAACGCTCCGTCTGATTTTCTATAGAGCCGAATTCAATCAAGTCCTCATCAAGGGAATTATTATCAAACTCAAACTCAAAAAGGGGTTCCACGCCATAGAAAATAGTTACGTTATTTCCATTTTCCCCGGCCGAATAAAAATACGGGTCCGGGCATACGATAGAGATCTGACTGGACTCATGCTCGCTGAAAATATTTGGCTCGTTGGATTCAACATACCCCTTTGTCCTGACAATCCGATTATCCGTCTCTACAAGGAAATCGAGGAACTTCTTAATCGGAAAATACTTGTAGGTTGTCTGTCTTGCGTCTTCAATCCTTGGAGCTTCGGTAAAATATAACTGCATAACGATATTTCGCTCTTCAAGCCTTGCCGAGTTATACAGCGAGCCGTCATTTGTCGCCAGATTCGTAGTATTGACATCGGCCTTAGCGGGACCAAGACCTTCTATGCTTTTGATGAGCAAACCATGTTCGGGGTCATCATCGGCAAGGTTAATCTTGATCCATTCGCCAAGGTAATTTGTTACTGTTACTGATTTGATCATGTGCTACTCACCGCTCCCTTCATCGCCGCAAACTGGTTCTTAGTCTGCCGGTAGATATCTTTCCGGGACAGAGCTTTCGGCGAGTAGTTATTCTGCACGAAACTGTATGTATTCGATGCAGGCTGTTGATAGTTTCCTGAAGCATTATCAGCGGCAACAGAACTAATTTTATTGTCCCTTGCGGCCGACAAAGCTTTATTATAGGAAGCCGACATATTCAACCCCTTTGTGAACAGGGAATTGATTTCGCTGACTCCATTTTGAACATTTGTCATATCCAGAACCGGCCTGATAGTCGGCTCCGTGTCCATCTCTCCGTTTACGATATCCGAAATATGACGGATGGCAGATTTCATCGAATCGATTGTTTCTCTGCCAAGCTCCGTACCGGCATCGCCAACACGTCTTAAGTACGCCCGGATGCCATTGATCATTCCCAAATCAACATTCTCGCCGATCTTAAAGAAAACCTTCGATGGAGAATGTTCATCAAGTTCCTTTTTAGCCTCCCGGACAGCTCTTTTCGCAGCATCAATCGCCGCATCTGCAATCTCATTGATTTTGCTTCTGATTCCATCTGCTAATCCTTGAGCTGCGTTTGCACCAACCCCTTTCAAATCATCGGCCGAAAGATTGTTTCTGAATGCATTCATAGTGGCGCTGCATACTGCCCTAGCCGTTTCTTCCGCTGTACTTTGCTTGCTTTTGATCCCGTTCGCCAAAGCCTGAACAAGCCCCTCTCCAAGTGTCTGGAACGTGGCTGTCGGTAATTCGGTCCTGAATTTTGCGACAAGCGCAACACAAAGGTTTCTTGCCGTTGCCAGCAGTAATTCCCTTTTAGCATTCATTCCATTGATGATAGCCTGGATTACATTTTGGCCGATTGTGTTGAATGTAGCGCTGGGAAGTGAAGTCCTGAATTGCTGCACCAATGCCGTACAATGATTCCTTGCCGTACTCAACAAAAGAGCTCTCTTAGCATTCAGACCATTGATAAGTCCCTGCATAACATTCGTTTGCCCAATGGTATTGAACGTGGCGCTTGGTAATCCAGCCTGCATCGTTTGTATCAAGGTCACACACATACCGCTTATAGCAGCTACTGCCAATGGTTTCTGCGTGTTGATTCCATTGATTAAACCAGTGCCAAGACTCTGTCCAGCAGTAGTCCCAGATGCGGTCAGAGTGCCGACCTGCGCCTGCATTGTTGATGTGACTGTTGTTAATAAAGCCGTCACTCCCTGCTGTACTTTCTCATTGGCATTTGTGAAAGCCTGAATAAATCCATCGATGCCGTTGTTCCCCATGGTTGTTAAATCACTTGCAAACCGTGTAAATCCAGACGTATCCACTCCAGATATGCCGTTCGCCATGTCCACAAGTTTCCCAAGCTCCACTATCACGGCATCAAGAAGTGCTGTGTCGATGCCAGCGATCGAATTGTAATATCCGGCAAACGACTGTCCAAACTTTTCCAGACTTTGACCGAATGCTCCAATATCGTTATCACCTGTAAACCAGCTCACAAGACCACCTGTATTCGGCAGATTATTCGCCAATTCACTGAGAGCTTTCGCCGCATTGGCCGATGCCGTGACCACAGTAGGCTGCACGTTGGCTACATCCTGTGCATACTTGGCTATGTGAGGGCCAAATTTCTCCAGTTCCTCACCAAACTCTGAAAGGGTGTTATCGCCCATAATCAATGCTGCTAAACCACCAGAATTAGGCAAGGTCGATGCCATATCCGATAGTACCTGCGCAGCCTGAGCAGAAGCCTTCACTGCCGCCGGATCTACACCATTAACATCCTTAGCATACTTGCTGATGTGCGGGCCGAACTTCTCCAGTTCCTCACCAAATGCCGAGAGCGTATTATCGCCCATAATTTTAGCGGCCAATCCTCCTGAATTTGGAAGTGTCGCCGCCATGTCAGCCATCATTTGTGCTGCTTCCGCTGAAGCTTTCACCGCAGCAGAATCCAGCCCTTTCACCTGATCCCCATATCTTTTAATATAAGGACCAAACTTCTCCAGTTCTGCCCCAAAATCAGACAGATTATTTTCTCCGAATATCTTTCCGGCAAGCCCTCCACTGTTAGGAAGTTTTGATGCCATCTCAGCCAGAGCAAGCGCCGCATTAGAAGAAGCAGTTATCACTTCCGGGTTGATGCCGGCAATCTCATCAGAGTATCTCTTAAAATATGGCCCGAATTCCGCCAGTTCCTCGCCAAACTTCACAAGGCTGGTTCCTCCGGTAAACCATTTAGTCAGTCCGTCCAAAATATTAGCTGCCGTCAAGAGCAGAATCGTCTGTGCAAGAGCGTTGACTCCCTGCAGCATAGCAGGATCGATCTTTTTTGCTCCTTCGATAAATCCCTGGGCGTTAGTCATAAAATCAGTCAGGTCCTGACCAATCTGCGGGAACTGTGCCGAAATACCGCCAAGGAATCCCCCGACAATACCACCGACAAATTTCCCGATAGCTGTACCTACACCCTGTAGTAAATCTCCTCCTTCCCCTATCAGCCACTTCAATCCCGGCAACTGAGCAAATGCACCGACAGCAGCCAAAACCAGCGACATTTCGGCAATTACTGCTCCCATGCCAAGAACACCTACCATAGCACCCGGAATAAGCCCCGCCACAGCAGAAAGTGCCAGCATAATAGCCGAAAGCAGACCGATTCCAACGATGCCTTCCAGGAGAGTCGTCGTATCAATCCCTTTCAAGGCATCCACAACACCCTTGAAGAATGCACCAATCAGATTTACAGCTGCTTTTATCAATTCTGGAAGCCTTGCCGCAATCGCATCGATGACTCCGATCAGAAAATCCATCAGGTATGTTACGATATTCGGTCCATGCTCTGCCAGAGATTTCAGAACCTCCTCGATCAATGTAAGTACACCCTCAGCAATCGGCGGTGCACATTCAACTATGACGTCTACTAGGGCCAACACAATCGCTTTCACAGCACCGGCAATAGCCGTTGCGCTGTTCGCAATAATTCCAAGCACACCGACAATCAGAATTTCCAGGGCAGCCACCAATCCCGTTACGCCGGCCACGCCGGAAACAGCAAGGGAAGCCAACCCGGCTGAAAGTGCCAATATACCGACTCCACAAGCCGCAACTGCCACCCCGAGCAATGCCAATGCCCCGGATAAACCGAGGATCGCGGGAACCATAGGACCAAGCACTGCACCAGCGATGCCTAATACCGTAAACGCACCTGCCAGAGCCAGAAGCCCCTTCCCAATCTCTGCCAAACTCATTGAGCCAAGAGCTTTTAATACTGGGGTAAAAACTGCAAGCGCCGCCGACATAACCAGCATTGCTGATGCTCCCCCAAGAGCCCCTTTCATAGCGTTGAGCGCAATCGCAAGGATTGTCATAGAACCGGCAAGAACAACCATGCCTTTTCCAATCTCTTCCCATTTCATACCGCCGGCATCCTGAATAACGCCTCCAATGATTTTAAGCGCTGCTGCGACTTCAACCAACCCAAGGCCAATGCCGACCATATTCTTAGGCATAAGTTTTACAGCTACTGCTACGGCTGCCAGAGCACCACCAATTCCGACCAATCCTTTTCCTATTGTTTCAATGGACAGCGACCCGATATCTTTAATCGCTTTCCCAAATATCAACATGGCTGCTCCGATAACGGTCAAAGCCGTTGCACTGGAAAGAATATGTTTGGCTTTTCCAGCGATTACCGAGAAACCTGCCACTTCTGCAAGGATAACACCGACACCAGTCAGCCCTTTCTTTATTGTTTCAATATCCATCGACCCGAAACCAGAAACCGACTTCTCCAAAATCAGAAGTGCCGCCGACAATTCAATGATTGCAAGTCCCTGTGTCGCTTTGAAATTTCCAAACTTTGAAGCAACCATGAATGCGGCAAGCTCCGCCATGAGTACGCCGACACCAACAAGCCCTTTTGTCAGCTTATCTGTATCTAGCGCTCCCAGTTTCCCGACAGCATTTGCCAGGATATTAATGGCTTCGGCAAACAGTATCATTGAGACCGCACTTGTCTTTATCTTCCCGCCCCATTTTGAAAGTGCCAAGGAAGCCGCCACCATCTCTCCGATCAGAACTGTTATACCGACAAGAGCTCCGGCCAACTTATCTGAATCAATACTTGCAATCTTCTTTAGAGCCGACGCAAGCACAAGAATAGCGGCCGACATTTCAATCATCGCCATCCCAAACTTATTCAAACCCTTCTGCCCGCTCAATGTGTTATCAAACAGCGCCATAGATGCGGCCAATTCGGCAAAGAGGATGCTGATAGAAGCTAATGCCCCTCCCAGTTTATCTGAATCGATCAGTGACAACACCAAAAGTGAACCGGCAAGAACCGCAATGGAACCGGCAATCTTCATCAGTATATCCGCTTTCAGACTTGCCTGGAAATCCGCAAGGGTTTCTTTTGCTCCATTGATAGCGCCTTTGAATCCCTCTATAATACCAGCAAACCCGCCAATAGCATCATCAGCAGTGCTTTCTAATCCGGTAAGGTTCTTGATAAACTTCATGATACCTACGCCGAGACCGGTGATAATTCCGCCATTCAACAGATCAATCAGCGAATCAAATCCTTCTCCGCGCAATGCCTTCATGATTCCGTCAACTACTTTTCCAAGAGCATCGACAATGATTCCACCCAGATTCGCCAGAACAGGAGCAGATGCCTTGAATGCGTCAACCAATTTTCCCATCGCTTCCTTTGCGACTTCACCTATTTTTTTGAACGGCTCGATTCTTGCTTTCAGTTTATCTGCCACGCTCATAAGTCCCGATGTATCCGGAACATTGAAATGCGTTTCTGCAAATTTCTTGATTGCCACAACAGCGCCATCGATATGCCCTTTTACCGATTTGAGGATTGGACTGACTTTATCGTGGAATTTCTGTATTGTCTGGTTAAAAACATCGCTCTTCTTTGCTGCTTGGTCCAGGGATACAAGCCATTCCCCGATTTTTCCGGTTACGCTCAAAACCCCTGAGCCGAGACTTCCAAGCCCTTTTGTCATCGGAAATACTGCTTTAACGAGCGCTCCAATTCCCTGTTTCACAAGATCCAAAACCGCGAACAGACCCTTGAAAGTATTTTTCAGGTTTTGGGAATCTTTATCGCTTAATTTCAAATGCGATGTAAACTCTTTTAGACCTTTGGTAAGGTTTATAAGCTGTTCCGATGTTGTTGCTGGAAAAATTTCACGGAACGCCTCACCAACCGGTTTAACTACACTCATCAGGCCACTGAATGCATTTTGAACGGACTCGATAAGAGCTTGCCTCCCGCCCAAATCTTTCCAACCCTGGAGCATATCGTTCCTGGCTTTCGATGATTGGTCGATGAATCCGCCGACAACCTGGCTTACAGAAGTCCATAATACTTTGGCCTCTTCCAAATCGCCAAATAAAATCTCAAATGTCTGCGCCCATCCGGAACCTGCTGCTTCTTTCAGCGTATCCATCAGCTGGCTGAATGTTTTTACATCCTGTGCTGAGTCAAATGCTTTCTGCCCAAGCTCTTCGATAGCCTTAATCTGCTCTTCGGTATATCCGATACCCCGGAGTTTTTCCTCATATGCCTTCTTCTCCGCAGCGGTCATTTCCCGCACATCCGTTGCATAATTACCCAACGTCTGTACAAGAACATCAGTGGTCATCCATTGCGAGGAAAGAGAATCATTAAACATGCTCGTTGCTGTGAACAAGTCAGATATCTTCCCCTGCGCATCCGTTGTTGTTGACTGATATTTATCGCCGACTTTGACAACGGTTCCCATTGCAAGGGCTGTGTCCAACAATGACTGTTTGAACTCCACAGTAGCCATGTTAGCATTTTCAATGGACTTCCAGTCTATCAGCTTGACCGCTCCTGAAGATAACGCCTGGGCAAAATTGTACATAGCCCTTGAAGCTTCGTTCGCATTTGCTCCTGAAACCGCCGCTTCATTACTGATACCCTTAATCGCCTTTACCGCATCATCAAGAGAAACTCCTGCATTTGTAAATTTTCCAATGCTCGAAGTCATATCAGAAAACGAATAAATGGTTTTATCCGAATAGGTATTCAGTTCTTCAAGGTAGCCATTTACTGTCTTGATATCTGCCCCCGTACTTGCCATGATAGTTTGCACGGACCCCATTTTGAGTTCATACTCTGCAAATCCCTGATGAATCGGTTCAAGAGTAAACGAATCCACGAGCTTCTTTCCGGCGTTGACCACCGAGTTTGTGATATTCGCCAACGCTGTAATTGCGACTACTTCAAGCGCCGAGAATCTGCTCTTAACAGTTTCCACCGCACTGCTCAGCCCTGATATGTTAATCCCTTTTACCGCTTTATCAACATCTTCGAGACCCTTTGTCGCTCCGTCGAGCTTCAGGGAATGTTTAAGCTTGTCGAGCGTACCCATAGTAGTCTGTACGCCCTTCTCGAACTGCTGATTGTCAAACCGCATCTCGACAATGCGTTTTTCTACAGACTTACTCATAGATTCGTTACCTCCCTCCAAGCTTCATTTGCCATCTTGTCGAAGATTGGCTGTATGGCCGGATTGATGTAATCTCTTCCAGCCACATACCCGCCATTCCTTGTGCCATGTCCATACTGCAAAATAATTGCGATGTTCACCCCATTTCTGACATTGGAATTGGTGAACGCAATCGTTGTTTCTTTCCCGTTATGGGTTATCTCGTAGTCCCAGGAAGCAGCAGTGAGACCGCTGTCCTTTGGCGTTGCGGCGGAGAGAGCGGCAACCCCCTCCCGTCCATAACGCTCCAGCACATTGAGATAATCCAGCTTCAAAAGGGAATTAAAAAACTTCTCCGTTTTGGAGAAGTCACCTTTATGCCGGAACGTTATGCCGCTCATGATCTACACCCTTTCTGTAATATCCAAAGAAATCCATCCGTCTCTGTCATCCGCATAGGACTTCAAAAGCCCCCATCCAGAATCCGAGCCTTCGCCGGGCTGTACTTCCACGATTGTAAAGACTCCGATTCCCGTATACTTCCCACTCTTGGGATGATTAGTTCCCGGCCCCTTTCTGATGTTCAGATAGGAAGTATTTACCCTTACCAAAAACGGTTCAAAAGAACCTGCCGATGAATATAAAATCCTTCCGTTCTCATCGAATACGCTATAGCCAGGATTCTCATCCGCACACGCCTTTGCATATTCCATAACCTTAAATGCCCCTTTCTGAGAGGCAGGATCGTCCCAGGTCTTTCGCACCCGATACCGCGCTTCGGGTTCAGGCCGTTCGGCAGGCGATGTTCCTTCTGTTACAGAAAGGATGGCGTTCAGGATAGTTAAAATTTTCCCTCCATATCCGCCACCTGCTGCCCATCCGGCTCCCTGCGGGTTCTCCTGCCGTCCAAGCCATTCCACATACTCTGCACATCCACGCTTAACATACTGGAATCGGGAGTCGATGCAATCGCCGTTCAATGGCTCCATCGAAGCATAGGCTTTCAAATGCTGAATCTGCGCACGGATTCCCATCTGCGGCGTGTCAAAGGAATTTCCTTTCATACCGTTGGTAGTCACTCCCATGCCACAGAAATTGTTCTGGTCAAGAGTCACCGCCGATCCGGAAAATCCGAAATTGCCCGTTTCCAGACACGACTGGGCAAACGCAACATCCCCACGGACACCCTCCGCTTGTCCCTCGGATAAATAGAACGGAATCATGTCAACCACAGATTGTGGCACATCCAGATTCTTCCCTTTGATATAGGAAACCATCTGCTCAGCTGTCGCCAACGCGGCTCCCATAATCTTGGTTCTTCTCTCTACGGTTTCTGAAACCGCAGCGCCCATCGCATCTTTTACCGCTTTACGAAAACCGTCCATTGTATATCCTGTTCCGAGCTGTGACCACAGATGTTCCGGATCTCCATGATTTGAAGCAATCCCCCGATCATGACCTTCCTTATGGGAAATCACCACCCCATCCGCCAACGGGTCAAGACCAAACTTTTTGCAGAGCATGGCGAATAGTTCCACGGCAGCCTCATAGGTACGCTTTGCCACAGCTTTGGCGGCATTCGGATCGGCGCAGGTAAAGTTTGCCCCGCCCGTATACTTGATGCAGGCTGGCTCGCACATCTCTACACCGATATGACTGTTGTTCCCGCTCCCTTTGGAGCCGCTTCCGCAATGCCAGCCCCGGTGATCCCAGGGCAGTGTCTGGTATACGGTCCCGTCATTTCCATCAATAAATCCATGGACACAGGAATTATTGTGGGACGGATTGTTCCAGCTGTTGATGAAAGCCGATGCTTTGGGCTGCGGACAGCCTACGGAATGAAGCATCAGACCTGTTACTTTTATTTTCTTCCCCGCCGTATAGCAGGGATTCTGGTCTAAAATAGATTCCACCAGCTTCATAATCTGTTTCCTCCTTATCTTTTCGATTTATGCGCTTTCCGTCTGGCGGCATTTATCGCCGCAGTCCTCTTGGTAATCTCTTTCTGGGAAAGTTTCTCCGGAGGCGCATTCTTCACGTTGCAGACCCTTATCAGCGTCAGGAGCCTGTTCAGATGCCATTTCTGACACTCGAACGGAATGTTTAGTGCGATCATCCAGTAATAAATCAGCTCCGCCGTAACAACTTCTTGGCTGAAAGTCTTTTTTTCTTCTTTAGAGAACCACGTTGCAGTCATCGAATCGTCAATGTAATCAGAAACCTGACCCATTATTTCATTGGTAATAAAACCATAGACTGATGGGTCAACATTCTGCGTCAATGTCATGCAGCGTATATAGTCCACCGTTTCCTCCACCGTTTTATCCCCTTTGCCAAGAAACGGCTTATGCCATTTGGATTCCCATTTTGAAAGGGAGACCAGAGAATGCTCAAGCTGCAGAGTTGTTCCTTTGGTACTGACGAATTCCTCTTTCCCCTCATCCCATAATTCCTGACCAGGTATCGTGATTTTAAGCATTTCTCCAATCTCCCTCCTTCATAGACTTAAGCGGTAGGCGGAGTGACCCCTGCTATGGGCGCCTGGCCGGGAAGCGCGGTGATGTTCTGCCCAGCCTTAGCTTTTGTTTTGGGCATAATGCCGTTGACGAACTCCGCAGCCTTATTCGCATCGTGGGCCAATTCCATGAAGATGTCAGAATATGCAATGGTGGAAGCGAATTCCTCGCGAACCTTATCGTTCTTAACGAACTGTCTGCCGTCCAGACTCTTTACACCATAGGCCATGATCACGATCTTCTTGAAATACTCGATAATCTGTTTCTGGTCATCCTCCTTGATGATCTTCTCCAGCAGCTGGGACAGCCCGCCATTCATGGAATATTCAAGCTCCGTCAGTTCGGCCTCCGTCAGGTTGAAATAGAAATCCTCCGTCCTCTGCTGGCCGTCGAAATCATAGTAGGTATGGGTTTTCTTTAACATAATTTTCTCCTTTCCATTTGCACATAAAAAAACGGAGCCGCACTTCATCTGTCTAAGAGCAGCCCCCGTTATACATATTTCGTTATTCAGTTTGCTGTTACGATCTTAACCTGCCTCATTGAAGAACCGAATTACCTCGTCCGGCAGAGGCAGCCGTGCCTCGACAGGTTCTGCTGTCGCCTCATAGTAGGTTTTGGCACTGTCAAAAGCCGTATCGGAAGTTTCTGCATACTCGCCGTCCGCCAGCTCATAATATTTCTTTCCAGAGCTGAAATCAGTATCGGTAGTTGCAGCAAATTCGCCGTCCTTTCCATAAAGGATTTCCTCAAATGCCGCCAGCTTCTCCGGATCGACCCTTGTGGAATCAATCTGTAAATGCGCTGCCGGTTTGTAGACCTTTCCAGTCTTCGGATTGATCATGTTAATCACTACCGGTGTGGTGGACACTGACCAGCTGAGCTGAACAGCCTCCGGGCTCTCATTCACGGTATTGCGGGCTCTCTCCGACGGTGCTGCTTTCCCGTTGTACACCAGATGGATCTTATAACCGTAGTCCGTGTCATCCACATCGTTGCCGATCAGAGTCCGATAAGATAATCCAAACATCTTTCTTATCTGCTGACCGATATTTACTCCAGGAGCCACTTCTGCTGAACCATCGCATTCATCAAATTCTACAGGAGAGTAGTATGCCTCGATAGTCGCCGCAAACTTCTCAGCGGAAACCAGATTCAGGTATTCAATGTTATCCGCATACTGCGGTGTCGACTCCGCCCCGGAAGGGCTCTCGTTTACATTAATCAGACCGTCCCAGGCTACGCCTTTCGGATAAGATGCCTTTACGGCGGGGTAAAGAACGCCATGATCCACGCCAGTTTCATAGAGACGCTTACCGACTTCGTCCCACTTAATTTTACTCATGAATTGTTACCTCCTTAAAAATATAGTGTGAAGACATCGTGATTGAGATTATCTGCCTCGAAATGGGTGTCAAGCTTGCAATATCCCAATTCCAGCAGCTTGTCAGGAATCTCAGAATCCGGGTCTTCGTCGATGTATGTTACCGTATACCGATTGTGTTTACGGTATATCTTGTTGTTCGCTGAATCGGCACGGATGCCGCTCCGTTCATAAACAAAGCACGGATAACTGAGTTTGACTGATTCGGGGGGCTGGTAATATACGTTGCGACTACCAAGAAGCCCTTCAAGCAAGGTCTGCAGTGTTTCCCTCGGTTTTGCCATCGTTATACACACCCCCTATCGTCAATATCAGTCTGGGGTACTGGACTTCCACTCTTGTGACTTTCCATTTAGCCCCCATAAATTCAACATACCGCATGGAGTGGAAATTCTGCCTGGCATATGGATCGGCTACAATGCTGATCTCGTTGGCGATATTGAGATTGTCGTTCACCTGCCCGGCAGATTCATACTGACGTGAATTCCGAATCAAATCACCGAAATAGGGTTTTTCGATTATCTTCGGTCTCCATACGCCCGGCTTCGTTTCCACCGTCTCAGCGTAGCCGATTTTTCCATAAAACTTTGCCATTTTGAATTTTTCCTCCGATCTTTATCCCTGCTCCTCTACCAGCTCTTCGATAACGATAGCGGACTTGATTCTGGTGAGCTGGCCGGACTTACGAGTCTCCAGTAAAGACTGAAGCTTATTAAACTTGATATCGAAGTCCGTGAAGTGAGTTACATCGCCGCCCTTGGAAGCGCCGTAACCGTAATCAGCCATGTTTACGCAGATTGCAAGGAGTTTATGCTTCTTGTTGTCGGCATCGGTACGGATCTTATCCTCGAACTGAGTTACCTCATAGATGTTGGCAACTCCCAAAGCTGCAGCCAGTTCGGTATCCGTTTCATAGATACGGCGGCCATTACGATCCCGCGCAAGGATCATCGTGTTGTGCATATCAGTAGTGATATACAGATCGGGCTTACCGGTACCACGGAAACCTTTGCGGGCCATACGTAAAGCTGTGACCATTGCTTCGGCATAAATGAAGCTCTCGCCAAAGTAATCTGCTGCATTGTTCCCCTGAAGCTCCTTAGCCATAGCGGCAAAATCAATGTCCTTATGGATGGTATAAAGCTCATCATCCACCCAGACAGGCCGAATGTGCTCCGGGAAGATCTTTTCCGGGTCGCTGTCAGGACGGTTATCGCCCAACATGGTGGCAACAGCCAAGGTTTCCTTCAGCGAAATCTGATCAATGCCATACTGGAACTGAACATAATCGAAATCCTCAATGTCCACCACGTCATCACGATGCAGTTCAGACGTAACATACACGGTCTGAGGGTCGGTGGTACGTCTTACCAGAGCGTAGTTGCCGGTAATCTTCTTCTCATTGTCTTTGGTGTAACCCTTAGCGGCCAGGGAGTCAATATTACGGATATCTACATGGGAAGTACGAACCCGGCCATGAGGTATTTTCTGGGTCTTGGCCATGATGGCGTCAACCCATCCCATATCGTTGGTAATGAGTTCGGGAGTGCGGCTGGGATGTGCTTCAACATACTCCGGGAACAACGTGGCCACATTACCATTGCCGGTCTGTACAAAGCCGCTGATATCAGAGTGCTGGAGATTGTTTTCCTCCATATAAATCTTCATGGCGGCCTTGAAAGAACCGACTCCTTCGGATTTTGCCAGCTTCAAAATCTCTGCCTGGTCAGCATGGGACAGAACATTGGCCTGAACCTGCTGATCGTTGTCAAATACATTATGTTTCATGTTTTCACTACCTCCTTTTTCTTCGTCGTTGAGAACGCCATTCCGGGCCATGATTTCTCCAACCACAGCATGGAAAACATTTTTCTGTTTTTCATTGAAAGTATTGATGACATCCTCGATAGTTTCCTCATCTCCGTCATCTTTCTTGCCAGGATTTTTATCCTCATCCTTATCATCAGGATCATCGGCGACTCCGTCTTCATCCTCTTTCTTGGTGCCGGAATGACAGAGGCTGATGGGTTCTCCGGTGTAGATAATAGCCTCGCCATCCGCGTCGTCACCGTGAGAAAGAGCTACCGTGTCAATGAACGCCCCAGGATTCGCGCCGGCCAACACAAGGCTGACTTCCTTAATGGCTCCGTGAAGTACATTGGATGCGCGCTCCCGTATTTGATTTGCAAAGATTGACAACGCCGAAATATCTCCGTGCTGTACCAAAATCTTCGAGATCTGCCCTTGCTCAGTATCGTTGAAAGTACAGTAAGCATAGACGCCATCTTTACGGTTCTCCAACAAGGCATGTCCGAGAACATTGTCCGGTCCATTGTGCTGGTGGTTCCATACGAGCGGAACCGTCTGCCCGTCGTTATCCTTAAATGCGTCTTTCAGGATAGTCCGTCCGTCAGAGCATTTCAGGTTATTCCGGGTAGCCCAGCCACCAAAGTCGAATTTCTTCGTCTTCATTTTGTTTCCTCCTTCTATGTCTGGTTGTTTTCTTCTACTGCTTCTTCAGGTGTGACATTCTCAGGGCTTACCCTATCCGCAGCCGATTCGCTCAGGTTCTTATTTCGCAATTCATCTGCTTTCGGGTCATCCGACGGCTTCATGCCGATAACCTGCCGGATTTCATTGGATGTCATAATCTCGTTTCTCGTAAACTTGTCTGCAATCTCAGAAATTTCAGATACAGGAACAAGCTTGAACGGATCTCTGAAGAATTCGATTGACTGCCGCTGAGACCGAGCGGTCTTGGTGAGAAACTTTCGTTTCATTTCATCAGCAATCGCTGACAGGATAGGTTCAATCGTCCGGTTATAGTAGTTGAGCATCGTCTTCTCGTCCGCAGTACCATCCAAAATCCCCTGAGTGATTCCCAACTGGCTGTACAGCATACTCGTCAGGTATTCAATCTGGGACATCAGATTGTTCTCGACGGGTCGATTCAGCTGCGTGATATGCTCCGTACCATCGGTATAAGCAATCCCATACTTCGATCCCCGTAACTGATCCTCTATGTCCTTACGCCGGCTCTCGGCCTGCCGACGCCTCGCTTCGGTCTTGATAATATAGGGGAGCTGGATAATCAAATCCAATTTCCCTGAACTGTTCTGTTCGTCAATCACATCTAACAGATTCAGTTTTCTAATCAGGCGCTGCATCGTAGAATTCGGTTCGTTGATGACCGCATAAAGCGGATTCTCAATAATTGCCACCGACTGCTTTGCCATAAGGATATCTTCTTTCTGGCCCGTCCGTTCGTTATAGACCCGGACGCGGACATGCTGCGGATACCATTCCAAAATCTGTCCCGTCCGCATAGCATCGATGTCAAAAGAGCCAGGAATCCCATCACCCGGATCATCATCCGTGTCTGTCGGGACAATGGCCACGCACCCCTCATCCATCATAGACATGACAACGTCCTGCAAAAATGCCCGCCCAGTCTGATCCGCATTGGCTTCAACTGTAAGACAGTTATTCAGCCCGGAATCGAGCGTCGCAAGGAAGCGGTTATTCTCGTCCAAACGTACATGGAACATGTCCACCGCCGCCACATCCATCGCAATACGGTTATAAACCGATGTCACAATAGATCGTTCATTGCCCCTTGAAAACCGCATCCTGTCCGGGCGGAAAGAATATCCGATGCCAATGTCCCGGTAACTCCTTGTAGGGTCTTTATTAAAGAAAGCATTCCAGGCATGTTTCAGCCTGGCTCCCATCGAAATCTCCATTTTGAATTTTCCTCCAATAAAAAAAGAACCGCTTTCGCAATTCCTAATCAAATGCCTCTCTGTTCAGCTTATAAGCTACAAATGCATCCATCATCGCGGCAACAGCGTCAATCTTGGCATCATACCGTTTCTTAAGCAGCTTTCTGTTTCCGTTCGTGTCTTCCATAACAATGCAGTTCCCCATTGCAAATGTCATAAGTTCTTCATCAAACAGAAGCATTCTTTCTTCAGAAAGCTTTTTCAGCTCCCCTAACGGTACCGATTCCGTTTTAGCTCCCTGGATTACCTTTTCTATACCAAAAGGACCATTCTCGGATTCCCATCTCGCAACGAAATCTTTCGCATTGTATGGGTCATAGCCGAAGCAACGTACATCATAGTCGCACTGAGCGATATGGTTATCCAAATCCTCATAGACTTCCATCATGTCCAGTACAGTGCCAGGCATAACAATCAGACTGCCCTCCGCTATGAATTGGTCGTACTTCATACGTATTGCAGCCGGAAGTTTCTTCAAAGTCAGTTCTGTGATGTAATTGCGGGTCTTAACTCCGAAAGATCCATTTGATAAAGGGAAAAGAAAAGTGAAAGAACAGAAATCATCCCCCTGGGATAAATCCCCTCCAAGAGAACACGGCAGCTGCCAATAATCCCGCTTTTTATGCGGGAGCGTTTCTTCATAAGTAAAGTAATACGTATACCCTTCCATCGGTATGCCGAACCGCTTTGCCAGAATATCGTTCCTGGCTGCTGGTGCTTTTTCAGCTCTTTCTACATCAAGCTGATAGGTCTCATAGCTTACTGTTTTTCCGATGTTCGGATTAGCTTTTATCCACATTGCCGGATTAGCCACTTCATCTATGGAATCCAGCCTGTAATACCAGATGGACACATGGGGATTGATGTAATCCCCTTTCAAGATGTCCAGCAGCTCCATCTTAATCGTGTCACCGCTTCCGTTTCGCACCGTACCTTCCGAACTGATTGCGACAATCAAATAATCATCCAGTTTTGATGCGCCCTGTTCGATTGCGCCAACTACGTCTTCGCGTATGTCCCCGGAAAGCCATTCATCCACCGTCGATACCTTTGGTCTCAATCCTTGAAGCTTATTGATACTCATGGGGCGAACTTCCAAAAGAGAACCTGTCAGGAAATTCTCAATTCCTTTTTTCGTGGATGCCAGCTTTACCCGGTTTGCTTTAGAACCGGTCGTATTTTGAAGAGAACCGTCCGTCAGGAACCGGAAGAACGGCCCCCTGGATCTGGTAATGGCAGTCCGAATAGGCGACATAACTTCATCCGCCTGCTTCATCGTGGGAGCGGTTGTAATCTGATGGGTTGTTGATGTATCCACATTCAGGAAATAATTCTGGATGCAGGAGGCATACATTGATTTGGCTGCCCCTCTGGCTACAATCAGATACTGCTTGTTAATGAGCCGCCGCTTTACGTTTTTTCTCACATAGCGGCCGCCATGACCATCAGGATTCGGAACGTACACACTCCGCTCAACAAAGTAATACCAGCCAAATATCTGCTCCGCCCAAAGTTTGAAAGTATCGAGCAATCTCAAATCAGCTCCATCTGTCAGAGTCAGTTCTTCTTCACAGTAGGCAATAAAGCCGTCAATAGCTTTATCGTCGTACCAGATACCCGGATTCGCAATCAGATCGTCAATCCGATTCATCTCCAGCGATATCATCTCACAGACGGGTATTTCGCCTTTCATTACGGCATCTCGAAACTGGCCGTAATACTTCGGTGTGGCCGTGTTCGACAATGCCATGTTCTATTCTCCTCTCTCCTTTATAGTCCCAGTGCTTTTCTGCCGACCAGCACCATCTGCGAAAATCTTTGCTCGCTCGTTTTAGTGCGGTAAACATCTTTGGGAACGACAGACTCCATATCAAATACGATTACTGGAGATTTCGCTTTGAACCCTCCATATATTGCGTCATTCGTATCGAGAACTGCTCCATACCCAGCCTGCTTACATGCATTGAAGAATTTAGTCCTCTGTGTATAAGTGTCCTTACCCTTACGTGTATCTCCCTGGCCGTCGTAAGGGATAACATAATTAAACATCCTGTACACTTTCTGCAGTTCATCAGCGGTCGGAACATAATCATTGTTCCTCATCCGTTTCAAGACATCTCTGGCTTCTCGGTATCCCTTGAACTTGTACTTATCACTTACGAAATAACTTTGCATCCGTGCATCATCCGTGACGAAATTGTAGAAATCCCGATCTTTCTTATACAAACTCCTAAAAACTTCCGCTCCAGAATCTTCGCTTGCGACTTTTATGTTCTGCTTAAGGGAATTGTCTATCCGATACTTCAGAAATGTCCCTGTTCCGAGGCTGTTTCCGTTTTCGTCGTATATTGTTTGTGGTACCTTTCGGTTAAACAGGCATTGTACTGATGCTTGTCCAGTACATTATGGGTAGCGTAAAACATATCAGTGTTTTTTGTCCGGTCACGGTCATACGATAATGTGCTAAGCGTCGTTTTGTCTGCTCTCAGTACCTCATCGAAATGCTTCTTGTTGTAAATACTGTTTGGCTGCTTTCTTTTCTTGTAAATGGCTTTCCTTTCCGCCTGCGAATATTCCCCGCCGCCAAGCGGGTAAGGAGGACCATTCCGTTTTCCCCATCTCTGCCCAAGGATACCGTGATGCCGTAAGTCACTCTTACTATCCATTTTGAATTTCTCCTTCCCACGGCATCATCTAGCTCTTAAGCTGATGAATCATCATCATGATACTTGCCGCTGAAGCACCGATTGCAAGAACATCACCAGTCGTGGACAGAAAACTGGACACATAATCTCTACCGGACTTGATATGCTCGGTTGATAAAGATTTATAGTTTCGTTCCAGATTGAGACGGTTAATTGCGGCCTGAAGCTCTTTATCCGTCATTTTCGACAAATCCATTTTGTCCATTGCCTTTGCCTGTTTACGGTTAGCTCCACGGCTGCTTATGCTTGAAGCGGCCTTTGCAGCATTGCTTACGGACTGCAGTCCAGCACCGGCATTCTTATAATCATTTGCAACTGTTTGATGGACTGCCCCTCTTGCGCGGCCGCTATTATCGCCACTTACACGACCATTCTCATCAGAAGATATTCCACTCCCCTGAAGCCGTCTTCTTCCTGCAGACGTCAAAGTACCATCGCTGTTCTGATAACGCCGTACTCCCCAACGCTGTCCCAGAACCCCATGATGCTGTAAAACATTGTTCATTTAGAATTTTCCTCCTCTCCTTTAGATTCCCCGATATCAACCGCGACATTGAGCCGCCACTCGAATTCCTGAATCTGACGATTCATAACCTCAATAACCGCCGACCCCAGTGGTGGATCGAAAAGCAACTTCACCTTCAAATGCATATAGGACTTAACCAATTCCAGTTGCGAATCGTCTGGAATAAAGTCTGTCCATACCTCATTTTCGTCTTTGATTGAAAAACACCGTGATGGCCCTACGCCAATCTGGTTCAGAATCATAAACACAGAGTTTATATGCATAATCAGATCAACATCGAAGTTCTCGTATTCCTCAGTGATTCCGAGCATTTTCTTGATTGATGTAAGTATACTTTCCATAGATTTTTCCTTTCTTTAATGCTTCCAAGGACACGTATCGTTTCTTGTTCTCTCTGGAGGAAGTTTGACCAACAACTCCTCATCTCCGTAATGGATAGCGTTATGGGTATTAAGAGTTGTTGTAATCAGATAATCGGGATTAAGTAAGAAATCACTACAGGTTTGAATATCCTTAGGAAGGATCGGATTCATGTGATGAATAAATATCTTTCCATAGATGTCATATCCGTCAATTCCCAAATCGCATCCTCCATCCCGTAAAATTACAAAATCCCGAACAGACTTCCATTCCTGAGATCTATAAAATTCCTGGTTAATAAACCGATCAAAGCCAAATGTTTCTTTCCCTACTGAACCTCCCAACCGTAAATATCTGAATCGCTCTTCAAATGTTTTCAACAGGGAAAGCTCCGAATATGTTCTAATACTCATCTTCATCCTCCTGTCCGCTGTATTTACGAAAAGAAGCCATTGCCTGGTCATACATCTCCTTCATATCCTTTGCTGAAGCAACCGCCTCTGTTTTAGCCTTGACCAGCTCATTCTCCAAGGCAATTTTTTCTTTCTCCAGCCTCTCTCTGGTAGAACCCAGCTTCAGAAAATGAACTATTTCCTGAGAAGATGCTGTTCCATTCATCAGCCGTTCTTCCGCACGATCCATTGCCAAAGAAATCATCTGATTTTCCCTAGCTTCCGGTGTCAGCGCAGGACGCATTCTGCGGGTAGTTCCAGACGAACTAACGACTTTGGTTTTTCCCACAGTTATCGCCTCCTCTCATTCAGTTTTAACTTAGTCCTGTAGGGAATCCATATACTAATAGACCAGTTTCATGACACTAAAAAGAGCTCGCAAAGCTGTTACACGCCTGAATCTGAAAGGAGAAAACAGGAAAGCGATCCTGTGGCGTCATACGAACCCTGCGAGCTCTTTTTAGTATCATGAAAATATAAAAACTTTCCACAAAAATATCCCCCGGAGAATTTTCAAAGACCGCCGCGATAAGGGAGGGGGTGCTATTTTGGCGACACCCCCCTATACCTTACGGCAGCCTGTCAGCGGAGGCTCTGACAGTATACAAAATGTTGTTAGCTTGCTTTTTCTTTATTCACTTGCTTCTTAACCTTTTTATAGATATTCATGAAATCGTATTTAATGATTTCATCGATTGCGCGTTCCACTTCTCTGTCATTCTCATCATCTGACAGTTGTTCAGAAGTTCTTGCAATTCTTCCAAGATAAGCGCAAGTGTTATAACCTTTTTCCACATCGAACAGAAACCAGGAATGAAACTGTTCAAATGGATCAAACGGATTGTCAATCGTTGTCAACATACATTGTTGCTGCATGAACAATTCACTCCTTTCATTACAGATATTTGGATACAGTTGATGTAGAAACGCCAAGTGCTTCTGCGATTTCTGATGTACTATACCCGGATGCACTCATGGAGGCAATCTTGCTTTGTTTGGCGGTACTCATTGCTGTTGTGGCACGTGGCGTTGCTCGCTGTCTGAGACTGTCAATGTCAGCATTATTGAGAATTTGTGTCAGCTTGCTTTCACTAATAGCGCCTGCTTGTATAGCTTCCCATTCTCTATCTGTTATGATAACCGGCTTACGCTCTGCGCCCACCTGTGCTCGTGCCGATGTAAGAGCCTGCTGATTGGCTTTCTTAATCTCGGCATTAGTCATGTCAGGGTTTGCCTGTTTCTTTGCGGTCACAGTGGCATTTGCAATTACCTGAGCCTGTCTCTCACGAGGAGCGTTCTTAAGGGCTACATTGAGCTTAGCATTGAGGGAATCCACTTCATTTTGATAGGCCGCCTTAGCAGAAGCAGAATAGGGGATCTTACCGGTACCTACCATCTCCTTACGGGCCTGGTTAGCCAGAGACTTCATCTTATTGGCATAGGAGGCATAGGCCTCTTCCTGAGGGGTACCTGACGAAAGAGTATGGGCATCCTTAGTCTCTGCCATCTGGGTACTGGCTTGGGTACGAGTCTTGGTCTTTCCGGTCTTCTTATCAACATAGGTAAGGTCTTCCGCCGTCTTGTAACTCAAAGAACCATCCTCATTGATAGTCGGGCTTCCTTTACGCTTAGGCACGGATACTTCAGATTTAGCACGGGAAATCAAGGTGGCGGCACCCTCTTTGTACTTTCCGTCTTCGACTCTCCCCTGGTACTTCTTTTTTAGGGAAGCAATCCCATTATCCTGCTCGCTTCTCTTGTAGTCGAGATTATGCTTCTCGGCATCAATAACCACCATGCTATGCCGAACTGCACGAGCAAGTTCATCTTCGGTAGCGCCCTTTAATGTCATATCCGTAATCAGATTTGACACTTTTCCCATCTCTGTTTGGGTATTTTTCATCCTCTTATAAGGTTGAGTTGTGCTGGCGGGACCGTATTTTTCTTTTGGATCGAATCCCTCCAGTCCTTTAAGGGGATGGGTAGAGGTAATCTTAATTTTTCCGCCTGTCGGAATCACCATGACAGTATCACCATCAAAATCGGCACCTGACAAACGTTCCGCAACTTTACTGTTGATGCCGATTGCATCTTTCGGTGTATTACCAAGCACCTTCTTACCTTCTGGTTGCTTGTTGTTCACAGTAAGAACAGGAATTTCAAAAGTACCGCCATGCGGATATCGAATCAACGCAACCTGTTCTCCATTCTTGTAATTTGGAGCATAGACTTCCGTATCTTTGATGGTGGTCAAAGGTAATATAACCTGATACTTCTGTCTGGGCAACGCAGCGGCTTGAAGATGAACTGCTGCAGAATCGCAATCATCAGCAAACGATTTTAACAACGCCTTCTTGACAGTCGGATTGGTAAGCGCACAAATTTCATCATACTCTGCAACTTTATCTGCACTTGCCAAATCGAGCTGTTTCTTTATCAGTGTCATACTCTGTTTGGATAGAAATTGAGATGGAAGATGATCACTCCATTCGCCCCAGTCTCCTTCTTCGGCGCGCTTATTGATAAGAGAGAGTCTTTCGTTCCCATCTTTATCAATATAATAGCTCTGCCCGCCATGCTCCTTGATCAGAGAACCAAACGGATTGTCGGGATCATCCTTAACTTTCTTAAGAACATCCGTCATCGGAGTTCCAGTTTTCTTGTTTGTGTTGAACAATACATCAACACCATCCGGGAGGTCATCAGAATATACCGCCATTCCTTTCAGATAATGCGTTCCATCAACCATGATGCGAACCTGGGCATAATGGGAATCACCAAGCGACAAATCATCCACGCCTCTCCGAATCTCGATTACGCCATCTTTCTGAATACCGCCATCCTCTGCGTAGTTAATTTTCAGGCGGCTGGAATCCATGCTTTCCGGATATTGAAATGCTGGTCTGACTTTCTGTCCATCTTCACTGAGAATCTGATCGTAGTCCTTTACCGAATGAACATTATCAAAATCGTAAATTTCTCTATGCTCTGTTCCAGGAGGACATATAACTTTAATATTTGTCTGTTTGCCAGGATTCGTTACTTGCGGAACACCACCGCCATAAACCGGATATCCCTCCATCTCCAAAATATAAAGTGCTTGGTTCAATTTCTCTCTGGAGATTCCAAGTTCCCGTTCAACACCAGTGCCTACATCAATCATTCCTTTTTCATCAATCATTTTTTTCAGGAAATCAGCAGTAGTTTTAGCCTGGTTCATACGAGCTTCGGAATTTTCATTAAGAAGAGACCTTACAGATGAATCATTTGCAAACCCCATCTTTTCGGCAATTTCGTTAAGGCTGTAACCCTTTTCTCTTAGTCCCTTTGCTGTCGAAACCTGAAGAGAACGCCGCTCATCTTTTGCAAGACTCATCTGGGTCCGCAACTGTGTCGTAGTTAGTCCGAGTTGTGCCGCAATTTCTGTTTCACGAAGCCCCTGACTTTTCAGTTCATCAATACGACTGAGGAAATCGCCACTATGTTGATAAGGATTATCGCCGGAACCCCAAGGATAGCGGCCGGAACGTCTTGGCATTCCATAATGCATTAAAATTTCTTCCGTAATGGGATTCATGCTTATCCCTCCTGTTCTTTAATTTTGTTGATAATTTTGTCAAACGTGATGATTTTGTCCATAATTGGCGCAATATCCTCCACTGTGGGATTAGCAACCAAAATATCATCCGATTGATACAGACGGGTCTCTATATCAATATCAGCTGGTTTGATTTTGTATTCCAAACAAAAAAGAGCAACATATACAAAAAGCTGCTCCATATGTGCCCGAATCTTTCCCGATTTATAATCATGAACTCGAAGAAACTTATTTCTAAACGCAATGGAATCAGCGGTTCCGAAGCAATTCTCTGAATAGAATAGAACCTGTTCAGGAATCATTTTGAATCCAATCGCATCGTTTACATACATATTCAGTGTCTTGTGAGATCTTGGTAACTTCTGACCAAGCCGGATACACTGCGCCGCAAATTCATGGAGCTGTGTTCCTTTCTGTGTCGCTAAAAAGCTACTGTAAGATTCCGCAACTTTATCCTCACTGTAGTTAATCCAGTGATACTTACTTGCACCAAGAAACGCATGTTGCCCTTCAAGATTTGAATGTTTGTTGAAGTTCATGCAATACTTCCTCCTTGTTCTCCGGACAAATGAATCTTGAAAACGACATCTTGTTCATCAGTCCGACGTAATATTCTTGATTTGGCTGTCTTTTTGCCCTCGCAGATTTCTTACATTCCAAGGTGGCCCATTTGTTTTTATACAGAATCAAGAGATCTGGTATGCCCTGAATATGTCCGGCATCAAGTTTTGTAACGATGCATCCTACAAACAGCTCTTTCAATTCTTTTACAAGCGAAGCCTGGAAGTCACGTTCTAACTTTGTAACCGCCATCAGGGAACCTCCTCTCATTTTTCTGAAAATAAAAAAGAGAAAGTAAAAGCTAAATGGCGCTTTTATTCTTCTCTCTTCATAAAAGGGTATGTTTTTTATGCGAGGCAAAAAATAGCAAAAGAAAAGCCCGCGTTGTCATACGCGAGCCATGTTAATACTAATCGTCAAATATTTTACAACTTGTTTTACAATACGGCCACGGTCCTCCGCAAGCCGCACATCCAAATGGTGGATTATCTGGGTCGTCATATATATGTTCATAATCCCAGTCGTCTTCATCCATGATATGCCCGCACTCAGGGCACTTAAATTCTGACCGAATATAACTGTATCCCATAGTTTCGCCGCAAACCGGACAATCCGGACAGCAACCACTATAATCGGGAACATTGTCATAGCCAGTCATATCAATTTTCTTTTTACTCATTTTTCTTTATCTCCTTTCGATAATCAGAAAGCAGGTCTGCCCCACTTCCAAATTTGTATCGAAGAGACAAAGAGCTCTTTATCTTCTCCTTCCATAAAATACTTTGTAAAATGCACGTAGGGCACTTATTCAATTTTCTATTGTTATCTTTCAGTAATCGTCACTGGTTCCAAAAAGAACAATCCTGTATCCTCATTAAAGTTCTTAACTTTTGCTACAACATGAATGTTACTACCGGCTTTCACAAATTCTGGCAGAAACAAATCTTCTATACCCAAGTTCATGGTGTTTACATCTTCAAATTTAAAGACCGGTCCGGGATTCACCGTATCATCATCTATATAATCGCCGGCACTTAATAGAATATCATATCTGGTATCATAGTCATCGTGATTGACGATGTAAGTTATACAGCCATCGAATTCAATAACTGACTCTTTATGCGCTTCGGCAAACTCAGAATATAAAGAATCTATTTCGGCCTCAACTGCTAACATGGTTGCCAGCTCCTCACAATTATTCACTGTAAGATTGGGCACTGGTGGTTCTTCGGTTTCTGAACTTTGAGTTTCCTCCGGCGTTGTTTTTTCTTCTCCGTCATATTCCTCTGGAAATGTATGGTATGTAATTATAACTTCCACATCATTCGGATACCATCTATCTGGAGAATAGTCCTTATCACCGTCAACTGAAACTTCCTCGACCTCACCATCTTTTGTCATCCAGCCGGTTACAAGATCGTCTATCGGTTCTACTTGAATATTTGTAAAACCTTTACTTTCAAAATCTTTTATTACATCTTGATAGTTTCTTCCTTTTTGTGCGCTTGAAGCGGACGGTGTTTTTGCCTGTCCCTCATGACTTTCAGAATCTCCGCAAGCACCAAGAGTAAATATCATAATCAAAACCAGCAACAAGGAAAATCCTCTTTTCATAACTTCATTCTTTCTCCTCTCAAACCAATATTCAGACAAATAAAAAGTGCGCCCTCACAATAAGAAGACGCACCAAAAAAGTGAATCTCCCTATTGTTGCGACACAATCTCTTCCTAATTACGGCATGAGCAAAGAGAGAATACACCTTTTACCAAGATGAAATTCTCCGTAATTAGGATAAATATAGAGTTGTGTCGCAGTTTAAGTATACCATATACACGGCAAAAAAGAAATATCATTCTCAAAATTCTGCTCATGCCGTAACAAACCTGGCTCGTCTTTCCACCTCATTATATACCATACGCAGCCCATCCGGAAAATATACCAGAATCGACATGTAACCATGCGGACAATATCCAACAGCATCTTTCTTCAAATTTGGATAGATGGACTGAAAGCTCTTGTAAATTTCAGACCACGCATTCTTCTTTTTCATAAAACCTCCTTTCCATCGCTCTGCCCACTTTCCCACCTTTTTTCACAATCTTTATATATATTTAAACTTTTTATCACAATTAGTTAAGAAAAAGGATGGGCAAATGGGCTTTGAGCCCGCAAACCCGCATAAATACTGGGTTTTTAGTGACCAAATCGGATTTTCAAAAGTGGGCAGAAAGTGGGCAAATGGGCAAAAAATTGATCATTTTTACCCAAATTCCACCAACTTTCGTCCGTACCCGCTTTCAACCTCTCCCAAACTGCTTCCAAAAGTGGGCAGTCAAAAACAAAAGCGGGCACGGAATTACTTAATAGGATCGCCTCATATAGGGCAAATTTCTCCTGGAAGTAGGTATATATCGGTATTGTACGGACGGTTTATCTTTCTGATGATACCGTCTTTTCCGGACAGTAGTATTCTTGGAGATCTCCAGAGAAACTTCCCTCTGACCAAAAATATCACGAAAGATTTTCCGAATAGTCGTTCCGAGTTTAATCACTTTCTCATTCAGCTGCTCCCAGACATGCATCATATGCTTAATGGCTTCTTCTATTGTCATAGCTTTACCTCCAATTTCTAACCTGGAATAGGATTTTACTGATGTTTATCGAAATGCTACGTCCGATCTCTTCTTATGAAAAATGCAGTTCGGATCACTTTTCTCGATGAATGAAATATCATCCGGATAATCGCCACGCATCTTCTCACATGCACCCAGGTATTCTAAATACGTCTGCTTATACACACATACTTCTCTATGTACACAGCTGGTACAGATTGTTTCTCTAACACCTTCGCCCATAAATATCACCTCCAAACCTTTCCTGTCTGCAAATCTTTCAGGACAATCCGCTCCTCCAGATGAAACCCGGAAAGTTCGCAAATTGTGAAGATTGTATTCAGCAACTTGTGAAATCTCTCATCGTCGGCATCCAGATTCTTGATGGCCTCATATGCAGTCGGGTCAGAATAACCCTCTGCGTTTCTCCGTAAATCAATGTTAGCCATTTCCGCCTCTACCTCCCCATCGGAACGAGTCATCCATGTAAACGGCACAGGACGAAATCGCCTTTTTTACTATAACCGCTGAAAAAGCAGCGATAGCCGATACCCCAACAAATATCATTTTAATCACTGTTTAACCTCCTTTAATTTCCGCACTTAATGATCACTCCTGTTTCATCCTCCAGTTCTTTCATATAGTCTTCCATAACTACTTCATCGTTTATAATTGCACCCATTAAATCATCAATATACTGAAGACTTCGCATGATACGCTTTTGCCCGAAACCGTAAAGCCGATGCTCGGCTAATGCAAAACACGTCATAAGAGATTCCACATTATAGGCAGAAATATTGCTTGAAACTTTTTGCTTCATCTCTCCAATTTCTTCTCTTGACATTAAAATCTTGCCTTTCCGATTTTCTATCCGGTTTCTACGCTCAGCTCTTCTCCTTTCAGCTCGTCCCATAAAACAGCCTCCTATACAATCCAATTTTCCTTGGAAAAGAACAACATAACCCCAACCATCAAAGTAAATAAAAAGAACGTTGCGTCCCATTCGATAGGGACAGACAACGCTCCCAGAAATATAATTGCGATGGCATAGAGCTTATTTTTCAGCAACTCTCTCCGCCACATATCAATACCCCGTTTCTTGAAAAAAAGCCAGCCTTGCCTTAACCATTAGTTGTTCGTAGGCTTTAGAAATTGGCAGGTTATGATTTGCCGCAAATGCCACAACATATTCGCCGAAAGGATTTAAGAGTTTGTTTTCGGTATTTTCTTCTCCCTCGTATCCAATCGGATTAACTTTGTCTGCCACTTCCCATAATCTGGTTGGTGCATGATACCTTCGTCCGTCATCTGTCAGAACCATAGTCTGTTCTTCACAGGCAGTCGGTATATAGAATTTAATGCATTTTCCAACTACTCCAGTTTCAACACACATAATTCTGTCTCCAATATTAAATTTTCTCTCCGACATCCTGCTTCTCCTTATTTGATTTTTTAATACCCGCTTCGACATCGTCCATCTTTACCAGCACTCCGTTTTCACGAAACTTGGAATATGCTCTTGCAGTAGCACAATGTTCAATACACTGACAAATCCTGTCGATCAACGCATAAACACAAAGATAGACAACAATAAAAGCAATAACCATCTGCCAAAATGTCATGTCGATTTTTCCTCCTATCCAACAACAGCCTCAAAATGCTTGTCTTTATTCAGTTCATTAACGGAAACGCCGCTGATACCTGCCGATTCTGAAGAATCTGTTGCCCGGAAAAAGGCATCTTTTTTCTGCGGATACATAAACTCAAACATCAAATAGTTTGCCGCATCACACAGATACTCCGTATTTCCGGTTTCCAGATACTTTTTGATACACAAGTCGTGACTTTCCAAAGCATTGACCAGTCTCATTCCAAAGTTGTCCGCCGCAGAGCCGTATTTATAGTAACTGACATTTACCCGGTTCTGCCGGAGTTCATCGAAACGGTCGCTGTATTCTTTAGGCAGTTCTTTTCCTATCTTACTCATTGGGTTCCTCCTTTTCTCCAATGATGATCTCACTGTATGGAAGCTGCTCAATCCACCGGCAGAACTCCCGCCACTCGTCCAGTTTATGTTCTTTGCGCCAGCGATAAATTCCGACAAGCACTTCATAGTTCAGCATGACCGTTCGTTTCTGGTTGTAAGAGCTAGGAAGAAGCTGAATCATCTGCCACCAAATATCCTTCTTGCTGGGACAACCTTTTATCTCAAAATCATTTGTGTTGTAATTTACATACAGATCCCGATAGTCATTTAAAATGTCAACGATACTTTTCAACATCTCAATGGTTCTGACATCCAGATGCTCATGACTGAAATCATCAGTATCGAACTTTTTTGCTGTAATCTTATGCATAGTGGAGCAGGAATTGGCAACTGTACCCACTTTATAGGTATCGAACTCTTTCCACCAGTAGAGCGGAGCCGTGATGTCCAAATATACGGTAATCATCCGACGGTACTTTGCGTGAACCGGCCCACCTGCTGCCAGATTCATCATGAGTTTGTTGTCATTATATCCAACGCAATAGTCCACGTTACTAGCACCAACATATTTCTGCCCATTTAAGCTGTCATACTCTTCTTTATTATGATAACTGTCAGAGCAATTCCAGCTGTTCATCGGATTTCTCATACCACGAATAGCCTCTTCCAGAACGTAAACAGATACTTTTTCAATTTTTATCATTGTTCCTTTTCTCCTCCAATTCTTCATTCATATACTTACCGAGAATGACTTTGATTGTTTCGGATTCTTCTTTGCTGGTAATATCCAAAAACGGAAATCTCACCGATGTTAATACACAAAACCAGGCGAGAGCCTTTTGAGCCGCACGTCTCTTAGATTTGGCATCCAATTTTTCAAATTCATTTTTAGTCATATTTAGGTTTCTCCCATCCAAAATATTCTTGTCCGACTCCCCATAATTCTTCAGCTGTTAAAGGTAGCTCCTGATAAGCTTCAAGCCTTTTTTTAGTATTTTCGTAAGCAGTTATTAGAAACCGTATGCATTTGGCAAAGTCTTGTTTTGGGCCCTCGCACCAACCACTGTAACTCGGACATTCTTTTTTATACCTACAGCTCATTTATCCTCCGTAAAATCGCACGATATCCCCATCCCGGAAGCAAACCCTTCCGTAAGATAGTCATAGTCGTCACCTTTAATGGCGGCTTCATCGTCCGTAGCTATACCTTTCTTTTCCAGCCAGTCTTCGACAACGTCCACCATCCTGCCCAGTAATTCCGCACGGTCTGTTTGTGACAAGAAAGTAAAATTCCGGTCATCTATGTACTCGTTGGCAAATATCTTTCTGGTATCGCCGCCCATCCATTCCAGGACCTCAGGCAGATTCTCGTTGACAGCATCAAATATCAGTCCCTGTTCGGCAGACCAATCAATCGCGTTCTTAAGGATTTCGCCAACGCGGCAAGTCCACAGAATCAGCTTGTCTCCTGCTTCCTGGTGCTTTTTCAGATAAGCGATCAACTCTTTATTTGGCTCTCCGATTTCCGGCCACTTATTTTCACACAGAGCCCCATCAAAATCTACTGCAATAATGTTAAAATCCATATGGCTTAGTCCTCCTCACAAACCTCTATCTTTAATCTCAATTTCTTACCATCCATATTGTGTACTTTTAACCCGCCTAAAATATCATTCAGCCGGTTTATAGATTCCCTGTCAATTATGATGGTTTCGACATGATCACGCTCAAAACCCTTGATTGTTCGCAAAATAATACTCTCTAATTGTGCACCATATTCATCAAAGTAGTAGTCTGTGTTTCTTCTACCTTTTGAATAAATGAATAATTCATCGTATGTAATAGGGTGGTTAATAGAGTATCCAAGATTGCACGCCATGTGAAAAATATAATCTGCCATCTGACGGCTAGGGCAAACTATGACCCCATATGTTTCCGCAGCTTGTTTTATGAGTAGTTTTGTCTTTCCCTGCCCCCTACTTCCAATCGTAAATGAGGGTCTATTATCAACCCACTCGTTTAAACAGGTACATCTCCAATCCATTTTTTCTCCTTTCAGCTTAATCTTCCTTATTTACAACAAAGAAGAAACCGTCCGCATCCTTTTCCAAAAACATCATTCCAGCTCCCTGAGCAAATGCACATTCCATGCGGCTTCCGCTGTTTTTCAATCCGTCCCATCCGGGTAACTGATACACAGCATTACATCGGCTCATGATGGCCGCATCAATCGCCCGTTTGTCCTGTTTGGTCCATTCTCCAGAAAAATCCATCCACGCCGGATTAAAAACTGTATAGCCCTGCTGAATCAGTTCTTTTTCTGCCTGATCAAAGGCTTCCTTGTTGAAGTTGGGATACCCTTTCATGGGACCACTAATAAATATTTTCATGTTCTTCTCCTTTCAAAAATGAGCATAAAAATAGCCCGAATTTATCCGTTAAGACAAACCGAGCTACTCTTATACCAAAATATCAATGATTTATTCTTCTACGACCTCAAACTGTTCCGGGGAATACAGATAATCTTCCCCGCTGTCATCCACGATCCGATACCACCCCTTTTCTACTGCGAGGACAGTGTATACTTTGTCGTGCGTAAGTACCAGAAAATCTGTTTTTCCTTTCCACCTAACTTTCATATTCTTCACCTCATTCCAGCCATTTCTTCACTTTGAATTTGTGTTTTCCCACCGATGGCTCCTGGAACCAATGCACCTCCGCATCAACATCTTCACCATCACAGTCAATAGTTCCAATTCCTTTGCAGTGCTGCCATTCATCGGGATCGCCGCCAATCTGTTCGGAGAGTCCCTGAGCAACTTCCGGCTCCAGTTCTTTTACACCGCCTTTCCCGGCAAACACTTTCGATTCTCTGATTCTGGTTCCCTCCGAGAAATGAAAGTATTCGCCAGTCGCCGGGTCTAAAACATCATAGTTCCGAGCCTTTGCCCCAACACTTTTATGAATGTATGTATCTTCAATGGTAGCACCTTCTCCTGATTTTTCAACCGTTTTCTTGATTGGATATGGCGGTCCATTCCGTACACCCCATTTTTGTCCCTCGACTCCATGATGGGCGAGTTCTGAACTGTTATCCAGCTTTTCCTTTATCTTACCGAGAATTTCTTCCACTTTTTTTCTGGTATTTGGATGCAGCTTCATGTAGTTCTTATGCTCGTCATACCACTTGAAGATTTCCTGCAGGTTCCCTTTCGCCCAACTGAATGCCCACCAATCGCAAACCATCTCAAAAATATAATTGATTGGCATCTCTATGAGAATCTCGCCCTCTTTTGGATCGTCGTTAATCAGCACCCAATGCTGCCAGTGATGCGGATTTCGATGGAGATGCATCAACCAGGCTTTTCGGTATTCCTGAACCACTTTGAAAGACCGATTGCCGCCGTAGAAGTAAGCGTCGTATGCCTCGTATTCGTCCGGCTCAGACTTTGACTGGTCATGGGCAAAACCGGTTTGCCATCCCAGGTTTGGGATATCCTTTACCAGCTCTGGAAGATTGGTTTGGAGCCACTCAAAGCCGTTTCTCACATTTTCTTTATGTTTGGCCAGATACTGGTCGTACTGATAGCTCATGCTAATCACCTCACAGCTTCTTTCTCTGGAATAAATTCGGATATCTTTATTTCCGTTCCAGTCGGAACTAAAATCGGTTCAACATATGGCGGAACAATTATTATTCCAGTATCCTTCTGCTGATGAATTGACCGATACAAATCATTCATTTCTCTCGGTCTCAGAAGAGCATTACATTTAAAAACCAACAGTTCTTTTTCCGCAATCAATTTTTCTCTCCTTTCTTGTCAGACAACTTATGATATAGTTCCTCCGCTTCCTCACCCTTAAAAGCATTGATGACGTTTATACCGTTTTTAACCTTTGTTCCGACAACAAGTACCGGAATATCATTGGAAAAATCGGCACACACCAAAAAACTTTCTAATTTCTTTTTCACAGCATCAATCTCCCTCCTCATTGAATTCTCGTGTTCCATTTCTTCACAATGTTGTCATATATCCAGTCTTCCATGAAACTTATTCCACATTTTTCACAACCAACGGCATATGCGTTTATTTCATCACCGTTCACAGGAATAAATAAACCAGTTATGTATGCTTCACCACCACAAAAAGGACACGGCTCTAAATATATTTTCTCGTCCACTTCAAAAGTTCCCACCAAAATTTACCTCCATTTTGCCCAACCAGTTTCATTAAACTTTTTCTTGTCTTTCAGCGCTTTACTAATTGCCAAATCGATTCCCGAACGGCTTTTCAGATGATAATAATATAAATCTGTATAGGGAGTGTTCATCCTGTCAATCCTCCCACTGGACTGCACCATAACCTTGTAGGAATAGCTCTGCGAGTAAAATATAATGGTGTCTGTCTTGATACAGTTCCATCCCTCAGCTCCAGCATTGTACTGGACAAGATACACCCAGCTCTCGGATTCCGGAATCGGTTGATGAGTATGACCATTCCACTCTGCCATCTCAAATCCGTCCAGTTTAGAATTGCATCTGCCTAAAAACATCTCTCTCAAGATTTCCAACTCGTAATCGAAGTTATAAAATATAATGGCCCTCGGATGCTTCTCTAAAATCCGTAGCAAAGCAACCTGCCTTGATTCATCTGAATTGACTACTTTCCGTAAGGCATAGCATAATTCCGTAGCATTCTCAATCGGCTTATTCTCCCAGGGATTCCACCGTGTACGACAAATATCCTTATACCTCTCAATACTATAAGGTACGAACACATCCTCATGATGGGAGACAGTTTCCCGTTTGAAGTCCATATTGATCAGAATGGAATTCCGAAGCCGTATCAGCCGTCCGGTATTTAGGTACCGGTCAACTTTGGGAAACTTGGTAAAATGACTGTAAACAATATGCTCCCTTGTGAACTCGCTTTTATTCTTATAGAAACCGTTGGCGATGAACACCGGAATATAATCCTGCCATGTATCCCCAGGAGTGGCCGACAGCAGAATCCATCGGTTTGCTTTTGCTATTCGCAAGAAAGCTTTAACCCAGGCTCCGGTTCCGACAACCCGCTGCTCGTCAAATATAAAGAAAGCATTCTGCACTTCGGCATACTTCTGGATATTGTTCCATGAGTCAATAACCACTTTGTTGGAGTAGAGATTAACTTCGTGATTGGGCGATAGCAAGAACGGTGAAAGTTCCCCCTCCCACTCGCAGGTGTCCCTTTTCCGGGCGGTGGTAATAATATAAAGGTCTTTTGGTGGATCGCCCATCGGGACATACTCGTCCGTACCAATCTCCCCATCTTCGCATAAATAATAGTAGGCGAGAGCAGTGCGAGACTTACCGCTACCAACTCCGCCACACAGGATGCAGCCGTTTTTCATCCGACGTACCGCATCTAACTGGTAGTCACGCAACTGTATTCCAGCCATAAAGTTCCTCCTGTATCATTTCTTCAATAATCCGACAGCCTCTTTTGCCAGCCGGTCAGCCTCCTCGTTACCGGAAATACCAGAATGCCCCTTTACATGGCGAAAATATAACTTTACGCCGCAAGCGATAATGGAACAGGCAAACTGAACATAGTCCTTGGTAACAGGTTTCTTCGCTTTCCATATTCCCAAAGGCCAGTTGGCAACTCCTTCGTAGTCGTAGAATATAATCAACTTCTTCATCTGGAGTTTCCTTGCCAATTCCATTACTTTTTTCGCCCCAAGGATTTCGCCGGCTACATTTCTCATAACCGCCCATTCTTCATTGTCGCCGCTTGCCTGTATAACATACCTCTTTCCAAACTGGTCAATCAGGAATCCTCCGCAACCATAAATTTTTGTTGTGGGATTGAAAGAACCGTCCACGAAAGCATAAGATCTCTTCGGAATTTTAACCGGGGTTTTTTTCATCTCTCTTTTTTCCTCCACATTTCCGGCTCATCAGTTCCTTCTCTGGCACAGGTATCAAGACATTCGTTACATGGGCTATCGGTATCTTTCTTCTTTTCATACTCGCAGGTTTTGCAATACTTCTCAAAATTTACGAACTTGGTGTTTTTGACCATCAAATTCTCCTTTCTGAAACAGAAGAGCGGCAACCGTGATTAGTCGCCGCCCCTAGTCATTCTATTCCTGCGGGCCCTCCAGCTCCGCATACTTCGCTGCCCACTCGTCCTCCTCAATAGTGACATACATTGTCTTCAGGTAAGCCTTGATGCCGGTCTTTCCATTGACTTCCCACTCGGACGGATTGATTGTCAGATCCACATTCCGGATTTCTGCATAATCCAGGGAATCGACGGACTCTTCGTCCAGCGGGGTCTGCGCCCGTCTTGTCACCATGATAACTTTCGGCGGAATGACCTTATAGCTCACGGCAACCTGAATATAATTTCTTGCTTCCTCGTCCTCATCACGGGGCGGCAGGATACGCACATTCCATCCATCCGCTGCCAGTTGCTGAGCCATGTCGGGATCTTCGATGATGACACAGAAGTTCCGATCACCTTTCCGGTTGTACTTTGTCTCCTTGCCGGAAAAATTCCTGAAAATAATCCTCGCGTTCTCAATGTTGATAGGTGGTATTCTTCTTGACATTTTTCTTTCTCCTTTTCTTTTTTTATTTGAATGGAATCTCTTCAATCACATATCCGCGTTTGCACTCCAGATGAATCGGATCATTGTCAAAATACGGACAATCAAAGCACGTTTCGATTTTGGCATCTCCGCAAGGAGCGACCCATGTATGAGAATCTTCTTTCACATAGGGGTCATCCGATACAAACCACTCGAAATCCCCATACGCTGAGATCGTTTTGACAGCTTCATCCACAAGCTTGTCGTAATAAGACCGGTCAATGTCACTTTCCTTATTCAGTTCACGAACCATTTCAGATTCAAGCCAGCGATATCCAGACGAACCTGTTACAGCATAATACTTGCCGTTCTGCTCTCTGAGAAGCACACCACCCCCACTACCGGGTTTAACGGGACAGAAACGTCCAACTTTTCCGATGAAACGATAGTTATGCCCCTTGTCAATTTCTGGCTGAAGCTCCGCACATATTTTCTCGAAAGTTGTATCTGATAACAGCCCTTTTTTATAATCACTTTCCGCTTTTGAGAACTGTTTTTCAAATTCAGATACATCCGGCAATCCTTCGTTCATATCCAAATATATTGCCGTCTTAACTTCTTTCGTTTCCGCCATATCCTCAAAAAGAATATCTTCCTTACTAAACAAGGTTTTGAAGACATACGGAACCTGAAACTGAGTCCCTGTTGCTGTCCATTTTCCGAGACCATTTCCGTCTTTGTATCTGGCAATATAAACAGCATCGTTTACCAGACACATTCGGTCGTATGTAGCTTCATGTTCAAATGTGTAGCCGTACTTCTTACCGAAATCCATAACAAACTGGATAATCTCAGGCGTTGCATCCGGAATCTTAATGGAATCGGTCTTAATATGCGCAACCGTATATCCACGTTTCTGTACCTCATTCTTCAAATCTACCATGAACAGAGCGCCACGCTTCGCCACGATGTTATCAATGTTTCTCGGATCACGGAATGCATTCTCGAAGGACGCAGAGGTCAAGCCATAAACAGAGTTGATTGCCGTCTTCAATGCATCAGCAAGCTGTTTACATGTCATTTCGCCGTTAATTACTTTCTGAATATAAGGCGTAAGCTTACCATCCAGCATCTTATTAACAATATCCCAAGCCTCATGCTTGATGCTGACACGACCCTCTACGATATCACGGAACGCCGTTGTGAACTTCACACCGAACAGAACCTCTGCGATTGCGCTGTGCGGATGCATGGAAGTAATATCCAGCAATGCATCGTTTCCGTGCATACCAGGTTCAGAATATACATACCCACCTTCTCCAACTTCCTCTCCGCGATATACAGATTTTCCGTTCTCGAAAGTGTAGCCCGGAAAATACGGCAAAAGACTTCCAGCCTCACCATGTGTTTGCTCCATCATCTCCGGACAAGCTTCTGCTAGGAAATTATAGGTTTCAGTATCAAGGTCATACACGGGTTCTGCGAGATTCCGATAGTGGAACTGGTCTTGCGGCTTCCGCTCATTACCAAATATAATCTTAGTTGTGAGGGTATTCGTCGTATCATTGACTGTCATACCCGCCAAGTCAGCCAGAATCTGTCTGGCCGTCCAGTCCGCTTTCAAATAAACAAAGGCTGCTTCCGTTGCAATAACATCGTTATCACAATACTCAGCGACCTTAGTCCAAAGTTCTTCAGGAACCGGCTCATCCCAAGGAAGTCCTAATTCCTGATGATGCGTTCCCGCTTTTATAATGCGAATTTCCGCATCTGAGAAGCCTTTCTTTTCCAGCTCTTTATCAGAGATGTTTCCCATCTCAATTTCCAGTTTTTTAAGGCTCTTTTTATTTCCAGCAGAAGCAAAGTCATACACATCTGTATAAGATACATTGTATGCCTCTCCAAAGAAGCAGTCCCGGTTAGCTCCTTTCTTTGCCCCTACAATTTTCTGTGACAAATTATAAAGCTGCTTATTGTCATATCCCATAAGCCTTGCGTAGAGAATATGATTGTCGTACCGCCGACAGTTGAACCCCACCAGACGGAATTTCATCAGTTCCTCAATCTCTGCAGGAGCAGGGTTAATCATACGGACTACCGGTTTTCCCTCGCCCTCAATCTTCCAGTTTACAAGGAAGAGATTCGGAAATACCTCCACATCGTAGAAAACCAGTTTTGCATCTTCATTTCTCATCCCAGAAGAAGCCTCCTCCGACTTGAACTGCATCTTGTTCACGAGCTTGATACAGTAATCCGCCTGGTTTGTGCTGTTGGCGGCAAAAGCGAGAACACCATTACGCATGTCCGTGACATCATACTTCAAGTCGCTTGCATAGGCGTCCTCCAAAATTTTATAGATGAAATCGATACTCGGCTTAGTCCCCGGATGAATCTCCTTATTGAGATTCCGCATAATCAGAGTCCTAAGTCCTTTCTCGCTCTTTATAGCGTCAAAATTTACCATTTTTTCTCCTTTCAGTGGCAGCCCGGAGCTAATCGTGGCAATCGGCAGACTGCTACATTTCGATAGCTTTCTCCGAAGAGAGCTATTGCCAGTGAACACTTTCACTTCGATATGGTCGTCATAAATCCTACTGAGCTTTGCTGGGTCTCCAGCATAAATATAATGCAAATGAATTCCAGCACCGCTTTTACTCAGTTCGGCATAGGTAGGCGGCCACTTACTTGCCTCTTCAACATTCCTTTCAAAACTCTTGTTCCCGGTCTCGTCCGTAATGTCAAAGTCAATGACTATGTGATTTTCAGGTACTTTCACATAATGCAGTTTTGACGTATCCAAGGCGGCCAGCTGTGTTTTTACCGCATCCCATTTTTTAGATGGTGTCTCCTGGGATGAAGCGTACTGCGCAGGGCAGCCGGAACACTCACGGTCAAATATAGATTCCGTGCAATCAAACTGCAGTAACGTTTTCATTTCCTGTTCTTTTTTATTTTCCTTCCTTTCGTCAAATTTTTCAGTCCGGAAACCAACATAATAACTGCGCACCCTTGTCCCATCATCAAAATTGAAGCGCTCCTTGTACTCATGAAAGTAGTTTTTAAGCTCTTCCTTGAAAACCCTCTGTGAAAACGGAAAGCCGACTTTTGCCTCGTCACAGTAAGTCTTATACATTTCCCAGGCAGCTTTCAAAGTTGTGCCGTCTTCTTTCTTGAATACATGATAGGAGTCGATGATAAAATTATAGAAGTCGTTCGATGCACCCAGCATCGTAATCGGAATATAATCGTCATACTCTCCGGGACTTGCCAAATACACTTCCTGGCAATGGCACGCGATTGCGCCTAGCTCAAAATCAATCTGCTTCACAATCGCTTTGTAGTCCTTCGGGTCTAATTTTTCGCCGGTTGGCGACACGTCGATCAGCCTTCGTATCAGGCCAGATTTTGCATCCGTAATCTTTACCGGCTTATTTGTTCCCATGAAAAGGAAACATTTGAAGCGGTTGGAATAGGTCGATTTGAACTTTTCGTTCACTGTCATAAGTTCGTGGGAGACCAGACTGTTCAACCTCGTGTTATCCTCAATCTTTGACAGGTCTCCATCATGCTGGATAGCGACCAGCGGATTGCTCTTAAATGCTTCCAAAGCAAAAGAGTTGTTTGAAGAGCCAAGACTTTTTGCATCAAAGACCGAATAGTATCCTTCAAAGAGCTGCTGTATGATGTTAAGAACCGTCGATTTTCCGGTTCCGGCAGCTCCATACAAAACCATAAACTTTTGAAGCTTTTTGGATTCCCCGGATACGACCGACCCAATGGCCCATTCAATCTTGTGTCTCTCTTCCTCGGAATATAATACCGACATCAGCTTGTCATAGGCAGACAAATCGCCAGCTTCAAGCGGATAATTCAGCTTTTTGCTGGCGTAGTCTTTCTTGTCGGTAGGCGTGTTGGAAAAAATAAGTTTCTCGTCCAACATATGGAAAGAGTCCCGCATCTGCTTCTGGCAATATTTGTGCCACCGATCAATCATGCCTGATTCGGCGTCCCACATATGGAGAACTTTAATATTGGAGTCAAAACTTTGGCGGTTTTTCTCCGCATATCTATCCAGTTCACGGTCAATCAGTTGTAACGCATCCTGCTCATCTGTCGACCATAAACCACGTTCCTCAATCCAGATAGCATAGAAGTCCCCGCCCCGGATCATTAAATCGGAGCTTGTCCTGACAATAAACTTCGGATAGATTTCTATTATTCCACGCTTTGTGCTGCGTGTCGAAATCATAAGAAAGTCAATCATCGCAATTTAATCTCCTTCCTTGTCCCTAAGCTCCTTAATTTCCTCGTTCATATTGCTGAGCTTTTCTTCCAGCTCATTGATTTTCTGATTCTGCGCCAGAAAGCAAAGTTCCACGGCAATGCCAAATATAAATCCGACCATAGCATTGGAACGGTTCTTTCTTTTCAGCCTCCCGATTTCCCCGTTTGCCCGCTGTATCATCCGTACAATAGTTTCTGTATTACGGTTAGCAACAGCAGCCACCTCATGCAGATTGTAGCAATATACCATCCTCATTGTATATCTCTCCTCTCAAAATATAATTCAGCTCTTAAGCACCTCATCAAGGTACCACATTGCCTGATACCATATTTCCACAGACCGCATGTCAATCCGGCTATGATGTACTGTGAAGAGGCCTCCATCGCCGTTCCGTCCGTATTCCCGGTTCAGGAACCGATGCAGAATCCTCTCGACATACCGCTTGTCAAAACGGTCATCCGTCATCTTCTCCAAACCAAGATTTACAATCATGTCCAGAAACCATTTGCCGGTTCTGTCCCCGATATCCGGGTTGTCCATGATATGCTCTTCACATCGAATGGCAAGGGCGACCATCATCTCCAGTACACTGCAGTCTTTGTCATCCAGACAGTCTGCTACTGCAGAATTATCAAAACCACATTCATAGCCAAACCGATACCTCAAATCCACTCCATCTTCCGCTCGGTTGCCGTCCATAGCAATCGTGTAGTTAAACGGAGTATCAAAAAGTTTACAGAGCAGCTTCCGATAGGACAGTCCTTTGGCATCTTTGCATACGAGCTGGTACATCCATTCAAAGTATTCGTTAATCAGCTCGTTTCTCATCGTACCTCCACCTGATGGGGATTGTTCTCGGCCACTTCTGAAAATGTCCGCTGATCCATAAGAATCTCATAGTCACATTTCCGCTCATCACATCTGACAAATACGGAATCATCTTCGTACTCGCCAAAGTGATCGAGAGCATCGCCGACAATATCCTCCACATCATCTACAACTTCATTATTATCATCCGCCAGGACACCGTTCGCGTAATAGGTAAGGCTGATCCTCTCATAATCATCGAACTCACCAAATTCCTCCGGCGGTATGACATAAGGGAATTTTTCTTTCATGGGAACCTCCTTTTCCTCGCCAACAGTTCCTCCGTATTTTTGGACCATAGCGGCATACTGTACAAGATCGGGCTTTTCTTTTGCCTGTTCGGCTGCCTGTCTAATCCCGTCATTCAGCCCTTTTACGACTTCTTCTCCGGTTTTGGTCATCTCCTTTACCTGGGGATTGAGTTCCTTCTTGGCAAAGACCTCTTTCACGGAGTCGATCTCTTCCTGGGCAATCCTCTCGTACTTCTTTTTTACAAAACACCACGTCACCACAGAGCCCGCTATCGCCCCAGTGGCAAACGCTGCTAAATATAATCCTCTACTCATCCCGTTTTTCCTCCGTCTTTAACGTCATGGTGGTAAGCGCCAAGCCTCCAAACAGAAACGACACGCTCAGCAGAATGCCACCGACAATGTGCCGCTTACGTTTGGAATCCAGGGTGAAGTCCAACATAGCGATAATGGCCTCAAAATTTTCCATACTTTCCGCTCCTTCCCCCAAACAGGACTGCCAGCCCCGTTATAAAACAGATCCCGGACAACGCCGATAAAGTATAAGACATGACAACTAATCCGCTATTCATAAGATTCTCCTTTCATTCATAACTGCTAAAGTAATGGTTTCCTTCCTGGAACATAGGAGTTCCATATTTGCCGTATCCGCCCGCCGTAAAAAATATAACTTCATAGTTTTGCCGTTCCAGAAGTTCTTCCCTGACAAGCTGACATATTTCATCCGTGACGCAGCATCGGTCTACACGTCCGTTCCACATGGATGAAAACTGACTGGGCTGATAAACAACTTCAAAGACCGTATCGGGATAATGCTCGGAATCTATGCGGTTCAAAACCGTATCGATCACCAACCGCTTTCCGTACTCCGATTCCCCCTCTGCCTCAGCCATTGTCACCAGAGCAATCAAATCGATATCTTCTTCCGAAAGTCCTGCCTCTTCGCTGTTATCCAAAAGTTCTTTTACTTCAACCGCGGCAGGAATGCCAGAATGCTCCTCTTCGTTTATTGACACTTCGATTTGTTCGGAAATCAGTATGGATTCTGTACTGACCGGCTCTGCAACGGAGACAATTTCTCCGCAAACAGATGCACAATTCCCAACAACACAAAATATCAAAAGAAGCAAAAGCATTCGTATTCTTCTGTACATGTCAGCCACTCCTTTCTAAAATATAAAGGCTGGCCATCCCTAAAACAGATAAGGATAGTCAGCCAAATCGCGATTAAAGTTCCCGGATAGCATAGAGGCATACCCTTCCCTTCAAATCATCTCATTATAAATATTGCCGTCCACGTTGAAGTCGATGGCATAAGCCTCTTCGTACCCGCCCTGCTCGTTCGGGAGATTCACTTTCTTTACATCGAACTCCACATAGTTATCCCCGTTCGGATGGTCCAGATCGTAAATCCAACCAACCACCATGCCGGCCTTACTGTCGTGGAATCCGAGCATGTCATAGACATCGTTCAGAGTGAGATGTCCATTCGCTTTCAGTTTATCGTTGGCGAAATTCTGCTGGGAACGCAGGAACATCTCGACATAGGAAGAGTCTTCCTCCCAGTAAGGATTGCTCCTTGTGAAATACTTCGCATAACCGCTGGCATTCGGATCGGCGACTTCAACATTCTTCTTGACCTTTTTCTCCTTGCCTTTCTCATCCGTAACAGTCTCCTCGATTTCCTCGGCCTTAATGTTATATCGGAGCTGATGATCCACTTCTTTTCCGAACCGCTCTATAACACGGTTGCGGTAATCTTTAAAGTCCTGGGTAGCTGCCGCCAAAGCTGCTGAGATTGCCATATTGCGTTTTCTGAGGATATTGTTGGATGCCAGAATGCTGCTGATGGACAAAATCCCAAGCCCCACCGCCGGAGCATATAGCTTGGCCAGCTTTACACCTGCCTGGCCATAAACGATAGCTGTATCTTTCTTAGCGTCTTCCGCATTGTACTTCTCCGCCACATCGGGATTCCCCGCATACTCATGGATCTTGTCCAACTGCTCCTTGGTCTCATCCAGGATTGTGTTGATTTTCGTGGTCGCTTTGCAGGCCATTACAGCACTTACAACAGTGCCCACAACACCAACCGCCACCAGAATCTCAGGGCTGCGCTTCTTCAAGCCGAACCCGATCTTATTCAAAGCCCCACTGGCTTTACTCATAATTTCATTTGCTTTCATGATTATTGCTCCTTTTCATATTTTTTTTAGTTTAACGGTAACGCTCTCGGCAGTTTGATTGTGTATCCGTCACGAACCCTTACCACCGATGCATTCCGAATATCCGTCCAGCCGTACTTATTGTCTGTATAGCTTCCCGTGATTCCTACCAGGTCATAGAAGTCTGCCACACTGACAAGGCCATATGTAGCAATCAGTTCATCCATTCGAGACAGGACTTCTTCTGCTTCCCCGCGATTGTCCAGGATAACATCATCATAGTCATACCCTGTTCGCGTTCTGGAAGAACCATAATCCCTGCGGTCATCCCTCTTGTCGTAGTAGCTCCTGTAAGATACCTTGGAAGCTGTTCCGTTCTTTTTTGTTCGCCCAGTCTCTCCGTACAGGATCATGTCAATCCCGTTCGTCACAATATCTGATATGGCTTTCTTTACCGCCGGTACCAATACATCCATCAGAATATAAGACTTTACTTTCTGCGCATCCTCCTGGATAAACACATCCGCAAATTTCTGAATCTCACTCTTCTTTCTGGATTTTACAGACCCGCTGACCACTTTTTCCACTTTCTTTTCGGGGGGCGCCGTCTGCTGTTCTTCCTTAGATTTATGGGAGTTTGGCTTGTATTCTTCCATAAAATATAATTCTCCTTTCTTATGCAATCCTGAACGTCATCTCTTTGCTGTCATCACGACTGGAGATTGACTTAGCAATGGAATTGTAGATTTTGGAGACATTATTGAGATCACTATTGTACTTCTCTAAAATATCTTCCAAATCACTCTCGAACTTTTCGGCGGCTTTTTCTCCAGCCTTTTTAATTACATCCCGCTTAATTGAACTTATGTCAATATTACCGATTTGGTCTGAGATTTCTCTCTCAACTTTTCCACGCAAATCAGCATAAGCGTTATCCACAGCCGTCTTGACTTCTTTTTGTATATCATGACGAACCTGGTTCACAGCTGTTACGGTGGCAGACTGTACAGCCTTATATGCCGCTCTATCAGCCGCCCGATCAACAGCTTCCTTAACGATTGCATCCGGCATAGATATGTCAATGGATTCTGATAATTCATCCACAGATAAGTCCAGTTTTGCACAGAGTTTATTCATTTTACTGGTTACATGCATGGCATATCCAAGTGCCGCCACCCCTAGAATAAACAATACCGAACCCACTAAATTTTCTTCGTTTCTCATAGTTTTCTCCTTTCAGCTTATCTCCCGCAGTTTGCCAGGCAACGTAATCTTTACGCTGGCAATGCGGTTGTTCCTTTTCTTCCACTGGTAGGAAAGATTACTCCGGGCTTTTGTCTCAGATGCGGCCATTGTCTCTCCTTTCCAGTTGTTCTGGACACAACGGTCAAACTCCATGACCGGTCCGTCATACAAATACCTGTTCATTGCAATCCTCCTTCCGGGAAACGAAAAAAGGGAAAGCACCCTGTTACAGGTACTCTCCCCTCGTCTGATCCACCGAATATCATTGCTCGGATTCTTCTTCGGACTCCTCTTCGTCGTCAAAGTGGTCGTCATCAAAATCGTCCGCCGCCGAATCGATCATGGGCTTTGCTTTCCGCGCTTTGATCTTGGCGATTACCGGCTTAGCCAGCTTGCAGATAGCCATACCTGCAAGAATGCCCAAACCAAAACCAGCCGCCATCTTAAAGCCGCATCCGGAACTCGCTCTCACGATCTCCTCCGTAGCCGTCTCGATAACTTCCTCGTTTTCCATTACTTCGTTAGGTTCCATAATTGTTCTCCTTTCGTTTATGAAATAGTGTGGATTCTTCCATTAAAGGCATTGTAATTTTTGCGCAGTTACATCAAGGTGCGAAAATCATACCTTGGCGCTACCCGGTATCCAATCACAAGACAAGGCGTTTCGTCCTCTGCAAGCTGTGAACTGAACTCCAGGTTGATAAAACCGTCTGCCAGATTCCATCCGAGGTCGTCACCAATATCGGTAGAACGCAATCCGATCTCGTAATAGAACTCGTTCAGCGAAATATACATCTCGCTGATAAGCTTTTTATTCAGCTCGTTTTCCACCCTCCGGAGCTTTTCAATATCACACTTAAAATATCGGGATGTAATCGTATCATAGCAGAGAGTCTCCCCGCGTCCTGTGATGATGACCTCTTTATTCACGACCGGATCACGCTGAATCTTGTCCTTTGCTACCGCATCCCGGATTTCCTGCTCTTTCTTCTCCCCGATGGTCTCAATTACCTTCTCCTGGTACTCTTTTAAAGCGGACTCCGACAGGGAATAGGCTGCGGCAAGCGCTGCATTACGCCGAATGTTCACGGAGCTGGCACCAATCAAGCAGGCAATAGAAAGTGCGCCAGTGATGGTAGCAGGAATATAACAGACCCAAGTAGTCCGAACAAGCTCCATCGGCTTTAGCCGGTCGACTCTCGGATGACTGTCTAATCTTTTCCTTTCAGCATCTTCATACAGCTCTTTGTTCTGCCGGCGCTTCTCCTCCTCGATAAGAATCAGCGCTTTGGGCGTTGCCCGCACTGCCAATACGGTGGTGGTAATCATCCCGGCGATGCCAATTCCTGTAAGGATTTCAGGGCTATGTTTATGCAACCCCACCTTTACACTTTTGGCAATCCGGGAGAAATCAGGTTTCTTCATTTCATCGCTTCTCCTTTCAAAATATAAACCGCCCACAAGGGGCGGAGATTAGCCTAACCGCAAGCGGAGAACCGGACGAACCCCAAGAGAGGCCGACGCGTTGTTGTAGGCCGTATAGCCATTGCCATCCACAGAAGCGAAATTCGTCCCCGAAGACTTCAGCTTGTTCTGCAGCCAGCCCCACTCATAAGCTTCTCCTTCCCGGATGGCGATTCGATTCTTGCGGTCTTCCATAAGCGGCCACTGTTTCTTTCCGCTCGGTTCATAGGAATCGACATCTCCGAAGAATTCCTCTGCATACGGAATACGGAGCAGATCACCGTTTTTGAACGGAACCATCATTTCCCGGACAGAATCGAAGATTTCCAGAACGCTATTCTTCTGAAGCTCCTTGCGCAGGTCGCTCCCCTCATAGCCGCCCTCGTTCGTATTCTCACGATTCATCTTATAGGCCTCATCCAGATACTGATCCAAAAGGAAGAGCGCCCCTTTCCTGGTGACTTTCTGGCAGGTAGCGGTATATTTTCCAATCTGAATCTGATCCCCGACCTTGAATTCACCTGTTGTCTGAATAGATACTTCCTGTTGTCTTAATACTTTCATCTTTTTTCTCCTTTCGATATGTCATTTCATGGCAATCAGAACGTCCAAAATGTTCTCGGCCATGTCATGTGCGACTGAAAATATAATGCTTGTCTTTTTGTTCCGGCATGAGAAGTCATCCATTTTACGGATGAAATCCTCAACAACCATGATGGGCGGCGTGAATCGGGATTCCTCAATGCTTTTCAATATTTCACCCACCGCCCACCGGCTATACGAAACCTGCCTGAACCAGTCTTTTGACATACGCCAACCCGGTTCTTTCAGGTATTCATCCGCATATTCCCGAATTACGGATAAAATATAATCGTTGCTCATTGCGCTGCCTCCTCTGCGCAAGAAGAAAGAGCCCTTGTTAGGACTCCTCTTCATTCTTGTCTCTTCTGGACAATGCCTCATTCACTTTCTCTTCGATCTTTTCATCCATCTTCTTTTCGTTAACCCAATCGGTGATGAGTGATGTTCCCATCCCAATTACAGTCGCCGCCAATCCGATTCCTTTAATTACCGCTCCAGTCATAAAGCATCTCCTCCTTTCATAATAGTGATTGCAAATTTTGCGGAGTTGTTAGCATTCCCATTCTTCCAGGACCTCCGGTGAAAATACCATGTCAATGGAATAACAGGCTGTTCCTCCATCGTCATTATCAATCAGCCGATGTTCAAAATCCACCCACATAATTCCAGAAGACATGGACCACCCGGCAATTTCTCCGTATTCGGTCATAGGCAATCCCAGGAATTCGTAGAACTCGTTAAGGAACGCATACCCCCTCATTGTAAAATTGCGATTGAAATGATACTCAGCATCTATCACTTCCCGCTCATACCGCGTAACGGATTCCCCGGATATTTCATCGTAAAATATAACTTTATCGTCTGGAACATCTGAATCAAGCGGATGGAAATTGCAATGTTCTCGTATCATGGCATTTCGGATTTCGGCATCTGCTTCTTCGCCATGCAGTTCGATCAACTTATCACGATATTCCTTGTGATAGTTTCTAAGCAAAGCGTAAGCGCTCATCAATCTTGCCTGATGCTGTTTGTTAAGAGCGTTTGCTCCGAAAATACAGAAGATGGTGCCAGCTCCAATAACAGCCGCCGGGATATACAAATGAGCGACAGTGAGGACAATCTCCGTCCTGCTTAAATCTGTTCCCTTTTCGTCCGCAGCATCTTCCAACAACTTCATAGCTTTGGGAGTCGCCTTGACGGCGGCCACAGCTGTCCCTACAACACCGACTGCTGCTACACAACATAAGATAGTTGGCGATGAGCGTCTCAGATACAGCCTCGACTTGCCGCATATCCTATAAAATTTTTGCCTTAAATTCATTTCTTACCCTTTCCTTTCACTGTAAAAAAGTCTTTCAGCGAAAACGGTTTTTTCTTCTTTACAGGTTTCTTTGCAATCGGCTTTTGCGGTGAGTTATGTACTACTGGGGCCGTTCTTGGAGATTTCTCAATCTTAGGTATCTGAATAGGTTTCGGTTCCGGTTCTTCTTTCCGAAGCTTATTATTCCAAGACCGGATTCTCCGAAGCGTCCACACATCAGTAAAATATAATGGTGTATACCAAATGTCTTCTGGCCTCATATAGATTGGCTCGATTGTACTTCCGCAAACTGGCTCCAAAAGGGAATTGCCAACTATCACAAAGCCTGGGCATCCCAAAAGACTGATTTGGATATAACACATCTTGGCAACTACCGAGTCAATATCCTGCGCCACAAAAAGCACCGATTGCTGGTAGTTGATATCTAAATCGTTTTTACAGACATTTGCGAAAGCTATAAGCATACAGCCGGCACCACAGCAAGGATCATTGACGGAAATGTAATCCTGAGATGCAATCTTCTCTTTTGTCTCATCGCTGACCAGCATCTTTGCCATAAGCTCTGCAACATGCCAAGGCGTAAAGAATTGCCCGTGCCATTTGTTTTCAAGATTGAACTGCATGTACATCTTCCCCAGAAAGTCCTGTGCCGGGTTCTCTTCTAATGCCAATGTTGTGATGCTTAACAGTTCCGTGATGAGATTCAACTCCTCTTTGGAATATCTTTTGACAGTTGCCATATAAGAATCTTCCCTTAGTTTCCAGACATCTGGCCTCCGATCCACTGCATTGGCAATTGCACTGGCAGACATATTGACAAAGTCTTGCCACACCTGCCATGAGTGGTGCCGATTACAAAGCCGATTGAAGCTATCAATAAACTTCTTTTCCCATTCTGTACTTCCTCTGATGTTTTTGCTTCCTTTCATATTTTTTCTCCTTTCAAATAGGGATTTTTTATTTCAAGCTTTATTCAATCATCCAGAACTCTGGCCTAACTCCAAGAGAGCCCCGTGCGCCGTGAGCATTCGGGGACTTACCGCAGCCCACATAAGCAAAATCAGTTGAAGAAATGTTTTTCTTTGCCCTGTTTCTTAACCACCCCCATACCCATTCATTATTGAAGTACGCTATGCGGTTCCTTTGTTTTTTCATAAGTGCAAGTTGCTTATCTTCATCCAGTTCAAAATATGCATTAACCCATTTATCATCGTGACCAAATAACTCACCGATTGACGGAATAGATAAATTAGCAATTCGGCTTCTAAGCTCGTCCGGAAATGCTTCCAAAAGTACAGAATCAAACCAATCCTTTAAATCAGATTCCTCATAACCGCCTTCATTGGTGTTCTTGCTGTTCATCGGCCTGCTTGTCACATATTCATCAAAAATAAATAGGATACCCTTGTCCGCAATTTTGTGAGCTGTTGCGGTAAAATCACCAAGTTCTACCAGAGATACTAAAATCTGATCCCCGACCTTGATTTCCTTTGTTTCTGTTTCTTGTCTCCTTAATACTTTGATACTTTCCATTTTGTTTTCTCCTTTCGATAAAACGTAAAAGCCCTTGTTTGGGCTAAAAAATATAAGAGAAAGCCCCAGATTCGAACTGGAATCTCCCGAGATAAACGGGTGCTCTACTTTAAGCTAGTTTCTTTCTCCATAATAGAACTTGCAAAATTCGCGCAAGAAGAAAGAGCCTTTGTTAGGACTCTCCTTCATTCTTTGTAAACTTGTTCTTGATGTACTCTGTGATGTCACTCCAATAGAACCAAAGGTATGGAACAATCATCGAAATCACCAGCAGCACGGAATATCCTTTCCAATACTTCTTCATCCATTTCCATGACGGTCTCCATACCATTTCGTTGTAATCTTTTAATGCTCTCATCATAATTGCACCCTCCCGAAATTAGTTTTTTTCCATAAAAGCCTTTGCGATTTTTGCGTATGTAAAAGCAAAGAGACCGTGTCTCCACGATCCCTCAACTCTTTACAAGCCAATCGTTGCCAGAAGCTTTGTAAGTTCGTCTTTACCCAATTCTGCATCTACATTCAAGTGAACATGAGCCGTTCCATCCGTAACCGTTGCCGTAAATTCATTCAGCTGGATATCTACTTCGTATCCTGCCTTTTTCTTTACCTCTCTTTTTACGAACTTAGCAATCAAGTTCTTCAAGAATTTTGAGTTGATTTTCATTTCGTCCATACTCCTTTTCTCCTTTCCAAATCGTTGGTTTTCATAAAGGCAGTTGTATTTCAAGCGTAAAGAGAAAGAGCCCTTGTTAGGACTCTCTCGCATACTGTAATTTCTGTAATGACATACGCATTTTTGCCAGTTCATTTCTGAGCGTTTCAATTTCGTACCCATTTTTACTCCGTAATAACATATCCTCAAATATGCGTATTTTGTTGCTTAAATGTCTCTCCGTTTTGCTCATTCTTTTCTCCTTTCGTAAATACGTAGCTTTCCATAAAAGGAGTTGCAAAATTCGCTAAATCTCACGCCGGTCGAATACCGTTTCCCAACGTTCTCTCGGAATTGGCTTCATTTTTAACGCCCACATAATTTGCCTGACCGTAACAGTAGGATAAAGACCATTCGTACAGTCTCCGGCACGATTTTCAAAGTATTCCTTGAATCCTGGATGTAAATATAAGTCATCCGTTATCCACGAATCTACTTCTCCCCACCAAGTACTTTTGGTTTCTGCATTAAATCGTTGCTGAATGACAGCCAATCCTTTTTCGCCAATTTTGAATAAGGTGCAGCTGTTGTAAACCGGGTGCTCACAAATATAACGTTCTCCATACATAGACAGATAAATAGTCGGCTTTTCATAGTGATATCTCATAACATGCTCCTAAGCGGCAAAGAGAAAGAGCCCTTGTTAGGACTCCTCTTTAAAATTCTTTAAGTAATTATCCAGATAGTCAAACTCATCAACACAAACTTTCAGAGTTTTTAAAGCTAATTTAGTTCCTTCTTTACAGAAATGTTGATTTTTCTTCTTTGCCCATCTATGTATAAGCCTATATATACCACCTCTATTTTTTGTAAGAATATATATTCTTTTACACCGTTCCGCTTGTCGAGTATAGTAATCAACCTTTCTATGATTCTGACTAATACCAGTTAAAACTCTGTCATGATATGCTTTTGTTTTCTTTTCGTCTATCATAAAATCACGCTCCTTTCATAAGAGTAGTTGTTATCTATGCGGAGAAAAACGAAGAGTCCATGTGTTTTACACGAACCCTCCGCTCATTTGCTTTAAAATTCATTTTTTTGTCGGTCTGAATCGATTGAACAACCCTCTGAACGTCGTTGATGTATAAGTTCCCGTCTCTTCAAATTTGAATCCTCTCTTCATCCAGGTTGCATAGAAAATCAGCGGTAATACGATTCCTGCCACCTCTACTCCAAGTTTGAAATATCGGTCTTTAATCTGTTCCGCCAGCTGATCTTTCTTGAACTGTTCCTCGCGGGTCTGTCGATCCAGCTCATCCTGTTCGTGCTGTGCATCCACATCCCTGCGATATAGCTTTTCATCGTAATCAGTGTCGGCCTTTACATCCTCCAATCCCAATCTATAGAGTTTGGTGACATTTTCCACTGCCGTCTGCTGCTCTTTGCTTCCCGGTTGAAGATTACTCAAACCGTTAAGTTGACTTAAAATCTCATCTGCCAACGCCTGTCTAATTTGTTCATCCATCGTTTTCTTCTCCTTTCAATGATGAATTTTTATGTTCCATAACAGAGGGTGTTATTTATGCGTTTTTCCTTTATTGACAACATTGAGTTTTACCATCGGTTGTACCCTCAGTCTTTCGATGTCCAATCTTGAAATTTCAAGAAACATATAGGAACCGTCCTCCGGATCATCCACAATCATCAAATTTCCGATGGTGTCTTTTCTCAAAATATGCAGAGTCGCAGCAACACCAAGCAAAAATCCAACAATTATTCCAACCACTATCAGCACTTCTTTCTCCTTTCTGAAAAATTCTCCCAAATTTCTTACCCGGGGAATTTTCCAAATACCAAAATAGCATGTTTTTCCGTTACCTTCGTTCTGAAAATATAAAAGAAAAGAGCCCTTGTTAGGCTCCTCTCCTTTCGTTGTAATAATTTGAATAGCTGACACGACTGCTGCGTTTCCTTGACTCTGTCTTTTCATCAGCCAATACTGCCATAGCACATACAAAGATGGCGATCAATCCGCTTTCAAATGCGAGTGCTACTGACAAAATATAAATGATCATAGACTTTATCTTTGACATATAACCATGCCTCCTTTCATAAAGGAGCTTGTATTTACTGCGTACCTTTCGCTTTCTCGTATGTAATATTCTTCCTAAGGCTGGACCATGGAATATAACGATCCTCTCTGCAAACCGGGCAAAAGAACTTGTTGACCTTTCCGCCGATGTCAACGAACTCCTGACTCTCACCCTCCAACCGGCTACCGCATACCGGACAACTAAAGCGATAGGTCTGCTTAATGGCTTTCTCTACAATCTTCACACCTCAGTCCTCACTTTCTTATCCGATTCAATATCCAGAAGAAACGTCTGTACAATTCGTAGTAGACATCCTTGCAGCAAGGCACATTTACTCTCGCTCTTAGATGATCATAAGAGATTCCCTGAGTAACGGCTTTCAAAATATAATCACCTAGCTCCGCATCCGTTTCTGCAGCTGCTTTTTCAATCAACCCCATCCGTTCGGAATAGAATTCTCTCGCCTCCACACACTTAGCAGTTGGATCACCAATGTTGCTGGTAAGCTTAACCGCATCAATCGGTCGCTGGCTCAAACTGCTTAGTGCCGCTCTTGCTTTCTTCCAAATCGGATACTGAAGACAAAAGTGCTTCAGTTCATAGTACCGATGCTTCTCAATCCAGTACGGATTTTTCTCCGACAACTCTGGCCGTATTGTTGTACTCATTTTCGTTCTCCTTTCCACACATAACCTGTTTCCTCGAACAGCAATTTGGGAGAGATATAAAAGTTGATACGTCCATACTTGCTATTCATCTCCTCGATGTCCGTAATCAGCTTTCCATTCCTTGTAGCTTTCCCGATTGGCAGCCACCCGGATATGATGCCAGCTCGGACCCAGGAAGCATCTTTTCCATATACTTTAGCCGCCACGGAGACAGGAACAGAACCGCTCGCAAATTCTTCCATCTGCGTCTACCTCCTTTCTACGGCTATTCTAGGTTAAGGACGGCTGTTAGTAAAAACAACCTCGGTGGAAATAGAGCAAGAAGAAAGAGCCCTTGTTAGGACTCCTCTTCGTGGTTCTTTTTAGATTTTCGATATTTATAGATTGTTCTTGCTCCCTCAACAATGAAACCACAACACACTCCTGCCCCAAGTAGTACCGCCCCAGTAATTATGCCCTGTCTGTACATGTCCGCACCAAAAGCTACCAAAGCTTCCATATGTTCAGGAATAAGTTGTTCGATCTCTTTCTTTTGAGTCTCCGTAATAATCATAAATATCACTCTCCTTTCATAAGAGCAGTTGCGATTTCTGCGCTTTCCAACGAATCATGGTCATCTCGCACGGGTAATCTTCGTATCCCATCGTTTCCGGAGTAATGAATCCCTCCAGGACTCCTCGAATAATTTCTGCTTCATACTGCTTGTATGGAAAAATATCCTCCGGTAATTCTCTATGTAGCCCACCGCAATTCGGACATCGCAATCTCCGGATCAAAGTCCGGTTCGTAACACGTCCCTTTGTCCGTACAATCCGTTTTACCTTATCGTAAAGTTTCAGTCGTCCGCCACACTTTGGGCAGACCGTTTCATTCATGCTAACCGTATATCATCACCTCGATTCTTAATCTAGGTTAAAATATAACCTGCAAGAAAGTTTGAATGTAGGAGTTGACAATTCCTACACTATGATATATGATTGCTATGGATGTTGCAACAGAAAGGAGAGATAAGATGCTAATTAAATGTCCTGAGTGCGAATTGCAGATAAGCGATAAGGCTTTGATTTGCCCGCATTGTGGCTATCCAATTCAGCCGGATGCAAAGCCGCGGGTACCCCGAAAATCAAATAAGCGCAGACGGCTACCAAACGGATTCGGGCAGATCAGTGAGATTAAAGGACGGAATCTTCGTAATCCGTTCCGGGCAATGGTAACGGTCGGAAAGACCAAAACAGGCAGACCCATTTGCAAACCTTTGAAACCGGAATCGTATTTTCCAACTTATAACGATGCCTATGCGGCCCTGGTGGAATATAACAAGAATCCTTATGATCTTGGTCCTGCCATCACGGCAAAGGAATTATACGAGAAATGGACAGAGGGCTATTTTAAAACCTTGAAGTCGGATGCAAGTGCAAGAGCAGTAGACGCTGCCTGGGCGTATTGTACATCTGTATACGACATGAGAGTAATGGATATCCGTGCCAGACATGTGAAAGGTTGTATGGAAGAGGGGACAGCGATTGTAAAAGGAAAAGAGCAACATCCCAGCGCTGCCATGAAAAACAAAATCAAATCCCTATTCAACCAAATGCTGGACTATGCTTTGGAATATGAACTTGTAGATCGGAATTATTCCCGAACTTTCAACCTGTCGGATGAAGTCATCAAAGAAGTCACAAGTGTCAAGAAAGGTCATATCGCCTTTACGGATGAAGAGATAGCATTGCTTTGGCAGCACGTAGATGACAAACGGTATGTTGACGCCATCCTTATCCAGTGCTATTCTGGATGGAGACCGCAGGAATTAGGTTTACTGGAACTGGAAAACATTGATCTTGAAAACTGGACTTTCAAAGGCGGTATGAAAACTGAAGCGGGTACTGACAGAGTTGTTCCTATCCATTCAAGAATCCGCCCTTTAGTTCTTCGGAAGTATAAAGAGGCTGAAGCTCTTAGAAGTAAGTATCTGTTCAACTGCACCGATCCAGACAGTAACCGCAAAAATATAATGTTCACCTATAACCGATACCAGAAAGGTTTCACTCGAATCCGGACTGAGCTGAATCTTAATCCGGAACACCGTCCACATGACGGACGTACACACTTTGTCACCGCTGCCAAAAAAGCAGGTATTGACGAATATGCAATCAAATATATGGTAGGTCATAAAATCTCGGACATCACCGAAAAGGTGTACACGAAAAGAGAGTTTGAATGGCTCAAAGAAGAAATAGAAAAATTAAAATAGAATGTAATTGGTGTAGGAATATGGATGTAGGAGTGGTGCATGAATAATATACGAGTTACGTACATTTTACCGCTTTTTACCACTCCCAACCACTTCTAAAACCCTTGAAAATACAGGATTTTTGTTCATTGGCCGACTTAGGCAGTTTCTATAATTATATTTAGCCATATTTTTTACATCGTTAATATCATTTGAATCCATAGCTTTCTCCTAATAATATACTAACTCTGTATGTACTAATATTCTCATAAATAAATTCTTATCGTCCTGCCATATAAACTAATAGATAACTATGTATTATCCATCACAAATCCCCTCTTATTTCCATACATTATACCTCATTCCCCCCAACTTATAAAGCCTTTTCTTCGCCTTTTGCCATTTCTCATCCATTTTTTACCACTTTTCACATGGGTACATGCCCAAGATCGGCAGATATAAACTCTGGAAAGTTTCTATGCATTCCGCATCCAAAACTGCAAACCAATGATCCCCTTTTTCCAAAGAGCCCCTCTCGTCTCCTCCTCCCCATAAAAAACCACCATTTCTCACCCTTTCCCCACCGCAACCAGGCCACCTTCCCCCGAAGCCGGCCTCCTGCCTCACTAAATTCTGATTATCTACGCAGCTCTCCGAATCCGCATCTGATTTCTCGGATGCCTCTCTTTTAAAATCTCCAGCTGTTTTTTAGACGCTATATGCAAATAAATCTGTGTTGTTTTGATTGAACTGTGTCCCAATATTTTCTGTATATACATTATGTCAACGCCTTCCTCCAACAAATATGTGGCAACCGAATGGCGGAACATATGAGGGGTGACCGGCAGGGAAATGCCTGCCTGCTTAGAGTATTTTCGGATCATCCGGCGAATCGACTGCTCGGAAAAACGTTTTCCCCGCCGATTTACAAAGAAAAACCCGCTTTCATCAATTTCTTCCCGGTTTCTTTTATAATATTCTTTCATCAGTTGTAAGATCTCCTGATTGCCGATCTGTACATACCGTTCCTTACTGCCTTTGCCAAATATTTTTATGATTCCATTGTCTAAATCAATGTCCTGTCTCTTCAAATTTGAAATCTCGTATACCCTGGCGCCGGTTGCAAAAAACATTTCCACAATGGACAGATCCCGATAAACCGCTGATAATTTTCCAGAATGTTCAATAATTGTATACATATAATTCAAAAGCTTTTCAATGTCCGTTCTGGGAATAATCCGCGGAAGGCTTTCGGCTTCCTTAAACTTCACCCGGATCCGGTCAAACGGATTGCTTCCTTCCAACAGTTCTTCCTCTTCCAGATATTTATAAAATGCTTTAATACTGGCAATTTTTCTTTTCACTGTCTTCTGTTTATATTTTTTATGTAACTCGGTTATGTATTCTTCTATTTTGGATTTTAACAATATATCATTCTGAATATAGGATAAATATTGTTTCAGGTCTATCCTGTATGCCTTCAATGTGTTGGGGTTCAATTCTTTGCGATATTGGCAAAACTCCAGATACCGTCCCATTTCTTGCATCATATCCATCCTAACTTCCTCCTCTTTGAAGTGTTTTTCTTATATAGCTCAGGCTTTGTATATCGATCATCCTCATGCCCTTTGATAAAATAAGCGAACTGCCACCTGTCGGCTGTCCGCTTATCGCTCTTCCTCTCCGTCTATCCTGTTCTCCTTTATCGCTAGTATAAGCCGATTTAAGTACCTTTCATTTCGTTGAGGATGCTTTTTCGAAAGTACAAAGGAAAAAGCAGAGGCGTAGTGGTGCTACGCTGAGCATTTTTCTTTGTGCTATCGGGAAAGCAGACCAGCGAAATGGAAAGCTATTTAAATCGGCTTATACTAAAAAGGGACTTCATTTCCCTGTTCTTTTCTTTTCCTTCCGCTCTTTTCCTCCTGCTTCTTTGACTATTCCCGGTCGCTTCCGGAAGCTGCCTCCCTGGCAAATTCTCCGGTCAGATTGAAGCTGTGCTGCAAAGGACCCCGTCCCTTCCCCAGATTCAGCATGGCACCCAGTGCGCCGGAGAGGTAATCCTTCGACCGTTGGATGGAAGTGGGGAGGTCAAAGCCTTTGGCCAGGTTGGAGGCGATGGCGCTGGACAGGGTACAGCCAGTGCCGTGTGTGTTGGGATTGTCAATGCGTGTTTTGCAGAACCACGTCCCCGTACCGTCCGCATAGAGAAAATCATTGGCGTCGTTGATGTTGTGCCCGCCCTTGAGCAAAACGGCACAGCCGCAGGTATCGCTGATCTGTTTGGCCGCAGTTTCGATATCTTCCGGAGTGTGGATGGCCATACTGGCCAGGATCTCTGCCTCCGGGATATTGGGCGTAGCCAGGGCCGCCAGAGGAAGCAGGCGGTTCTTCAGCGTGTCTACTGCCTCCTGATTGATCAGCCGGTCGCCGCTGGTGGCTACCATCACCGGATCCACCACAATATTCTCCGCCTGATAAAAACGCAGGCGTTCCGCCATTTTCTCTATCAGACTGCTGGATGCCACCATGCCGATTTTCACTGCATCGGGAGGGATGTCCTCGAATACCGCGTCAATCTGCTGCCCGAGAAATTCCGGCGTCAGTTCTACGATTTCCCGCACGCCGGTAGTATTCTGCGCCACCAGCGCCGTAATAACGCTCATCGCAAACACACCGTTCATGGTCATGGTTTTCAGATCTGCCTGTATCCCGGCCCCTCCGCTTGGATCAGTCCCGGCGATTGATAATGCTGTTTTCATTGCCATATCTCCTTTCGTGTCCGTCATAGGCCACTGTGCATTCTCATTGGTTCACCATCTTTTCCGAAAGCGCCCGCAGTTCCCGGCAGGTTCCTTCAATGTCCTTTGCCGAGAAAATGGCCGATACCAGAGCCACGCCTCCTACACCGCTGCCCGCCAGCTTGCCTATATTATTCTGATTAATGCCGCCGATAGCCACGATGGGCACATTCACCGCGCCGCAGATGGCGCGGAGGGTTTCATTGGACATCCTCCCTGCATCCGTCTTGGTATTGGTGGGAAACACCGCCCCCACCCCCAGATAGTCTGCGCCGTCCCGGACCGCCTGGCGAGCCTCCTCCACCGTATGGGCGGACACGCCCAGGATCATGGCATCCCCCACCCGGCGGCGGACCTTTCCTGCCTCCATGTCCTCCTGCCCTACATGGACACCGTCCGCACCGCAGGCGATGGCAATATCCACGTTATCATTTACAATAAAAGGAACCTTGTATTGGTGGCAAAGAGCACAAATATCCCTGGCCTCCTGGAGAAACCTAGCCTCATCCAGTTCTTTCTCCCGCAGCTGCACACAGGTCACGCCGCCCTTCAAGGCCGCCTCCACCTGCTGATATAGGCTCTGCTTCCCCACCCAGGCCCGGTCGGTGACCGCATAGAGCAGCATATGTTTTTTATTGCACTTCATACCTGGCTCCTTTCTCCAGCTCCGCCGGTTTCAGGCGATACATGGCGTCAATCATATAATTCCGATAGGAGGAATTGCCATCCAGCTCCGTCATCCTCTGATAAGCGATCTCTCCGCACAGCCCCATCGCGCACACAGCAGCGGCGGCGGCCTTCAGCGGACAGTCCGGGTTGGCGGTGACAAAGGCCGCCGTCAGGGCGGAAAGCTGACAGCCGGTACCGGTGATGGCGGACATTTCCGGGCGACCGTTACGGATGATGAAGGCCTGCTCCCCGTCTGTCACAATGTCGATAGCGCCAGTGGCAGCGATCACTGCCCCGCTCCTCTGTGCAAAGTCCCTGATAAAGGTTAACGCCCGCTCCAGATTCTCTTCCGTCACCCTGTCCGCCGCGTCAGCGTCTACCCCTTTGGTGGCGCCGCTGCCACAAGCCAGGGTCTTGATTTCCGAGATGTTGCCCCGGATCGCTGTGAACCTCACCTCCTTCAGCAGCCTGAAGACGGTGTCCGTCCGCAATGTGGAGGCTCCGACTCCCACCGGATCCAATACTACGGGGTGCCCCAGCTGGTTCGCCCGCTTCCCGGTAGCGAACATGGTCGGAATGGTGCGCTGGCTCAGCGTTCCGGTATTGATGTTCAATCCGTCGCAGATCGCAGTGATCTCCACAGCTTCTTCCCATTCATCCGCCATGACAGGAGAGCCTCCACAGGCCAGCAGCATGTTAGCGCAGTCATTGGCCGTGACATAGTTGGTGATGTTGTGGATCCGCGGGCATTTCCGCCGGACATTTTCAAGAATTTGTTCAAACATGGCATTATACTCCTTCGCGGCAAGAGGAAACAATATTCCTTAAAATATTTCTACCTCAGTATAACATTGTTTAATTTCTCACGCAATATCCCTTCCTCTGATTTCACATCAATCCGTTCCCCTTCATCCGTGCCCGGCAGGCATAACCGTACCCTGCTTCCCTCCTCCGGCATAAAGTACCAGCAGCTGCCTTCCGGAGAAGAATAAACCGTTGCAAAGGGAAACCATATGCCGGTTCCGCCGGACTGGTCGTCATCACATTCCAGGCTCACTTTTACCAGATCCCCTTTTACCTCTGTTACGGTTCCAAACACAGAGGCGCCGATCATATTTTCATTTTCCCCTTTTCCGACCTCAAAATCGCCCTTTCTTCTCAGTCTGTATTGGCATACCATTTCACCGCCCTCTAAATGCGCAGACATGTCATAGACCAGAAGCTCGTTTCCCTGAATGATTACCGGCATGCATAAATCCCTCTGGTCCGTTTTTTCCGGCCCGTAAAATAGATAACGGCGGTTCTTTCATTCCTCTTTCTGATAAATTCCACAATATCCTTGTATGATTGCTCCGGATTCTGAAAAAAGCGAATGTATTTCTTGTCATCCAGACGGCATGTATTGGACTGTGCCAGAATGGTCAGTTTTCTCATCTGGCCTTCCATGGATATTTTCAGTTCTCCCACGGTTCCCCGGAATATCGATAGTCTTTCTCCCTCCTCCACTGCATATACACTTACCTGATCTGATACATATCCCTTCCTGATCACTTCCTCCGTGGAGTCCTTCGTGTATCCGCTTATCCTGGCGGTAAAATGCTGGTTGACTGTTTTATGGATATCACATTCCAACAATACCTGGATTTGGTATGGCTCTATTTCAATCTAGTGACAGAAAATTATAGGCGGCCTCTGACATTGTATAGCTTTTAAAGTCTGTCCAGACGATGTCCGTAAAATCGGTTCTTATCCTTCCATCCTTTAAAAAATTCCCCAGTGGATTTGAGTTGGAAATCATAACCTTGAGCATGTCAACCGTTTCCTCAAATATCCGGCATGCCTCGTCATAATCTCCCCAAAATACTTCTGTAATGCCTTCCGCATTTTTGAGCCATACGGAAACCGGTTCCGGCCATTCTTCTTCTCTGAATAATGCCAGCTGTTCCCTTAACTGTTCGGATCTGCCTTCCAGAATCTCCGTTATAACCTCCTCGTTACTCAAGGGAGTATTCTCAATCTCTGCCAGCGCATATATCACATATCCATCCGTAATGTATGTTGCTATTTCTTCTGTACCGTCATCTCTCTTTTGACAAGCTATAATCCCCATTGCTAATAGGATAATACTCCTGATTCCTGTCATCATGAAACACCTTTTTTCCACGTCAATCTCACCGGTTTGTACGCCAAACAAATCCCCGCTTTACCAGTTCCATGTTTTTATACGCATTTCTCTCTGCTTTTTATGTAATATCATTGACTCTCGCCGGGATCATCCTCTTTGATATCTACCTCCTGCAATTCCTTCGAGAGCCATTGGCCAAAGTCCATGGAAGCATCACCTTCCGCATTATAGATTCCATATAACCATTGCCTTGGGAAATAAGAGCTTCCGTATTGGGTATAAGTCTCCCTGTCAAACGGAATCCCCGACTCATAAAGCGAATAGTAGGTATAAGATTTCAAAAAACAAGTTTTCGCATTATCCTCCTCTCCAAGCATTTCATGCCCCACTCCCATTTCATAATACAGATTTCCCTTTTCTTTCTCTGACTTATATCGATAACCAGGAACCATTTTCTGTAAATATTTTAATACGATCTCATAGCTATTGCCTGGGCCCTGATAGCTTTGCACCAGCCTTTTATACAACATAGCCAGCTCCTGTGAATTCTCGTCTACCGTATTTTGTGCCAGGGAAACTGCCTTTTCCCCATCGTCAATCGCCTGGACAAGCTCACCTAACCGGTAGTAGCCATACCCCCTTCTTTCCAGAAAAGCTGCCTTAATCAGATAATATTCTGGTGTATCCGGAATCGTATCCATATATTTGTCCAATAACCGAATCGCCCGTTTTTCCTGGTCGGTAACGGTAAATCCGTCGGCCATATTCAGCACGGCTATGTAGAACACAAAATCAGGTTCTTTATCCGGTTTTTCCACATTTTTCATGATTTTCTTCATTTCTTTCATCATGACGCCCCATTGTTTTTTGGGAAAAGTACCGATCATATGATTTTCCCTGTTCAGCCGGATCACCCCACGGGTATAAGAATCCTTGCATAATTCCTCTGCTTTTTTCAGCCAGTCCTCCTCGGTTTCCCTGTCCTGCAAATACGTGGATACTACCCCGATATTATTATAAAAAACCAATAACAACTCTTCCTTTTCGCTCCCGTCACTCTTCTCTGTCCGATCAATCAGCTTCCGGAATCTTTCATATGCCAACTCATACTCTCCGGAATATGCCTCGGTAATACCCAGTACATTTTGCATTGCAAATTGTGTTTCCGGATCCTTTTGCAGGCTTGCCTGCGCCTCATATTCCTCCTTTACTTTCCCTGCATTTCCTTTCCCGATCTCGGTATGGATGGTCTTATAATCAAGCTCCTCATTCTCAGGCAACATATAGATTCTATTCCCGGCTGCCAGATAAAGATCCCGGTTCCTTACAGTATCCTCTGTTGCCTGGACGCATGCCGAGAGAAATAAAATATTCAAGAAAAATAAGATACCTGTTCTCCATCTGATCTTCATTGTCGTCTCCCTCCTATCCTCTCAGGTTCCTGCCCAATGGCGCATAGATATTCCTCTCTCCTTCTCCGGCTATAGATACCGGAATTCCCCCGGCAAGCATACGCTCCGGCAGATTTCCTGTTCCTGTCCGGATTCCTCCCACCACATAATCCAACGCCTGGAGGCAGGACTCCCCGGTTCTTTCGCGATTTGTAGCTTCCGGTTTCCTTCCTTCCCGCACAGGGGCCGCATGCACATACTTTCTTGCACAGTAGATCAGGTCATCTCCGCCCATATCGATAAAATTCTCTGTCCTGCACTGCTCCAGCCGGATATGCTCTCCGGAACTTGTCTTACAGTCTCCCTCCGCCTTAATCCGGATCCCTTCTTTCGCACAAAGCCGAATCCGGTTGTGAGAACCAAGCCAAACTCCCTTTCCGTCAGCAAAAATGAGTTCATTCCTTCCCTCTTTTCCTCCTCCTGCCAACCGGATCCGCCCTGGCGCCATACACAGCTTTTTATCCGCCGCGGTATGGAATTCTTTCTCCTCCGGCCTGGGGAAACGGGAAAGCTCCGCCCTCTTCCCGTGTATCACATAACCATTTCCCTCCTCATGATCTGGGAAATATACACATACCCTTGTCCCAGGTTCCGGCATGGAATAAAAGATATTTCCCGATACCGGAAGGTAAGGGAATGCATACCTTCTTTTTCCCTCCGTGACATCCATATCCAGCTTAACCCGAACGGACTCCTGTTCCACAAAATCCACGGTTCCCTCCAGTGCCGTCCCGTTTAATCCGCTGCTTTCCTGCCCTTCCAGGCTGAAATGACAGGGTTTGCTGCACATATAGGTGATCTCCCAATCCCCCTTCTGAAAAACAAGTCTTTTCTGAAAAATCTGCATCTGATATCCCCAGCCAGACACCCAGCCGCCCAGTTTCAGCTTCTTCTCACAGACAAATTTCCAGACTTCATAGCTTCCGCAGTCAGGAATCTGATATCTTCCTTCCTGATCCTGCCTGGCAAAGACAATGGTCTTTTCTATTTCCTGTCCTTCCTCTAAAGGGTATGCTTTTTTCCTTTCCTGATCAAAAGCTCCCAGCACAATGACATTCGGATATAACTCCGGATCCACCCAGATCACGGTTCCCAGCCTTTCCGCCAGCTGCCGGAGTCCTTTCCAGTCTGTTTTTTCATACTGGATAAAAGGCTTTTCCAGTTTCCCATTCCGATGACGATGATCCTCTATGTATACTCTGCACTGCTCATAATCCCAGTACTTCAGCATCTCCCCATATGTCATACCCATGTCCTGAAATGCCCTGGATTGCGGCATGCGGTCCATCGCCGCGCTCTCCGTTATCCCCTGTATCTCAACCTCCCGTATTGGTGTGTCCATGCCATATGTTATTTCTGTCAGCCTTCCAAAGAACAGGCCTGCACCCGTTTCGTCACAAACCTGAATCTTTTGCCCCATTCCGTTTTCCCTCTGACAGCGATAATAGGAGGCTTCTGTCAGAATCCCCCTGGCCACTAACCTGCCATGCTGATTGACATGTTCCTCAATCTCCAGATAGTGGATGGTTTCAAAATCACAAAATCCTGAAATTGCCAATTTGCCTTCCATATGTCTCTCCTTAATCTGTAATGAGTTCCTGATACCAGGCCTCGAATCCATTATTGTCATTCTTCGCATAATATTCGTCATAATACATGCTAAACTGTTTTTTTATTAAATCAATCATATCCTTTGCTAACTTTGATTTTTCCGACTGTTGCTCGCAAACTTTATGTGCTTTTATAAGCTCTTCTTCAAATAATTGATTATTTCCCAAACGAAATGCCGCTGCTGCCTTTTCATAATGACATGCTGCTAAATCTGTATTATTTATATTCTGTTCCTTATATAAATTTATACACATATCACAATATTCTACCGATTTTTCGTATTCTTCCTCCTCAAGATATACATCTGCTATGTTATAGTATACCTGTCCCAGTTTAAAAGCATTTTGACGATTTTTAAAAATCATTTCTGCTTTCTTGAAATAAGAAATAGAATCTTCGTACTTTTCCATATCTTTGTAAAGCTTTCCCTGATAGATAAATACTTGGGCTAGTTCATCACTCTCCTCTCCATATATTTTCTTCATAATTTCCAATGATTTTTGAAAATATTCTTCTGCTTTCTCATACTCCTTTCGTTCCAAATAAATCTCCCCCTGACGGGCATAGGTTTCTCCCGCTTCCGAAGAATTTTTTCCAAAAAACCGTTCTGCCGCCTGTTCTGACTTTTTTCCGAACTCCAATGCCCTATCACTATTTTCCGGATTCATATCATTATACAGGGATGCCAAATACCAGTAATTGTCAAAATTCAACTCATCATATCCCAGTTTTTCGCAAACTTCAGCTGATTTTTCAAAGTACTTTTTCTCCATCTCTATATCATTAAATGAATGATAACAACGTCCTATTGTGTTGTATAGAATTGCCTGATCCTTAGTTCCACTACCACGTAAATTATAATACTCTTCTAACTGAAGATAATAATATAGTGCCGTTTCATAATCTTTTCTTTCATATGCACTGTCCGCCAAAGTGATTGTTGATTCTGCGTCAATATCTCCAGACAATATGATTGTTCTTTCTTTCTGACATGCACATAATAGTAGCGTAAATAATCCTATTAATAATAATGTTTTTCTCATAATATTTTTTATTTCTCCGTTCTATTATTTTTCTAGTGTTTAGGATCAAAAGCATCCTTTATTTTGTAAATAGTTTCTAACTCTTGTTCTTCAGAATCTAACACATGATTCCACATCACCACCTTCGCCGCCGGCGTTATATTCCAATCTCCCCCATCCGCCACATACTCCCTCCTCTTCTCAACATTGCACGTACAAGGCATTACCAGCTTTCCCATCTCGTCATATCTTGCATATGCCGTATGTACCATATCATAGTCCCCCGCAAATTCCTTCCATCCGATATGCTCTGTGTTATTACAGAATACCGTGATCTTAATTTCTTCAATCCACTCCTCCTTGGACTTCATGAAAAAGCTGATTACGGTTAATGCCATGGAGAGGTTCGCATTCGCCTTGTACCCCGCCTCCCCCAAAACCGGCTCCAGGCGTCTCTCCAGATTTTCGTCCAACCCAATCGCTTCCATATAACCGGCAAGCAGATCCCCGTCCTTCACGGCCTTCATCAGATTAATCATACCTAAGAAAACCGACAGTTCCGGCGCCCCGAGAAAGCTGACCAGGATCCCAATCAGGTTTGTCACATTCCGGTGGAGTTCGTCTTTGTAAGCATGGGATACCAGCTCGATATAAACAGGCGCCAGAAGCTCCTTCTCTGTATCCCCCTCAAAGATTACCTCCTCGTAATTCTCCAGGTATTCCATAGTTTTTTGATAGGAATACCCTTCCACTTCCAGATTGTCACGGGTTAGCTCTACATATTTTCTCTGGTTTCTTGCCAGCCGTTCCTGGCAGTCTGCAATCATCGCATGGATCAAATCCTCTATTTCATTGATCCAATGGACACAATATTCATAATACTCCTGCCCGCTGCTGAGAAAAGATAAGACCCCTCCTCCCCGGCATACCAGAAAGGAATCCATGGTGACCCAGTGCCTGGATTCCGGCTGGAACTCACATGCGGAACGGTATACTTTTTCCACCGTATCAACCGCCTGGTTCAGATCCGCCTCCAGCTCCAGAAAATGTTCACGGTCAACCAAGGTCCGGGAGTATACATCCAGCACCTTCCCTCTCAATTCTTTCAACGCCTCCAGAAGCTTCCCGGTATGTTGCGCCACATAATGAAAATCTGGATCCGGAAGGAAAAAGCATTCATCTGCAAGAAGCTCTTTTATCTCTTTGGGTTCCTTTTTTATTTTCTTCAGCCGCCTTGTTACATAAAGATAATTCTCCTCCGCCTGCCTGGTTTTCCGGATTTCCTCTTCCTCTGTCGTATATACATCTAAAAAAGCGGTCCTGTCCAGATAAATCATGTCCGCCCTGGTTTGGGTATCGGAACAGAAATAGTCCAGCTCCTCCCACAGGTTTTTAAAGTCAAAATCCAATACAATCTGAAAATAGGTTTCCGATACTGCTTTTTCACTTACGTTCATCCACCGGTCCAGCAGTGGCTGCAGACAGGGACGGAAGGATTCCCCCTGCTCATACGTCCGGACCGCATACTGGTGACGCGGATCCGGGCTGTCCCAGGCATTCAGGTAATTCAACATATTCCCATAAAATGGCGAGCTGCAGTTCGGGAACGCAGGGATATTCTCTATCGGCACACAGGTTTTTTCGTGTGCGCACAGACGCCCCTCCTCCCGGAGTCCATGTTCGCAGGGGATCCGCAGATACACATACGGATTTTTCCCTGTCCGGGAATCCTTTGCATAGGAACAGACGATTTTCGCCCCGTCTACAACCACCTTATCCTTCTCCGCCTGAGTGAATGCGGTTCGATGCCCTTCATGTAACATTTCCAGTCTACTCCTTTCCGAATATTTCAAAGATGCTCAATATTCCTTCCCTTTTCATAAATCCCATCCCGTATCATCAATATATTCTGGTTCTGCTGAATGCTTACTCCCTCATTTCCCTGAATTCGGATTTCCTCACCGCTCTGGATATCCACCATAGAATCAGACCGGATGAAGATCCCCTGGCTGCTTTGTATGGATATTCCTTCCTTATCATGAAGACTGACCGAAAGTCCATTGTTATTCGTTATCACGATCTCTTCGGGCGTGAAATACAGCTCCTTCCCATATCTGGTCCGGAACGATTTTCTGTCCGGGTCCAGCCTGGTCCCGTTTCCCTCCCTGTGCACATGGCTGACCACGTAGGCGTGCTTTTCATACCAATCCGGGAAATACAGCCGCACCTGCTCCCCAACCTCTGGCATACAGTACCACCCTGTGCCGTCCGGCTCTGTATAAACGGTCGCATAATCATACCACAGGCCATCTCCCCAATCCAGATCCTGCTCACAGTGTATTTTGAGCCTTACCCTGGCATCTTCCACAGCCTTTACCGTTGCCGTCAGGGAGAGTCCTTTTATCGCCGGATTATGCCCCGGCAAATCCACAGGAACATACCGTTCCTCTTCTAGCTGATAGCGGATGATGATCTCCCCCTGCTGCTGTTCCAGGAATACTCCCATGACTCTCCATTTTCTCTCGTTTAAGGCAACCAGATCGCATATTTCCAGATAATCCCGGGAATGTACCAGGCATTCCGCGTGCGGCGTATCGCCTGCTGTCCCTGTTTGGCGCATCCGGATATTCCGGAAGCTCAGTTCATGATACCTGGTCCGTTCCGGTATGCCAAAATAGAAGCAGGGATAATTGTTCTGGCAATCCGCCACCAGAGGCATCCCCTGTTTTGCGGCAAGCCTCCGCAGGAATTCCCAGTCGCTCTCCTGATATTGAACCACGAGCCCGTCTGTTTTCTTCTGCCTTTCTCCCATATAAATCATCCCGGTATGTACCGCGTGCTTCAGTACCTCATCCACAATTTGCCGATATGTCTGATTCTGTCCCTGAAATACCCTCTTCCTTCTTTTCTGATCCAAAAGTACGGTGTAAGAAACCGCATGGATTGTCAGGAATCTGGTCTGCCCCCGGTATTGCACATTGGCATCCGCAATCATTCCTTTGAAAAGCACAACCTGGGAAGCGTCTTCCAGAATCCCGAGAATACTGATCTCTTCAATTCCATGGCGTAATATCTTCTTTTCCTCTTCTTCCGAGACATATCCGGATAACGATGCCGTAAAATGCCGGTTTGGCGCTTTCTCTACGGAACACCCTGACAAAGATAAAAATATCTCTGGTTCTACGCTGATTTTCATAATTTTCATCTGGTTCACCTCCACCCTGTTAATGGCTCTTTGACTGTTTCTGCCACTTTTTCAAAAAGATACTTCCATTCCTGCCTGTCCCGATAGGGACAATTAAACATCCCCAATAGCATCCCTCCCTCAACCAGCCACAGAAACGCAAAGTTATATAAGGTCCCATCCATTCCATAGCTCTTAAAATCCATCCACGGCACCGGGTTTTCTTCCATCCTCGTGATCTCATTATGAAAAAACAATGTGGAAGGATGGACATTTTTCAATCCCGTCTGCATATCCAGCATCGTATGGGAAAGATCTTCCCATGATAGAGATTTCTCCTCCAATCTGCTGAATGTCATATTCACCTGCTCTGTGCTGTCACACAGGATAACCTGCGGACGGAATTCGGATGGATATTTATATTTTGCTGTTTCTGCTGGCATAAAGTCAAAGGTATCTGGTATCATCACAGACAGCCTCTCTTCAAAAATCCTTAACTCTTTAAAATGACGCAGGGTATTTCCGGTATAAATCCCCTTCTCAATAGAACGAAAAGCATTCTTTCGTTCCTTCCGTCTCAATGCGGCAATTTGCTCGTCCAGATATAACATACCCTCTGCCATACAACCTCCTCTCCTTTCGTTAAAAACTCTTTCATCCTTCGCCGTTTGTCAGTAATCCCCCTTCTCTATTTTTTCCGCTGCCTCCTCACTCAGTTCTTCCTTCCGTGCCAACCCCCTTATATGGGAAAAATATCTCAGGTCCTTCTTTATGACCAGAAGAAACTGTATCACTGCAATCACTGACTTCAAGCCTGTGATGACAAGCCGGGACGGACTATATGCATAAATCATCCAGTCTCCTTCAAAAACCAACAGAAGTAACTCGAAACACCCTTTGGCAAAAAGTATCCCCCCTGCTGCCATCATGCAATACAACACCCAGGAATAACCATAATAGATAAAGTTTAAAAGGATAATCTGCCATATGACGGTACATAGAATCTCAATCCCGCCCTTCCCGAAACCGTTCAACCCAAAATACAGGATATCCAAGGCAGCATAAATCCAGAAAATCTTCTCTCCTCTTTTATATTGATTCCATTGTATTGGTTCCATAATTTCCTCCTCTTCCATAACCTGAAAATAGTCAATCTACAAGGATCCGGCGCCTTTCCTTTTTATCCCCGTCCCTTGCTTCTTTTCCTTTCCGGATATTGCCAAGTATGGCACACAAACTTCTATATAGATCCACCATGTCCGCCCTGTCTTCCGGCTGCTTCCCGACTCTGCGGCTGCAATAATCGGTTAATATTTTGACCGGGACTGCCCCCGCCAGGCTCAAACATAAATAGGAAAAAGAACAGTCATCAGAAGGGCTGTTTCCGTTTTCTAAAACAAGCTCCGCAAAATATCTGGTAACCGCCGGCGCCACCGCGCTTCCTCCCAATCCTCCCCAGTCTGCATGGAGGACACAAATCGTGTCATACTCTGTTTCCATATCGGAAAAATCTTTATAATGGTCTCTGAGCTGCGCTCCCTTCCGTAAATGGAAACGGCAAAGTTCAAATTCGTTATCCGCTTGTCTCCCCTTTCGATCCAGGAACAATTGGATCTGATAAGCAATATAATCCGGCGATCTCCGGTCAGTCTCGATTTTCAGCTTCAAATATTGCATCTGATCCTTTGGCTCATATTCAATCCGCTGTTCTTCCGTCATCAGGCAGATAAACCCGCCATATTTGATCATGCCCGGCCCTACCGCCAGTTCGCTCCCCTGCACCTGGATCTGACATCCCTGGATGATCCCCTGGCCGTACTCCTGGTATTCCAACTGGATATGCGAGAAAGAATAATCCCGTAACGACCACAAAAACTCCTTCTTCAGTATCCGGTTCTGTTCAAATAATGGATATAAATTCTGCATCTTTCCTTTCCTCCAATCCGATTATTTCCTTGTTCCTTTTATATCTATGGTTTGTGTCTGCAGGAGGCCTGCTTTATTCGAAAAAAAATAATAAACGATTTGGCCGTTTTCATAGTAGACACCCGAGAAGGTTTCCCCGAATCTTGCCATATCTGCTTCTGTGAAATTCCACTTCCTCAAGGGGATACGTCTCTCGTTTTTAGAATCAAAATCCTGTACGGATAGATACGGTTCTTCTGTAAATGTATGGATAGAGATAAAAAATTCCTCCTCAATAATGATATTTCCAGGGAACCCATTAAAAAATATCCAATTGTCCATATCATCAATTCCTATTTTTTTAATCTTCTGGATATCCTCCCCATCCCATAACATAAGGTTCCAGTAAGAATCCGTATCCTCTTCCAGATAAAAAACCCCTCTGTCGTCATAATCCACGAATACGCTGGTTTTTGCTTCAAAAAGGGGAACCAGCTTTCCATTTTCCCATTTGGAAAACGCCGTTTTGCCTTTCCTGAGGTCTTCACGGACAATCATCTCTTTGTTGTTTCTTATGATAAAACCAGGTCTTTTTTCCGATTCCAGCTTACAAATTTCCTTTGCCTCTAATGTCTCTAAATCAATTGCTATAATTTTTAAATACTCAGTAGAATTACTATATCCATAAAGTAATGCACCGCATATGTATTGAGGGGAAAAACTTGCAAATACCTTTCGACTCTTTACCACAAAGTCTGAACCATAGATAATCATTTCACTACCTAAGCTGTTTCCCTTCTCTATTTGTGAAACACAGACCAATTGATCTTTATACTTAAAATGGCGGTATGCCCACGATACTTCAGGCAAAAGCTCCTCCGGGAACATCCAGGAATCATAGCTGCCAGCATCATCCCTGTTATAAAAAACAAGCTTTGTATGCATCGAATTGACCAATAAATATTCCCCAAATACAGTAGCTTGATTATTCAAAAAATATACCTGCTCATCTTGTATTTCCTCTTCCATGGAAACTATCTTGGGAGAAGATCCGTCGCCACTGCAGGCACACAGGCTTAGACAGAATAAGACGGCAAAAATATTTTTACGGATAAAAGTCTGCATTTTTAAAGCCTCCTTGATATGCAAGCTTATTAACATCATTCATGTACGTAACTTGATTCGTTAGATTTCCATTATACTCTTGTACTGCAAGTAACGCATTGCCATTTGTAACTTGCAATTTGATTGTATATGTTTTAATGCCAAGCGCTATACTTAACAGCGATATCCGCCATTTTCTCCCATCTCAATCTCTATCCTGCCAACTTGCGCAGAACTATTGAGGAACCTGAGATCTGTTTCCATCCGGATTATACTATCGCTTTTTACCTGAACCAGTTGCGGTTGGGATGCCAATATCGACTGGTATATCCGGCTCTGAAAATCAGCGTTAAAATATGCCCTTCCTTTTTTCTCTTCTTTTATCGGAGGCTCCGTGCTATTTGCCTTGATTTTTATTGTCTTCCCATTAAAATTAAGATTATCCGACAGGCTAAAATACGTTTTTCCCATAGACAACTTCCTTCCTGACTCATAGTACATAACACACATTTCTTATCTGCATCTCATCGGTAACTCTTATATATCCCGACTTCTATATCAGACCGACTAAATCCGTTTCTCTTATTAGTCCAATATCCCGAATCATTTTTATAGAAAAAAGGTATGTTTATCCACCATTTATAGAGTTCCAACCGTCTAATGCCATCTTCACTGTCTTTTAAATCACCTTTAACCATAAAAAAATCAATGCAATCTTGGTCATCATATTCGTTAGTCAAAACATCCTCATCCAGAAGATACTCCGGGGAATTTCCTTCAATATATATTTTTTCTTCCGCATGGCCATCCTCAAAATAACGTATCTTGCCGCTGTCATCTTTTACCGAATCCATTTCATCATATATCAAAAACCATTCCAGTTCACTCCCGTTCCACCTGGAACGAATTTTATAGAATCCGTCTTTTTCTAAATAATAATCCCATGTTCTTTCCCAGGTTAAATCGTAAGCATTTGTCGGATAGTAATCGCCCTGTTCCACGTCATATGTATCCAAATAACTTCTTGGATAAAACAAACGCTGTTCCTGCCGGTAATCCTCCTGTCCGTAATCACGTTTTATTGGCTCTATCAAGTACCATTCTTCTACGATAAATACCAGTTTCTTGTGCTCTTTAAGATAGTCCGTCAATTCTTCATGGACATATCCCTTAACCAGAAAACTGTTGCGCTCTGGCTCCATAAATATATACGACAATTCATCAGTCGGACAATTTCCCATCAGAAATATTGATTTTTTTTCTTTCCCGTCCCTATAATACCATCTGGAAAAATCAAATTCATCCTCGTCAGAATCTGTAATCCTGACAATGTAACATTCCTTCTCTTTTACCATCCCCTTGGCCATATCCCTGGAAATTGCCGGCAATACTACCTCTTTCAACTGAAAAATATCTGCTTTTTTGACCAAAAACCAGCCTGCCACAATTATCGCCAAACATCCCGCTAATATATATTTTTTCCTGCCCATAACTCTCTCCCTCCTTCATGTATCCTTTCACTCTTTGTCATCCCACCTTTTTCATGCCTGGCCTGGTGTTGATGATAGAGCTTCCAGTTCCCCCATATGTTCACCATAATAGATCTGCAAATTTTCCTTTTTCTTTATATCAGCAGTCAACTCCTCAAAATATCCTTTTGCAATATCCCAATAAGAGGAGAACAGCTCTCGTCTTAAGATCTCTGTTTCATATTTCTTAACTCTTATAAACTTTTTTTGTAATTCCCTTTGTAAAAATTCTTCCTGATCCCGTGTATACGGATACAGAAATTCAGGATACCAGTATGCACTTATCCTGTTTCTATCGACATATAGCAACTCATTGCAAAGACTGAATTCATACGCATAGCTGCGTGTTACTATACTGCTGCGCAGATAACTGATAACCAAAGATAATGGTTCCCCCTGCTTTTCCGATGATGAAATACGGCCTTTTTCCTTCTCCTACTTCATCCCATCAAAAAAATTCTGCACCCATCCGTCATTTTCAAAACAGAACTCTTCCTCTCTCCCCAGATACAGCTTCCCGTCTCTCCGGTACACCGGCACTACAGAGAACGCCCAGTCCGCCGGCCTTGCCCACACAAAGAACTTCACTTCCTGCTCTATGATATCATCCGTATCCGCCTGGAGGATATGGCCTCCATACTGCTCCTGGATCTCTTCATACGTTTTTTCCTCAAAATCCGCCAGAGAGCTGTAGCAGGTGTACTGATACCGCTCCCTTCCCTCCATGTCCTTTAAATACAGCTTCAACGTAAGGTCTTCCCGGTTCCTGGAGATCATGCCGCTGCGGCTGTTCCGTCTCAGGCTGTGGATGAGCGCCACCTCTTCCCCGCTATGGGTAAAAGCGGTAATCCGGTAAGGCAGAGCCGGATCCTTGGTATGGATTACAATATCGGCAAACCCATACTTCTTGTCCTTGAGATATTTCAGCGCCCCATCCACGCAGGCCATCTTCAACTCAAAATCCCGGGTCAGGTCGCCGCTGCGGCGTTTGAACTGGATAGTCCTTCCCGGCACAAACTCCTTTATGGCATCCCGGAAAATAGCGATCTTGCAGGACTGGCCGGTTAATTTGATGATGGAATACTCCTCCAGCAGCTCCTCCTCGTACATATGTCCCAGGAACCGTCTGATAATCCCGTAAATATCGGCCTTTAAAAGCAGTTCCAGCTCATAGATGCTCAGATACACGGTGGGAAATTCCTTGACGATCCCAAGTCCATTCTCCCCATAACCGGATAATTTCCATTTATCCACGGGTATCCAGGTAGTCGCGCTGTCGCTTACTTTTTGGGAGGACATGCCAACCCTCAGGGTTCCCACATGGTTATAAAATTCCTTTTTTACCATTTCCGCCAGGCGGAACAGAAAATAAAAGTTGTTCTTCACCTGATAATAGTCCGACCTGCTCCGGTTCTCGAATTCCCGGAAACGGGTGGGAAGAAAACGTTCCGCTTTTCTGTACTCTTCTTCCAGCTCCTTATATACTTCCTCCGAACCATACTGATCCACATACCGGAATACATCCATATCATATCCGGAAAGAATCTCTTTCTCTTCTTTCAAATGCCCCGGATACCATTGGTTTACAATAGCAATCTTGATCAGCTGCAGGATCCGGTAAGTCAGATTATTGCCGCCGAAATCCGTATCCCCGTTCTCATAGGAAGTATCCATTTCAATCTGGTAGGCCACCCTCCTGTCCCAGATCCGGAATGAACAGGAACAAAGATCCGTGGTTCCGCCCCCGCAGTCGATAATCAGCGCCTTATACTCCTGGCCGTCCTCATAATTCCCCTTCCGGATCATTCCGGATATGGTGTTATACAGCACCGATACCCCTTCGTCGACCATATCCCGTTTCTCTATGGCATATTCCGGAAGGATTTCTGAAAAAAGCTTCTGGAATTTCGCCTTCTGTTTTACCGGGCATGAGATATGGACTCCCTCGATCCTGCATTTAAACCGGTCACGGACTGCTTTGATCACATACTCGAAGTAGGCTTTCAATATTTCCTTCCGCGAAACAAACCCGCGCCTCCCCTGCCGGTCCGTGATTTCTTCCTGCTTTTCATAATCCCCGATCCAGCGCTTGATGTCATAGAATACGCAGAAGCCCTCATCTATGTAGCTGGAATCCGCCAGGCGGATAGCATCATATCCAAAAAGAAATTTCGGCTCATTGGATTCTATCGCCTGGACGCCTGCCACACTGGGAAACATCCTCGTTTCCTCCCAGTCTCCGCACGTGTCGTAGAACAGGGCATAGTTGATATTATTTACACGCAGCCCCCGTTCCCCGTCATGCAGGCCGGCCTTTTCAAAGTACAGGTTGTCCAGATAGACGCCGGCTGTTGTGTTGGAGGTGCCAAAATCCATGGCCATGGGCATGGACAACGGAATCGGCTTTTTCACCTCAAAGTCCAAAAGCGGGATGCGGTAAATCTCCATATACTCCGGTATAAAATCGTACCTTCCCATGTAAATCCGGTAAAGCAGCTCAGATTCCCGGCGTCCCATGCAGTACAGGCTGTAATTCTTCACACCGGACTCACGGCAGGCCAGGGCGGCTGCTTTTGTCAGATACAGACAGTCTGTCCGGTTTCCCATAGCCACCACGTTTAAAACAGCGCATAGCGTCCTGTCACCGCCTACTACCAGGGCATTGGTTCCCGCCAGGCTTTTCTCATAGGGCAGGGTAAGCCCGTCATAAAAACCGATTGCCAGCCCCTCGTAGGCAGTGATCTTAGAGCCGCACGAAATCCGGATATCCTGCCGCTCCTCTAACCTTGTCTCCCTTAATATCCGTTCCAGTGCCTGCATTCCCTCCTCATCCGGTTCTTCAATCAGGAAATATTCATCCGCCCCCCGGTATCTCAGGATGGTACGGATCAGCTCCTCCTTATCCATTGGGTTCAAAACTCCCTGGATGATTTTTTCCCTCCGGCATATTTCCCGCAGCTGAAAGGTGGTCATTAATTCCAGTTCTGCTTTCCGGTAACGTTTGTCCGGGGCTTTCTCTTCCTTCTGCTTTAACACGTATCCATACTTGTCCATGCTGTTTCCTCCTCGTTGTTTTTTACGATACCTCTTCGCCGTTTGTTCTTCCTGTTCCTCTCGATTTTGCTCCTACGCCGCCTTAAAAAATATCCTGCTCCTTATCCCATACAATTTTCAGCCTGTCCATGTAATCTCCGCATACAAACAGAATTTCCTCATCCATCTTCAGACATCTGTCCTCCATTTGCTGGAATGCCTGCCTGGAAAGAACCCGAAAGCAACCCTGAAGCAATTCCCAGTCATCCCCTAATAGCTTTTTCCTGATATAAAACAGTTCAGAAGCCTCCAGACGGATAAATTTGCGGCTAAGAAGCCTCTTTGCTTCTTCCATATCTTCCTCTATCCCCTCATAGACCGGAACCGGCTTCCAGAATATCTCACTTCTTCCCTCATCCAGATACAGTCGGGAATCACTAAGCCCCATAACAGCATCATAGCTTTGTGTATAATAGCTGCTCAGCAGACGACATAAAAAAACAAACTTTACTGGTTCCACATTTTCTTCTCTTTGCCGGTATTTCTGCTCCTCGGCCACAATCCCAAGCTTTTCAAAAAAGGATTCCGCAAGCTTCCTGACATAAGCCGGAAGCTCCTTTTGTTTCTTCTCCCTTCTCTTTTCCCGATAATCCTTCAGGTAATCTTCCAGTTCCTTCTCTCGATTCATTAGCCTTCCTTTCTGCTGCCCGAAATGCCTCTGCAGCTTTTCCTGTTGCATTGCTCATTCTATGGAACTCCGTTGTTCTGACATACCCGTTTATTAATTTTTTTTTTGGGGGGGGCTACGGTGCATAATCATGATATTGATATCTTTTGTTCAATGCCCGGTTTTCCCACACTTGCGCTCTTTGCTGCTCCTTACTAAACCATTCCTGTCTCTGATAACTTCCTGATGAAAATGTTCCTTCCGGGATTCCGGAAAAACACACATCGATAGACAACCAATCCGTATTATCCCGATCTCTCAGATATTCGGAAAACGGTTCTTCATTTATCCTTTTCATAATATCAAGAAACATGCCTTCCATTTGGTCTGTATCTATTTCTTTGCCCATCAATATGTAAATCCGATAATGCTGCCTCCCGTCTCGATGTGAAAAATCCACTTCTTCTATCTCAGGGTAACAATTGTAAAGTTCTGTCTGGAATTGATAAAACTCCTGATTCATTATCTGATAACAGGCATAATAGCTTCCCGCCAGAATAAAATAGCCGGTAACCAGCCAGAGCCATCCCCACTTTACTTTTAAAATAAATATGACAAACAAAATGACTAATCCTATAAGCGCTGGCGGTATCAGCAGAAAAAAAATACCATTTATGTGTATCATCTTTCCTCTCCCTGCTACTTCAAAATAAAGCCAGAATAATCATATTCTCCCAACGAAACGACCACCGTTTTTCCAGGTTTCACTCCTTGATAATGAAACGGGTAGGAACCATCTGTCAATTCCTGAATATTTCCAGGCTGAAACTGAAAGCAGTATTTTCCGCTTTTTTTATCCTGCGTAATAATCACCTCATTCACACAGGCCAAGGTTCCCGATATTGCTTTTAATATGGGGTTCATCGCAGATGGCGAAATCACCAGCGGCATAGTTCCCAACAGCTTCAATAAATATTGACGAAAATCCGGTGAAAGATGTACATTTTCCTGAGAAACCGGCGGGTTCATGGATGGATAAATTCCTTTTAAGTACCTTGCGCTTCCATATCCATTAAACTCTCCGCCAATATGAAATGAACTTTCCTTTCTTCCCATATCTTTTTCCTCCAAACTATTTAATTCTGCGCAGTATGCTTATCCATAGGCAGCATCGCCGGAACACTCTCAAAACTCTCCGGCGCCTTTTCTCCATCCACAAAAAATACCATTTTACCTACTGGCGGATTTTCTGCCCAACAAAACCCCTGCATCTGAAAGTAGATCAAAAGAGTCCCCTCCCGGACTATCCGATTAAACAGATGAACCGATGACACCCGGGGACAGTGGGTAGCAAGTTCCCCATAAATTGCTTCCAGTTCCTTCTTCGTCGTGACTCCCGGCTTTATTCCTTCAAAATCCTTTATTGAATAGAAGTCATGAAATTGTTCTACCTGATATATAAAATACTTTTCTTTATCAAAAAAAGCACATAACAGACTTCCGTCAGTTCCCTGAAACAATACATAGGCAACCCGTTCGGTTTCTCTGACACACTCAAATGGATAACTGTCCCTCAGATAATAAAAGGCCAAATCCATCTTCTCGCAGGAACTCAACGCATTTTTCAGATACTCCAGTTCTTCTTCTGGATATCTCACCGTAATAAGTTCCTCATAAGGAATATTGTTCTTATATCCGATCAACTTTTTCAAATCTCTTGCTGCATCTTTCATCATATTGTACTCCTCTGGCTGTTACTTATTCTCTTTATTAATATGCTTATCCATAGGCAGCATTTCCGGCAGTCGTTTGATAAATCTTGGTTCTTCTTCCGGAATGCTTTCCATATCCCGAAAAACCGCCATTTCTTGCATGATGGATTTCCTGCTTTCCCCATCCCGAAAAAGCGCCATTTCATATACGATGAATTTCCTGGTTTCCCCATTGTAATCAGATATTATGAGTAGTGTTCCTTCCTTTACTACACGGTTGCAAACAGCTTCTCCCCCAAAGTTAGCGAGGGTTCCAAAGACAGCTTCTATTTCATCTAAAGAAGTTATTCCTGGCTGCACATGGTCCTCAAAATCCTTTACCGAATAAAACTCATAAAATCGTTCCACTTGATAAACATCATGGCTTTCCCTGTCAAAAAACACGCATAATAAGCTCCCATCCTTCCCCTGGAACATAACATAGGAAACCCATTCTCCCTCCCTGACACACTCAAACCGGTATTCGTGATCTATGCCAAAATACAACCACTCGATTTTATCATCGTAACCGCTTATATATTTCTCCAGATATTCCATCTCTTCTGCTGAATACTTTGTTGTTATCAGTTCTTCATATGGGGTCTCATTATCATATAGATGATTCACCCTCTTCGGCCTTTCTTCTTCGGAGGCCGCCTCACTGTACTTCTCCGTCGTTTCACTCTCTTCCTGGCCATAAGTCAAATCTTCTATCTCTGATTCATGCAAAAGGTCTTCCGGTTTCGATTGGAAAAGAGAGAATCCTTTATTAAATCCTATAAAAAGGACTGCAAAAATCACGGTCGCTCCGCCTAAAATTATCCATTTATATCTTTTCATAAATTCTTTCCCCACATTTTTGATATAACCTTACTTCACAAAGTCCCAGCCCTGTTATCCCTCTCCGGATCAGGCTCTCCGCCATATCCATTGACAGGATGGTATGCCGTTTTTGTAGTTAATTTGTTCTACCTCTATCTCATTGGTTTCATCCAGCACCGGCAGAAAATATTGTCTTGATTCTTTTCTCATGGAATCCAGCAATACAATATTCCGGAAAAAACAACACTCCCGATACATCCGGATCACTGCTTTCACCATCGGGGATACCAACAGAAAAGGAAATCGTATGATATCCGTATAAACCGTATGATCCGATGGCTCAATAAAAAACAACTGGTTCTTCGGCAATTCAGGGAACCTGTCAATACGGATATTCCTTACGTCGAATTTTCCATACCAATTCTTTAATTGCGGCGCATATTTTAATTCTGGTGAATCCACTATTTCAAAATATTTCATTTTCTTCTCCTTTTCCAAACCTCCCTCAGGTTGCTGACAAAACTATGAAATACTTTTTCATAAAGTCCTTCTCCTATTACTCATTATCTTTATTAATATGCTTATCCATAGGCAGCATTTCCGGCAATTCTTTGATTCCGGCTATCCTATCTGCTCCTTCTTTATATTTTTCTGGAATTCCCTCTCCATCTCGAAAAAGAGTCATATCAAATAAAATAAAAGGTTCTCTTGGAATGGGTTGAAAGATCATATAAAGAGTCCCTTCCTTGACTACTCTATTACGATAAACATCATATCTATGGTGTTTCCCAAGCGAGCTAAATCGGGCTTCCATCTCATCTAAAGTAGTTACTCCAAGCTTCGCATTGTCCTCAAAATCCTTTACCGAATAAAACTCATGAAATCGTTCCACTTGATAAACATCATGGCTTTCCTTGTCAAAAAACGCGCATAATAAGCTCCCGTCCTCTCCCTGGAACATAACATAGGAAACTCTTTCTCCCTCCCTGACACACTCAAACCGATATTCGCTGTCTATACGGTGATAAATCAAATCGATTTCTAAGTCATCCTTGCGACTATTAATATATTTCTCCAGGTATTCCATCTCTTCCGCTGAATACTTTGTTGTTATCAGTTCTTCATATGGGGTCTCATTATCATATAAATGATTCACCCTCTTCGGTCTTTCTTCTTTGGAGGCCGCCTCATTGTACTCCTCCGTCGTTTCACTCTCTTCCTGGCCATAAGTCAAATCTTCTATTTCTGATTCATACAAAAGGTCTTCCGGTTTCGATTGGAAAAGAGAGAATCCTTTATTAAATCCTATAAAAAGGACTGCTAAAATCACGGCCGCTCCGCCTAAAATTATCCATTTATATCTTTTCATAAATTCTTTCCCCACATCCCTTACTCATGGCAACCGCCAGCCCAAGCTGCCGCTATGCCTCTTCCCTTACTTTTAAAAATATCTTGTCCATAATTTCTGACCAGTCCTCCCTGTTTTTCCATTCGCAATTGAACACCCCATGCAATACCATCTTCCTGAGCCGGATCAGATAAACACGGTTATAGCTCTGCCCGTCGAGATGGCTACCCCTATATTCAAAACACTCTGTTTCCAGGCCTTTCCCCTCTGCCATGAGCCTATGTTTTTTTATGGTCATTGAAGGATATATACTCTGCAACGCATTTTTATACTGGCTGGCCAGCGCCTCCAGTTCCCCTTCTTTTAATGAGACCGGCAATAGATTCAGGCAAATATTTACTGTACTGTCAAGGCTTGTCATCACAAAATCCGGAGCCTCCCTGGAGGGATATTTTATATTTTTCATGCCTTCTGGCATCATTACAAACTGGTCTGGCAATGGAATACAGACATGGGAATCGAATATCTTACTGCAGGTAAAAGTAATTAATTCCTCGCCTGCATACATCCCCGTCTCTAAAGTTGTATGCTCTTGTCGCCTGAACTGTCTCCTCGTTTCCAATATTTCTTCATCCAAATATCCCATCTGTATCCCCTCCTTATTTTTGATATAACCTTACTTCACAAAGTCCCAGCCCTGTTATCCCTCGCCGGATCAGGCTCTCCGCCATATCCATTGACAGGATGGTATGCCGTTTTTGATAATCCCTGACCCAGAACAAATGCCTGTCCAATGCCAGGATTTCCTGATCCCTGTGAGCTTTTTCCGATACATGGATTCCGTTTTTGTAGTTAATTTGTTCTACCTCTATCTCGTTGGTTTCATCCAGCACCGGCAGAAAATATTGTCTTGATTCTTTTCTCACGGAATCCAGCAATACAATATTCCGGAAAAAACAACACTCCCGATACATCCGGATCACTGCTTTCACCATCGGGGATACCAACAGAAAAGGAAAACGTATGATATCCGTATAAACCGTATGATCCGATGGCTCAATAAAAAACAACTGGTTCTCCGGCAATTCAGGGAACCTGTCAATACGGATATTTCTTACGTCGAATTTTCCATACCAATTCTTTAATTGCGGCGCATATTTTAATTCTGGTGAATCCACTATTTCAAAATATTTCATTTCCTTCTCCTTTTCCAAACCTCCCTCAGGTTGCTGACAAAACTATGAAATACTTTTTCATAAAGTCCTTCTCCTATTACTCATTATCTTTATTAATATGCTTATCCATAGGCAGCATTTCCGGAAGTTCTCTGATATATCTTGGTTCCTCTTCCGAAATGCTTTCCCCATCCCGAAAAAGCGTCATTTCATACATTATGAATTTCTTGGCTTCCCGATCAAAAACGGATATTATGAGTAGTGTTCCTTCCTGTACTACACGATTACAAACAGCTTCTACTCTCTCAAATTTAGTAAGAGTCCCAAAGACAGCCTCTATCTCACCTAACGTAGTTACTCCAGGCTGCGCATTGTCCTCAAAATCCTTTACCGAATAAAACTCAAAAAATCGTTCCACTTGATAAACATCATGGCTTTCACTGTCAAAAAACACGCATAATAAACTCCCGTCCTCGCCCTGAAACATAACATAAGAAACTCTTTCTCCCTCCCTGACACACTCAAACCGATATTTGCGGTCTATGGCAAAGTACACCCTCTCGATTTCTTCATCCTTGTAATCGCTGATATATTCCTCCAGATATTCCATCTCTTCCGCTGAATATTTTGTTGTTATCAATTCTTCATATGGGGTCTCATTATCATATAAATGATTCACCCTCTTCGGTCTTTCTTCTTTGGAGGCCGCCTCACTGTACTCCTCCGTCGTTTCACTCTCTTCCTGGCCATAAGTCAAATCTTCTGTCTCTGATTCATGCAAAAGGTCTTCCGGTTTCGATTGGAAAAGAGAGAATCCTTTATTAAATCCTATAAAAAGGACTGCAAAAATCACGGCCGCTCCGCCTAAAATTATCCATTTATATCTTTTCATAAAATCTTTCTCCCCGAAATAATAACTTGGATTATAAATCCAGACTCTCCATTTAATAGATTTCTCTTGCCTTTTCTACATCTTTCTTATTTACTGCAAAATAAACAGACTCCGTATTGTAATAACCATCTCCTTCATACATGTCCCAAGTATCATCTGTTCCATCTAAACAATTCCATCTGGATGCACACGCCCCTTGTTTGTCCTCCCAAGTACCGTCCGATAACTGCACGGCAAAATGATAATCTGTCGTTCCATTTATTAACTTTGTTGAACTCTTCATTGCAACAACATATTCATCTTCCCCACATTCAGAAGGATCGTTAATTATCCTAATTGATATAGACAAATTTTCCATATCATTCGATACATACTCTGTTAACTCTTTCAATGAAGCCGTTTCATTTTGAAGGATATTACCTCCAAAAAAAGCCATGGTTCCTGGTGCCAAAAGCCTATCTATCCCAAACGCATACCCATAACAATTAATATTCTCTGAATTTTCTCTTCTGTAATCCTCCGGATATACAACATGCGGAACTTCCAGCACGGAGATTCTCCCTCCATAGAAGCATGTCAGATAATCTCCCGTTGTCAGCGCATCACAAAATCTCTTTTTCCTGAAGTCCCATATTCTCAGATTAGCCTTTTTCGTTTTCTGCCAGCTTTTATCCAGCAAAGGAGTACATCGATCCATTTCGCGCACCCGGCTGGACGTCCCATCCACAACTACCAGCCTCCTCCCCGGGCATCCCTCCGGTGTCGGATACTTGCAGCCGCCAAAAGAATAAATATTATAATTCACCTCACAATCCTCGCATACCCCCAAAGACTCTTTTTCTCCCCTCTCTACCCCATGGCTCATGCCAACATCAAAAGCCATCATGTGGCTTCCCCCGTCACACCAGAGGACAGAACCGCTTGTTACATACTGATCCTCTTTCTGGAAATGCCCGAAAAAAAGCCTGTGTTTAAGCATCATCTCTTCCGCTTTTTCTTTCTTCTCCTGGCTGACTTTATCCTCGTCCCGAAAACCCTGAAACATAGATTCCGATTGAAACATAATCTTCACAATCCTATCCTCCTTCACACATCCCTCACCCCTGGCAGATATTCACTTCGTCCGGCGTATCGATGATAATCTGCCTGGCCTTCATCCGTATCTTCCCGTTTGCCATAATACGAAGCCTCTTTGATGTATCAAAAGTGAGACTGCCATCGCCCAGTGACAGCCTGTGCTTCCTTCCCCGGCAAAACTTCACATCCCGCTTTCCCAGGCAGACCTTATTCCCCCCTTTGATATGTAATTCTCTCTCCTTATAGTCCCGTTCCTCCTTCTGCTTTGGATTCCTGGTATAAATCACTGCCCCTTCCCGCTCCCCTTCCTCAAAAAAGCACAAGAAAGCCCTGGCTCCTTCTTCTGGCGTGGCATAAAGTACATTCCCGGTTTCCGGATACCATGGATAATAGGAATCGCCGGTTTCTTCCCCGCCATCCATATCCAGGGCAAGCTTCACCATCTCCCCTTTCACTTTCCGGACATTTCCCCAGAACCCCCGGCCAGCCGGATGTCCCTCCTCATGAGAATCCGGCCTGAAACCGGCCTGATCCTCCAGAACATAAGAAAAGGTCAGTTCTCCATGCTCCAGGCGGCCTTCCACCTCCACAATAGTCATTTTCCTTCCCATCCAGGTCATATAATCGCCGGTTTGATAGAAATTTCTGTCCTCGGCGCCAAGGCGTATCCTCCTGCCTTTTCCCAAGGCAGATACCTCCACATGATAATCTGTTTTCAGGAAGCAGGGGATTTCCTTTCCTTCCCTCATCCCAAACCACAGATTCGGCCTGCCTGTCTCAATATCCGGGATAACTAAACTCCCGATCCTCTTTGCCATTCGGTTGGTGAACTGCCATCCGGTTTCCCCACAGCAAAATACCGGCGATTCTATCTTCTTATCCTGTTTTGGGTTGGAAATGACACTGCCGCCTGTTCTTTCCATCACTTCTCTCACAATCTCACCGTAGGTTCTTCCCGTATTTTGAAATGATCTGTTCCCGATTCTCCGATCCAGCCGTTCGGACGCCGATACCGCCTCAAGCATCACCCGGCTGCTTTGCCCATGATACCGAAGCTCCATAGATCTGATATATCCATGGAAAAGGATCCGGCTCTCATTGTTTTTAACCTGCCACACTTTCAGGCTGCTTTCATCATATTGCTCTGTTCCATGGCCCCCTGCCTTGTCCCAAACCCCTTCCGCCCTGAAAACAGCATGGCTGCAAGGTTTCCAGAAGAAGCGGAACCATTCCACCTGCCGGATCGGAATATCACTCTCCATCCTTACCTCATCTGCCAATTCTAAGATCATCCTCTTTCTCCTTTTCTGATTTTATGTACTCCCAGAATACATATTTTTATAACCGGATTCTGCCCCCCTGCATAAAAATATCGCCTCCCAGCGTCATCTCCGTATCGCCCTGCTTCATCCGAATCCGTCTGGAAGCATCCAATTCAATAGAAGAATCTGAGCTGGAAATGGATAAGCTGTTTCCTGCACGGATTGTCACGGAATTCTCGCTGATGATTTCAATTCCCTCTTCATCCGACAATTCTATGGAAGTCCCATCATTATTGGTTATCAAAATACGTTCCGGAGACAGGCGGATCTCCTTCCCCTCCTTATTCCTCCAGAACTTATGAGCCGGCTTTGTCCTGAGGGCTGCGCCATCTTCATGGAAGGAGCTGATCACATAAGCCTCTTCCTCCTTGGCAGTCGGAAAATACAGCCTGACCAAATCTCCTGGCTCCGGCATACAATACCACCCGGAGCCATCCCCTGAAGAATATATGCTGGAAAAAGAAAACCAGCGTGCCCCGGTTCCTTCCTGATTCTCGTCACAACAGAGTTGTATTTTTACCTCCTCATCTTTTACCTTTATCACCTTTCCCATAAGAGAAACCCCTGCAAGCCCGGGATTATCATAGGCCGGCACCTGAAAACCAGGCCGCGTTTTCATATAGCAGGTATGGTATAGTTCATTCCCCCTCAGACTGCTCTCAATCTTCCAGATATGATATTCTTTTCCCTCTATCTGTTGCTTCTCTCCCAGCTTATGGGGTTCCCTATCCTCCCATATATAGGAAATGGTATCCTCCGGACGGATGAACACGTTGTTTTCCTTTTTGAACCAGTATTCCGACATTTCCTGGCGGATCCGGTATTCCCCTGTATCCGCCCCGGTTTCTGCCTTCCTGTCCGGAATACCGAAATGATATTTTTCACCTTTTGTCAGACAGTCCGCAAATACCGTCGTATGGTTCATGGCTGCCAGACGCTTTATGAATTCCCAGTCGGTCTCCCGGTACTGCATCAGGAACCGTCCGATAACCTTCCCTTTTCCCTCTGCCATAATCCTTGCAGCATTTTCATATCCCCGGTTGCAGACATCCAGCAGTTCGCTGTAGGGCAGCTTTTCCTCCTGGAAGCTTCTGGTATGCTCATCCACATCCATCAGACGTGTCCCGGAACACAGACAAAGCTCTGCCATACAGGTCTGGTTTTGCACATCCAGATGTACCTTTTCCAATACGCCATAAAACAGGATTCTTTCTTGGTTCCCCGATACGGCAAACACCTGAACCCATATCAATTTTTCCCCCGCTCTTATATAATCTTCCTTTTTTCCAAACGGAATCCAACCTTTCACCCTTGCCTGCGCATGCTCATTCGTCTGTTGGACGGAAGCATACTCCAAAATTCTTAGTTCTTCAAATGGCCGGACAATCAACCTTTCCTCCTTCATCGCCTGATCCCTCCTTTGTCATATATATCTCTTTTATCAAAACAACACCATCTCCCCCAGCACCATCGTCTCTTCCACATCCAAAATTCCAAAATGGTGTTCCCAGAACAGCTTCACCTCATAGCACAGCGGCAGAAACATTCCCAGCAAAAGCTCCATTCTCTCCTGCTCCTCCTCTGTCTCTTTCTTCCCCACATAGATCATCAGCTGATGCGCCTCTTCCCTGCTGGCATATACCAGGCTGTCCGGGTACAGGCACCGCATCCCTTCCCGGAACAAGCCCAGGGAGCCGCCGCACCGGTAGCGCTTTCGGATCAGCCGCAGGAGAAAGCGAAGCTTTTCTCCCGGGATCCTCGTGATTGCCCCGGATACCTGCTTTCCGCATACCCCATCCAACAGATCCCGCAGAAGAAAGCGCAATTCATACTCCTGCTTCGACATCCCCTCCCTCAGATCCCAATGTACCAGATATTGCAGGGAAATATCAAAGAAGATCTCCCTTGTCTTTTCCAGCCCTTCCAGGTTGACATCAAACAGATCCGAGAATTCTCTTGCGAAACGGAAGAGTGGGTTCACCTCAACCGTCCCATTTCCGATATCCCGGATATTGATATCCTCCTGGAGCACCTCCACATAAGGACTTACTTTTTGTGCCGGGACATAACGGACATCCTCCCTTTTCATTCCTGACCGGTCTGCTGCCAGTGCAGCCTCCCACGCATAATTCATACCAACACCCCCACACATCGGTACTCACCGACCTCCCGCTGAATCCGGGATATTGCATACCTTACCATACTGCTGTTCAGGTAATGGCCCGGCCGGATCTCCCGAAACTTCAGCACCAGTATCTTCCTGCTGTCCAGAGGGAACAGTCCCTCCTCCTCAAACCAGTCCATCCCCTCCCCGGCCGGGTAAGCCTCACCCTCCTTACTGATCTCATATCCCTGCACTTCAATAAATTCCTGGATATCCAGCTCCATAATCCGGCGAAACAGCTCCGCCCGGGTCAGCAGGCCATTGCGGCTATCCCCATATCGCCGCCGCAGGAAGGAATCCTTTCTGCGGTTCGTCAGCAAAGGATAGTCATAATCCAGGGACTGCAAAGGCTCCTTCCCGATGATATGCAGTACCTTCCAATCCTCAAAGGTCTCTTTTTCTGATTTCAGGATGATCTTCCCCTCCTCATGGCGGATTTCCAAAATATCCTCGTTGGACTGGATCAGGTATCCATCCCCTTCTTCTTTCTCATTCAGCAAAAATTCATGTTCATAATAAATACCGTCCATACATGGCAGCATAAAATCCGTCCCATCAAAGAAAAACTGTTCCAGGTTCCAAAGCGGAAGGAATCCATAACGGATCCTTTCCTCAAATTCCCCAAACCAGATTTTCTCCGGCTCTTTTCCTGATTTCTCCTCTGCTTCTGTTCCTGGCGCCTCCACGTAAACATCATAGAATTTATCCAGATAAGCCGTATTCACCGTCTCCCATGGGATGCTGTTATCCTGGAATACCTGATATAAACCTTCCACCGCCTCCCGATACCGCCTGGCTCTGCTGATATGCAGTCTTCTCTCCTGACTTTGCCAGCCGCTGCCAGGGCTTTTGCCGGCTTCGAATATCCTTTGCGTCTCATCATCCGCTTCTAAAAAAACGGTGAACAGATAACTATGGTTCTCGTCTGATAACTCCCGCGCCAGCCGCTCCGGATCCAGATCCCTTTCATCCACCGGATACAGGGTCTGATTGGTCGGGTCATAATGCTCCCGCCGGATGACGGTCATGGCAATCCCATATTGGCTCTCTTCTAAGACAACTTCCCTCGCAAGTCTCCCTTCCAGCCGCTCATACCTTTCTTCCATACACCGAACCATCTTTCCCAGCCCATCCAGCAATACCTTTTTAGCAAATCTTCTCTCATCCAGATCCTCAATCTCCCGCAGCCGTTCCTCTATGTAACGCTCAAAATCAAAAGGATATTCTTCGGTTCTTTCCATCCGGCCCTTCCTCTTCTCTGCCATTCTCCTCCTCCTTTGTCGCCAGTCCATCCTGTTCCCAGCCGCGCGGAAAACCTGCCGGCTCTCCCCCGACACTTCCCTGAACCGCTTCTCCCCGGATCCTTTTTACGGCTCTCTGCCCGGCCCGATCCCGGCTACGGCCCTGCTTCCCCCCGGCCCGCTCACCGGCCCTTTCCCGGAGCCTTCCGGCAGGCCGGCCGCATTTCCCCGTGATCCTGTCAATTCTTCCCCTTCCCTTGCTCCTTTCCCTGGCTCTGCTTCTCTCCCTGGCCCTGCTGCTCCCCCTGGCTCTGCTTCTCTCCCTGGCCCTGCTTCCTCCCCTGCCTCTGTCTCTTCCTGTCCTCTCTCTCCCCGGTTCTTTTCCGACGCTCCGCCGGCTGCACCGGCGTTTTCCTTCTCTTCTTCAGTTCCCGCTTCCAGCAGCTCAATCCGGCCGCTCACCTCCATGACCTTCTCTTCCTTCTTCAGTTCCCGGTACAGGTTCTTGGCCATCAGGTACTGTTTCTTGGCCTCCAGCGCCTCTCCGGCCTCCTCCCGTTCTCTCCCGGCTTCCAGACAGGCATCCGCCTGCCTCTCCTTCTCCTGATTCTCTTCTGATTTCCTCCCGCTGGCTTCTATCTTCGTCTGAATCAGCTCACCGTGGGCCTCATCCCCCAGCTCCTGGTACTTTTCCAGAGCCATAGCATAATAAGCCTTCGCCCCTTCATAGTCTCCTTCCGCAAAGGCCTTGTCTCCCTCCGAAGCCAGCTGTGCCGCCCCGGTCTCATTTACGGCCTTCTCCTTTGCCTCCCGGGTATCCGCCTCCTCCGCCTGGCTGCGCAGCTCATACAGGGAATCCAGGCAGTCCAGGGCGTCCTGCCGCCCCTCCTCAAAGCAGGCAACGGTTGCCAGCCTTCTTGCCTCCAGGTACTTCTCCTCCGCCCGGCTGTAATCCCCCTGTGCCGCCAGCGCATCCCCCAGCTGGAGATAGTCGAACACCGACCGGTAATCCGTGATCAGGGAAAGCCTTTTCTCTATATAAGCGTCCGCTATCCGATCCGCATAGCGGGAACGCTCTCTTGCCGTCACATAAGCGGTCTGGGCTTCCTCGTAGTCTCCCTTTCCGAATGCGTCCTCCGCCTCCTGGACCGCCTCCAGCAGCTTCTGGTAATCCGACAGCTCCAGCAGCGCCTTCTTTTTCCTGAGCTTTTCCGCCAGCTTCCCGGCCTCCTTACACTCCTCCTCCGCCCGGACAAAATTATTATCCTGGAGATACTCGATCATATCCCCGTAGTGCCGCTGCAGTTCCTCTGTCTTGCCCTGCCTCCAGCGCTGGAAAAGCCATATTCCCAGGCCGGCAAGCAGGATTACCGCCGCTGCTATGACAGCGATCCGGATCCTCTTCTTCCTCTTCTGTTTCCGCTCCGGATCCTGAAATACCTTGTTGATAAAAACAGCAGCCAGGGTATAGTTCTCCAGTCTCTCCGGCTGACGGGAGAGAAGCAGATCCTCGATGTTGTCCAGGCTTTCCCCAGGACTGTCCCCGGCCTCGGAAAAGACGTCATCCATTTCCCCACTGTCCAGGTTTTCCCAGATGCCCCGGGTATACATCACCAGGATATCGCCGTTTTCCAGCCGCAATTTCCCGGATATCCAGGGCAAAAAGCCCCTCCCCTTCCCGGCATAGGCATAGAGGTTGTTCCTCTCCTCATGCCTGGCAAGGGCATCGTCCGGCAGCCTCTTCTCCCTCTGCTCATCGCTTCCCAGGGACATGTCCCGGCTCTGCTCCCTCACCTTCCCGTCCCGGTACAAGCGCAGCCGGGCATTTCCCGCATAGCCGTACCGCACCTTCTCATAATCCGTCACCGCCACCAGGACTGAGGCTTTCAGGCGCTCCCTGCTGTCCGCCTGGCACAGGGCCCGGTTCGCGGCCTGCAGATAAGAGCGGATGGCTCTCTTCCCCAGAGACGGGCGCTCCTGGAATTCCAGGATGACCGCCTGAGTGGCAAGACGGGCGCTCTTTGCATCCCGGGAATCATCCAGCCCGTCCGCAACCACGTAGCAGGCATACCCGTCCAATTCCACATACGCAAAATAATCCTGGTTCTCCAGCTCGGATCCTGCCTCCGAGAGAAATGCTGTCTGAAAGGTACTGTTCTGTTTTCTCACTTTGTCTTTCCTCCCTCTTCCTCCCACACCACAGATCCCGGCGCCAACCTCCGGATTCCCCTGCGCAGAAGACCTGCTTGCTTACTGTTTCTTCGAAAAATTCCTTTACAGCCTTTTCAAAACCTTTATAAAAAATCCAAAATTGAAATTCCTGATACAAACAACAAGATAATTACGACAGCTAATACCAATGCTGTTGTTCTCTTTGCGCTCTTCCTGGTTCCATAACTTTCCTCTTCTGTCCTTTGCCAGGCAGCCTGTTCTCTTGATATAACAACCGAAAACAAGGTGGAATTCATCAGAAATGCAATGATATTTTGAAAAAACAGATTAAATAAATATACGCTTTCTACATTGCCGTAGGAAACCGTATCCTTTTCCAGGGAAAGCTCATAATCCCAAAAAGACTGTATCAAATATTCCGCACCCAGAATGCAGAAAATCACACCAGTCAGGGAAAGCATCACTTTTATCCAGTCTGCAAGCCTGAAACGCACTTCATATCCTGCAGACTTTGCATATCCCCAAAAGAGCAGGCATATCAACAGACTCATCCCTACTTCCGAGTATAAACATACCCTTGCCAATGGAAAGTAAAAAATCACTGTTTTATGGCCAATATATGTACACATCCAGATATCAAAGACGATCCTTATAAGTAGAAATATCAGGATTACAGCTGCCAGACGCGGATACTTAACCTCTCTGCAATTCAAAAAGTACCGGTTGAAAATGAAAAACAGTAACAAAATATGCACCACCCAATAAACTAAGAATCTTACCATAAACTCTTCATGCCACGCAATGATCGATGGCGGAAAAACATATTGCGCTTTTATAAATATCACTGTCTCTATGAACAGTAATGCTGCTATCCATATACTTCCCTTTATTTTCATGAAAATCCCTCCTTCATCCACCTTGCATTGACGCAAACACCAAACACTGATTACTTCAAAATTAATGCAACTACAATATAACATACTGATACCGCTCCCAAAGGAAATCATATTCCCTGTCCCTCCAGCAGAAAATGATTTCTTCCAGCGGATAACAAGTCTTGTTCCCGATCTCCATCCATGTCCTGGTTCCCTCATGACAATCCCACTTTGCCTGGCATTTTTCTTCATAGATCCCGCCATAAACTGCTGCAATTCCTATCAGGTCTCTTTTGAATGTTTCAAAATTCTCATTTTCATGTTCTTTCATAAAAGTAATGATTTTCTCCATCATCCCTTCTGCTTTTCTATCCCCAATCTGCAGCTTATCCTTGTATTCCCGGCATAATTCTTCATGATTTTCAAACAGGTAACGTTCCGCCTCTGCCGTTGGACGGATTTCCGTAACAGGAACACTCATTTTTTCCAGCAATTCCAATCCTTCACTTTTTATTTTTTCGTAAAATTTCTTTGCGGCCGCCTCAAACTCCTCTTCATTATCATAGCTGCTCCACGCGATTGTTTTTGGTAATTGCCCGTAAGCATCTGTACTCAGGATTACCTCTGCCATATTCCCCAAAAATCTTTCCTGACAAATCCGGACACTCTGTGTAACGTCCCCCTTCCTGCGGCAAAAAGTCCAGATCCCCCCGGATTCAAACCCGTCATAACGGAATCCTTCACTTTTCAGCGGGTCTCCTATATATTTTTTTATATATTTATATTTTCCCATCTTCCTTTCTCCTCGTTTAACTTTTTTGCTTCTGTCTTACCTTTTTAAGCCCGGCAATCGGGTTTTATAAAAAATCCAAAATTGAAATTCCTGATACAAACAACAAGACTATTATGACAACTAATACCCATGCTATTGTTCTCTTTGCGCTTTGCCTGCTTCCATAACTTCCTTCTTCGCTTTGCCGCCCGGCTTGCTCTCCCGGTATCATGACTGAAAATAAAATGGTTTCCATCAGGAATGCAATAATATTCTGAAAAAAGATATTAAATAGAAATACCATCATGACATTACCATAGGAAATCGTGTCTTTTTCCTGAAATTCCTCAAAATCCGACATTAATCTTATGATATATTCTGCTCCCGACACACAAAATATAATGACGAAAAAGAGCAATGAAATTTTGATCCAATCAGAAACTCTAACATATATTTTATATTTCATGAGCCTGGCATACCATCCAAAAAGCAGAACTATGAATGTATTCATACCCACTTCAGAATAAAAGCATATTCTTGCCATTTTATAATAATCAGCAGCTGTCCTTTGTCTTGTATAATCGCTTAAAAAGACATCATATACGATTCTCACTGCTAAAAATATAATTATGATTTCTGCCAAATATTGCCAATTAATTTTTGGCATTTGTAAAAAATAACGTGTAAATATCAGGAACAGTAGCGAGATATGAAATACCCAAAATAACAAAAAAATAACTTCAAATTTCCCGTCCCATGCAATAACAGCGGCCGGAAAAACATACCTTGTTTCAATAAATATAACTGTCTCTAAAAATAATAATACAGCGATCCATATACTGCCCTTTATTTTCATAAAATTCTCTCCTATCCGGTTGATCTTCATCATAACTCCTGTATCATTTTTGTTTTCATACCATCACCCCCTCACATCGGTATTCCCCTATTTCCAGCTGCAGCTGCGATACCACGAACCGCACCATGCTCTCATTCAGATAATAACCTGGCCTTCTGGCACGAAATTTCAGCAGCAGCACCTTCCGTCCCTCCATGGGAAACAGCCCCTCCGGAAGGAACCAGTTCATCCCCTCCTCCCGGGGTTCTTCCCGGGAAGGCTCCCGGATCTCGTATCCATCCACCTCCAGATAATCCCTGATATCCAGCTCCAGGATCCGCCGGGACAGATCCGCCCAGGTCATCAGTGACTCCCGGCTATTATCCGCCAGCCGGCGGATAAAGGAATCCCGCCTGTGGTTGCCCAGCAAAGGCTCCCGATAACCCGGAGAGTCCGCCATCTCTCCCTGCGCCAGGCGGAGAACCTGCCACCCCTCAAAAATCTCCTTTTCCGAACGGACAACTATCCGTCCCTTCTCATGGCGGATCTCCAGGATGTCCTCATTCCCACTGACCAGATAGCCGTCACTCTCCTTCCTCTCATCCAAAGCAAACTCATGCTCGTAGGAGATCCCGTCCAGACAGGGTGTCATGAACCGGGTGCTGCGAAAAGGGATTGCTTCTATATTCCACAACGGGACCCAGCCGTATCGAACAAACTGCCTGTCCTCCCCGAACCAGATCCCACAATCCTCCCAGGCAGGCATCCTCCCCCTGCTTCTTTGCCCTTCCTCTTCCGACTCCACCAGGAATACGTCAAAAAACTGATCCAGATATGCCGTATTGACAGTAACCCAAGGTATCTGGTTATCCTGGAACGCCTGGTAAAGCTCCTCCACTGCTTTCCGGTACCGCTTTGCCTGCTGAAGCCGGAAGAGCGCGGGGCGCTCCTTCCCTTCCCGGCGGACTACCCCGCCATATTTCTTCCCTTCCCGGAACGGCCGTCCAGCCTCCCATCCCAGCTCCAGGAACACAGTCCCCACCAGCCCCGGTTCTCCTGCCCCTGGCTCCCCCAGATCCCCGGGTATGACCGGGAACAGGGTTTGGTTCCGGGGATCATAATGCTGTTTTTCCACAATGGTGATTACTGTTTCATACCGGTTTCCCTCAGGCTGAAGCTCCTCGTATACCCTTTGCTCAAGCTGCTTATATTTTTCTTCCATACAGCGGATCCCACGGCCCAGCCCATCCAGCAATACCTTCCTGGCAAAGCGCCTCTCATCCAGGTCAGGGATCTCCCGCAGCCGTTCCTCTATGTAACGTCCAAAATCAAAGGGATATTCCTCAATCCCGTTCTGCCAGTCTTTCTTTTTCTCTGCCATCCTTCTCCTCCTCTGTCACCAGTCCGCCCTGCTCCCAGCCGCACAGAAAAGCAGCCTGATCCATGAACTCCCCCTGCCAGATCTCCGCCGGCCCTTCCCCGAACCATTTCTCCCCGGACTCCTCTAAAAGCGACAGCATGGCCTCCCCGAGGAGTCCCTGCACCTGCTTCTGGTATCCTTCCGCCAGCTGGAAGACCAGAGGCTCCAGTTCGTAATCCCTTACCTGTGACTGCCTTCCCAGTTCCTTCCACACCGAACCGATTCCCTGGCGCCAGGGATCCAGGGCCGCAGAAAGCTCCAATTCCTTCCCGCATTCCGTCTCTGAGATCCTTTCCCTGTCATCATAAAGATCCAGCCTGAACCAGGATCCCAGTCCCCGTACCCCTGTCCGGAGGAACGAAAGGAACCCATAACGCAGCTCTCCGGCCTCCCCTGCTTCCCTTTGTTCCTCAAACTGTGCCTGCAAAGCTTCCATGCTATCAACCAGCTCCTCCTTTATCTTCCCGAGAATCTCCTGGCGGTTTTCTTCCAGACAGCTTCTGCATTCCCCAAAGCACTGCTCCGCCTGCTGGCAGTACCGGGAAAGCCTGTCCAGCCGCTGCTTCCCTGTCATTCTCCCTTCCATAGCCTCCCCTTTCTGTTATCCAATCCCCGGTCCATCCATGGCTCCCTTTGGGTCTTCCCTTCCTCCTCCCACTCCACAGGTTCCAGCAGGAATCTTTGGATTCCTCTACGCAGGAGGCTCTCCGCTACATCCAGACGGATCATCACTACATCGGTCATCAGCCCGGCAGCCTTAAAAATGCTTGGAGCTTCCGGATCTTTCCGGAGGCACAACCTCTTTACATGGCTTCTGTCAGGGCTGACTATGCTTCCTTCTGCCAAACAATCCATCTCCAAAAACAACGGCAGCGCATACAGCCGGTATTCTTCTGCCTTATTATTTAAAATGCAGACCTCCTTAAAAGCCATCTCCGGCTCATATATCAGAAATACCTTCTTTACCTCCGGACTCACCAAAAACAGCTGACTGTCCAGAACATCCAAAAAATCCAGCGAATACGGTGCATCCGCAAATAAAATATTTACATCCGGGATTCTTTTTGAGTTTTCCAGAGAAACTGCCCTCCTGCCCGGAACCATATCTATTGTATTTGTAATAACTGGCGGGTGGAGATACCTGTGATCTTGACGGATTCTAAAATATTCCATAATTTATTAACCTTTCTCCTTCTTTTCTCCTGTTGGTTTCCGCTTTCCAGCTCTATGTCATCTGATATTTCTTCATACTATAATACTCTATTACTATCTCTAAATCATTTCATCTGAAAAACACTTCATATATCAAACCAAATATTATAAAAAGCCAACATCCCCCAGCTATCATTGCCCATATCATAACCTCTCTTTTCAAACTCTTCTCCTCACCTTTAACCATAAATTTTTCAGGGTGCTTTTTATCATAACAAATTTTCACCTCACTCCATAAAGCATAATTTTTTTCAGAATAACAGCATGGCGCTTCCGATTCATAAATAATTCCATCTACCATATATTGAAAAGTTATATAATAACATATTTCTCTCCTTTTACTGTAATATTTGTATTCTCTGATATCT